>CAMLGG010000052.1 GCA_946479475.1 uncultured Ideonella sp. | reverse complement strand
AAGGTCTACGCCTACGACTCCGGCGGCGCCACCTGGAGCAACTCGCCCGGCAAGGTCTACGTCTCGACCGACGGCGGCCACAGCTTCACGCTGAGCCAGGGCTCGGTGGCGGCAGGCATGGCCCCGGACGCCTGGTGGACCACCTCCATGGCGGTCAACCCCAACGCCGAGGGCGACCTCTGGGTGGCCGACGGCAGCTCCGTCTTCCACTCGGTCGATTCCGGCGCGACCTGGACGAAGCTCACCCAGTTCGCCTCGGCCAACGGCGCGCAGGGCGCCAGCGTGATCGCGCTGGGCAAGGCGGCGGCCGGCGCCAAGTACTCCGCGGCCCTCTACGTGGTGGGCGTGATCAACGGCGTGTGGGGCATCTACTGCTCGGACGACGCCGGCGCGACCTGGACGCGCTTCAACGACGACGCTCACCAGTTCGGCGGCATCGGCGTGATGGCGGCGGACCAGGGCGTCAATGGCCGGATCTACGTCAGCGGCACCGGCCGCGGCCTGCTGTACAGCAACTGAACGCCGACCGCCCTGGGCTCACGCCACGCCGCCGACCACCCTCGCGTCGCGCAGTTGCCCGATCTGTTCGGCCGAATAGCCCAGCCCCTGCAGCAATGTCTCGGTGTGCTCGCCGAGTGCGGGGGGCGGTTCACGCAAGGGCAGGCGTGCGCCGTCGAGCGCGAGGGGCAGCAGGGCCATGCGCGTCTGGACGGGTTGGCCGGCGCCGCTGGCGTCGGCCGGCAGCGTGACCTCTGCCAGGCCGCCGGTCGCGGCGAGGTGCGGATCGTCGAACAGGTCCTGCGGCTTCGTGATCGGGGCGTATGGCAGGCCGGCTTTCTCGAAGCGCTCGGCGAGTTGCGACGCCGGAAAGGTCGCGAACCGATCGCGCAGGAGGGGCAGCAGCCACTCCCGTGCCTGGACGCGCGAGTTGTTCGACACGAGGCGCCCATCGGCCTTCAGGTCGTCGAAGCCGAACTCCTCGCACATCGCCGCCCATTGGCCATCGCTCACGGCCGCCAGGAAGATCTGCTCGCCCCCTTGCACGGTGAACACGTCGTAGACCGCCCAGGCGCTGATGCGGCTCGGCATCGGTGCCGCGGCCCGGCCGGTGACGGCGAACTGCATCATGTGCTGCGCCACGAGGAAGACGTTGTTCTCGAACAGCGCGGCCTGCACCTCCTGGCCGCGGCCGGTCTTCTCGCGCGCGGCCAGTGCGGCCAGCGCGCCTATGGCGCCGAACATGCCGCCCATGATGTCGTTGACGCTGGTGCCGGCGCGCAGCGGCCGCCCTTCGGGGCCGGTCATGTAGGCCAGGCCGCCCATCATCTGCACGACCTCGTCGAGCGCCGGGCGGTGCTCGTAGGGCCCGGGCAGGAAGCCCTTGTGCGAGACATGGACCAGCCGCGGGTTGAGCCGCGAGAGCGCCTCGTGCCCGAAGCCCAGGCGCTCCATCGTGCCGGCCTTGAAGTTCTCGCTGAAGACGTCGGCCCCGGCGACGAGCTTGAGCACGACCTCGCGCCCCCGCGGGTCCTTCACGTCCACCGCGAGGCTCTTCTTGTTGCGGTTGAACAGGCCGAAGAAGCCGGCACCCGAGCCCAGCAGGCGGCGGGTGTTGTCGCCGGCCAGCGGCTCGACCTTGATCACCTCCGCGCCGAGGTCGGCCAGGATCATCCCGCAGGTCGGGCCCATGACCATGTGGGTGAACTCGACGACGCGCAGGCCCGCCAGCGGCAAGTCTGGTGCCCTGCTCACGACACGCTCCTTGCGTCGGCGTAGCGGAAGCCCGGCGGCAGGCCCGCCTCCGGCGTCATGCCGTACAGCGGCTCGCCGGGCAGGCCGGCCTGCAGTAGCGCCCGCGCAGCGAACAGGCGCTGCAGGTCGACGCCGGTCGGCACGCCCATGGCCTCGAACATGAAGACCAGGTCTTCGGTGACGACGTTGCCCGACGCGCCCGGCGCGTAGGGGCAACCGCCCAGGCCGGCCTGCGAGCTGTCGAAGGTGCGTACCCCGGCCTCGTAGGCTGCGAGGCAGTTGGCCAGGCCCAGGCCTCGCGTGTTGTGCATGTGCGCCGCGCCGGCGCGCTCGCCCAGCGCCGAGCGCAGGCGGCGGAACAGCCGGCCCACCTGCGCCGGGTTGGCCATGCCGGTGGTGTCCGACAGGCCCACTTCGTCGGCCCCCGCCTGCGCCGCGGCCTCGGCGATTCGGATGACTTCGTCCTCCGGCACCTCGCCCTGCAGCGTGCAGCCGAAGGCGGTCGACAGCCCTACCTCCACGAGCGCTTGCGGGGCGTGCTCGTCCCGCAACGCCACGATGGCCCCCAGCTCCTCGATCATCTGCTCGCGGGTCTTGCGCACGTTGGCCAGCGAGTGAGCCTCGCTGGCCGACACGGGCAGGGTCAGCTTGTGCGCGCCGGCCGCCAGCGCGGCCTCGGCGCCACGAAGGTTGGGAACGAGCGCCATCACCGTCCAGCCCGGCTTCGCAAGCGCGTGGCGCACCACCTCGGCCACGTCGGCCATCTGCGGCAGAAGCTTCGCCGGCACGAAGGAGCCGACCTCGACCTCGCGCAGGCCGGCGGCGTGCAGCGCGTCGATCCAGGCCAGCTTGTGCGGCGTGGACATGGTGGCCTTCACGCTCTGCAGGCCGTCGCGCGGGCCGACTTCGCTGATCAGGACGGGGTCGAAAGGCATGTCGGTGCGGACGCCAGAATTCTGTAAGATAGAACTTTGCTCTATCTCTTGAAATACATCGTACCACCATGCCCCGAAAGTCGGCCACCCCTTCCGTTGCCGAGGAGCAGGCTGCGCCGGGCGGTGCCGCCGCGGTGGACCGCGCCGTGAGCCTGCTCGCGGCCTATCGCCCCGGCGACAGCGCCCTCGCCCTGGCCGAACTCGCCGGACGCACGCGCCTGCACAAGAGCACCGCCCTGCGGCTGCTGGCCTCGCTGGAGCATGGCCGGCTGGTCCGCCGCACGGATGACGGCCGCTGGGCGCTCGGGCCGGAGGTCGCGCGCCTTGCGAGCCTCTATGCGGCCTCGTTCTCGCTGGAGGACGCGGTGCTGCCGGCCATGCAGAGGCTCGTCGCCCGCACGCAGGAGAGCGTCGCCTTCCACGTCCGCCGGGGCGACCAGCGGCTGTGCCTCTACCGCGTCGATTCTCCTCACACGCTGCGCGATCACGTGCAGGCTGGCGACCTGCTGCCGCTGGACCGCGGAGCCGGCGGACGGGTGCTGATGGCCTTCGCCGGCGCACGCGGCAGGCTGTACGAGCAGATCCGGCGCGAAGGCTACGCGCAGCTCTCGGGCGATCGCGTGGCCGGCCTCGTCGGCGTATCGGCGCCGGTGTGGGGCACGGGACGTGAGCTGCTGGGCGCGCTCACGCTCACGGCGCCGGAGGCCCGCATGAAGCCGCGCTTCGCCGAGGACCTGCGCGCGGCCGCCGCCCTGCTCTCGCAACGGCTGGGCGGGGCCTGAGCTTCACGCCCCCTCGGCCGGCTCGATCTCTATCGGCCGCGAGAACAGCTCGGTCGCCGCCCGCGCCACCTGCGTGGTGTCGTAGTAGGCGTAGGCCGCGACGCCCATGGCGCCGACCACCGGCAGCCAGCGGGCAGCCGCCTTGGAGACGCCCTGCTGGCTCAGCCGAACGCCGATGCGGCGCGCCACCGCCTGCAAGGTGGCACTGCTGGCCTTGCGCACCAGCCAGCGTTCACCGGCCCGCACGACGAGGTCGCGCACGGCCTGCGAAGCGGTGTGCTTGAACAGGCAATACAGCATCTGCTCGCGGGTCACGCCACCGCGCTTGCCGTGCAGCGCCGCGATGTCGGCCACCAGCTGGGCCTGGATGCGCCAGACGGCGAGCAGCTCGGGCAGCACCGTCAGCCAGCCGAGCGGGCCGGGCGGCAAGGCGAGGGTGCCGGCGGCCGTCGCCGCCTTCGCCGCGGCCGCCGCTGCCGCACGGCGGGCGGCGTCAGCCGGATGCTCGCTGGCAACACGGTCGGATGCCGGTGCGCTGCCGAGCATCGAGAGGATGGAGTCGGCCAGGGCGCCGGCGACGTCCCGCCGGGGCGCCTCGGCGTCATCACGGCGGGGAACGATCGACCGCGAGGACTGGGGCATGCCCCATTAGATCGGAAATCGGGCGGCTGAATCCGTGGCGGCCTCAGGCGTCGCCGGGCCGCTCCCTGGATGGCCGCCATCCCGTTGGGGACCGACGCCGTAGGCGGCGTAGGGGCCTCATCAGGCGTCGCCGGGCCGCCCCCAGACGACTGATCCCCTCGGGGGACCGACGCCGAAGGCGGCGCAGGGGCCTGATCAAGCCGGCTCCACGCGGGGCGTGGCGAACTCGCGGCCGATCACCGTGCGGGCGTAGAGGTAGTTGCCCAGCGCCCGTTCGCTCAGCGTGTTCATGTCGACCCTGCCCTGCCCGTCGCAGGGGAAGACGAGGCCGCGGCCTTCGTTGAACAGTGACCGGAACCGCAGCAGGTGCGTGTCGTGGCGGCCGTCCAGCATTCTCGTGGTGCCCATCGCATCGCTCCCAGGGGAGTTGTCGATGGCTGCATCCTGGGAGCCCCGTGGCAACCGCCGGCAAACGGCCGCCTACGCTGCGAAACAGCGTGTGAACGGCTCGTGTCAGCGGGTCTTCGCCAGCACGACGTGCATCGCATCAGGGGTGCCCGCCCTCTCGGTGCACTCGAAGCCGAGCCGGACCAGGTCGAGGCCGGCGAAGAAGGCCTCGCCCCGGCCCAGCAGCACCGGGGAGATCGCCAGGTGCATCTCGTCGATCAGTCCGGCCTGCAGGTACTGGCGGACGGTCGACACGCCGCCTCCGATCCGCACGTCCTTGCCGCCCGCCGCCGCGCGGGCGCGTTCGAGCGCCGACTCGATTCCATCGGTGACGAAGTGGAAGACCGTGCCGCCTTCCATCTCCAGCGGCGGCCGCGCATGGTGCGTCAACACGAACACCGGCACGTGGTACGGCGGGTTGGGGCCCCACCAGCCCTTCCACTGGTCGTCGGGCCAGGGGCCGCGCACCGGGCCGAACATGTTGCGCCCCATGATCCAGGCGCCGAGGTTGGCGAAGCTGCGCGCGGCGAAGTCCTCATCGACGCCCGAAGAGCCGGCCCCGTCCTTGCCAAGCACGGATTGAAACGTGCGGGTCCCCAGGAACCACTCGTGCAGGCCCTCCCCGCCCTCGCCCAGCGGATGCTCGAGGCTCTGGCCGGGCCCCGCGCCGAAACCGTCGAGCGAAATGGAAAAGGCGGCGACCTTCAACTTGGACATGATGCAGTCTTCCTTCTTGCGTGGTTCAGCCCGCCGTGCCGTCGTGCGCGGCCTTCAGGGCGGCGATGTCGAACTTGACCATCTTCATCATCGCCTCGGCGGTGCGCTTGGCCTTCGCCGGGTCCGGGTCGGCCATCAGATCGTCCAGCTCGGTCGGCACGATCTGCCAGCACAGGCCGTAGCGGTCCTTCAGCCAGCCGCAGGCCTCGGCAGAGCCGCCGTCGAGCAGCGCGTTCCAGTACTTGTCGAGTTCCTGCTGGGTGTCGCAGTTGACCACGAAGGAGATCGCATGGTTGAACGGGTCCAGCGGCCCGGCGCTCATCGCGATGAGCTTCTGGCCGAAGAGCAGGAACTCGACCACCTTGACCGACCCCGGCGGGCCGCTCGGCGACTCGACGGGCAGCGTGTAGATGCGCTCGATGCGCGAATCGGGAAAGATGGAGGCATAGAACTGCGCAGCCTCCTCCGCCTCCTTGGCGTACCAGAGGAAAGGAATGATCTTCTGAATGGTGGCCATGCCAGGCTCCTTGCTCGGGTTGAAATCGGGGCAGGCGCCAGCAAGGCCCTGCTCCTCCACGACGATCCGGCATTCCGGATTTCGACACTGCAGACATGGATCTGATCGTCCAGCGTCCCGAAGGGCTGTACTGCCCGCCCGGCGACTTCTACATCGACCCCTGGCGTCCGGTGGCACGCGCCGTGGTCACCCATGCCCACGGCGACCACGCGCGGGTGGGCCACGGACACTACCTGGCGGCGGCACGCTCGGCCGGCGTGCTGCGCGCGCGGCTGGGCGAGATCGCCCTGCAGACGCTCGCCTACGGCGAGGTGATCGAGCACCATGGCGTTCGCCTCAGCCTGCACCCGGCCGGCCACGTGCTCGGCTCGGCGCAGGTGCGGCTGGAGCACGAAGGCCAGGTGTGGGTGGCGTCGGGCGACTACTTCGTGTGCGGCGCCGGCGACGACAACCGCACCTGCGAGCCCTTCGAGCCGGTCCGCTGCCACTGCTTCGTCACCGAATCGACCTTCGGCCTGCCGATCTACCGCTGGCAGCCGCAGCGCGAGGTCTTCGACGAAATCAACGGCTGGTGGCGCGCCAATGCAGAAGCCGGCCGGGCCAGCCTGCTGATGGGCTACAGCTTCGGCAAGGCCCAGCGCATCCTGGCCGGGGTCGACGCCGGCATCGGCCCGATCGTCGTGCACGGTGCCGTCGAGCCGCTCAACCGGGCCTACCGCGAAGAAGGCGTCGAGCTGCCGCCCACACACCCTGCGACGGAGCTGGACAAGGCGGCGCTCTCCCGCGCGCTGGTCGTCGCGCCGCCCTCGGTGCAGGGCTCGCCCTGGACGCGCCGGTTCGGCGACTACAGCGATGCCTTCGCGAGCGGCTGGATGCAGTTGCGCGGCACCCGCCGCCGGCGCGCGGTCGACCGCGGCTTCGTGCTGAGCGACCACGCCGACTGGCCCGGCCTGCAGCAGGCCATCGCCGCCACCGGCGCCGAGCGGGTGATCGTGACCCACGGCTACGAGGCGATCATGGTCCGCTGGCTGCAGGAGCAGGGCCTGCAGGCCGGCGCCTTCCAGACCGAGTACGACGACGAGCGCGCGCTGGCCGAGAAGCCGGCCGGCGACGTCCCGAGCAACGAATGAGGCGCTGAATGAGGCGCTTCTCGCAGCTGTTCAACGAGCTGGACGCGAGCACCGGCACCAACGACAAGGTGGCGGCGCTGGTCCGCTACTTTGGCGAGGCGAGCGATGCGGATGCCGCCTGGGCCGTCTACTTCCTCGCGGGCGGCAAGCCGCGCCAGGTCGTGTCGCCGGCGCTCCTGGCCGAACTCGCGCGCCGGCAGGCCGGCATCGAACCCTGGCTGTTCGACGAGTGCTACCAGGCCGTGGGGGACCTGGCCGAGACCATCGCGCACGTGCTGCCGCTCGCCGCCGAGGCCAGCGACGTCGGCCTGGCGGAATGGGTGGAGCAGCGGCTGCTGCCCCTGCGCCAGATGAGCCCGGAGCAGCAGGCCTCGCGCGTAGTCGCCTGGTGGGCGGAGCTGGATGCGACCGGCCGCTTCCTGCTCACCAAGCTCATCGGCGGCGGCTTCCGCGTCGGCGTCAGCAAGCTGCTGGTGCAGCGGGCGCTGGCGCAGCATGCGGGCATCGACGCCAAGCTCGTCGCCCAGCGGATGATGGGCTACACCGACAAGGCGGCCCGGCCGGATGCACGCGCCTACCGGTCGCTGCTGTCCGAGGAGGCGGCAGCGGCCGCTCCGGATTCCGGCCAGCCCTACCCGTTCTTCCTGGCCCATGCGCTCGATGCACCGGCACACGAGTTCGACTCTCGCCTCGGCGCGCCGGCCGATTGGCTGGTGGAGTGGAAGTACGACGGCATCCGCGCGCAGGTCGTGCGGCGCGCCGGCCGGATCTGGGTCTGGTCGCGGGGCGAAGAACTGGTGACCGAGCGCTTCCCGGAGGTGGTGGCGCTCGCCGGCCGCTGGCCCGACGGGACAGTCATCGACGGCGAAATCGTCGTCTGGAAGGATGACCGGCCGGCCCCGTTCAACTTGCTGCAACAACGCATAGGGCGCAAGCTGCTCACGAAGAAAGTGCTGTCGGAAGCGCCGGCAGGGTTCATCGCCTACGACCTGCTCGAATGGGCCGGCGAGGACTGGCGCTCGCGGCCCCAGCGTGAGCGGCGGCGCAAGCTCGAGGCGCTCGCCGCCGAGGCACCGGGCCTGATGGTCTCGCCGCTGGTCAGCGGTGGCGACTGGGCCGCGCTCGCCACGCTGCGCGAGGAGTCGCGCGAGCGAGGCGTCGAAGGCTTCATGCTCAAGCATGCCGAAGCCCGCTACGGCAGCGGCCGCACCAAGAGCGAAGGCACCTGGTGGAAATGGAAGATCGCCCCGCTGTCCGTCGACGCGGTGCTGATCTACGCGCAGGCCGGGCATGGGCGGCGCGCCAGTGTCTACACCGACTACACCTTCGCGGTGTGGAGCCGCCAGCCGCAGGACGCGGCCGAAGCCCAGGGCGTGGTCGAGGCCATCGCGCGGCGCGAGCCGGCGCAGCCCGGCGCGCTGCAGCTGGTGCCCTTCGCCAAGGCCTATTCGGGCCTGACGGACGAGGAATTCCGCGAGATCGACCGCGTGATCCGCGCCACCACGCTGGAGAAGTTCGGCCCCGTGCGCAGCGTGAAGCCGACGCTCGTCTTCGAGCTCGGCTTCGAGGGCATCAACCTGAGCACGCGACACAAGAGCGGCATCGCCGTGCGCTTTCCTCGCATGCTGCGCATCCGGCACGACAAGCCGCTGCACGAGGCCGACACGCTGCAGACCTTGCAGGCCTTGATGGTCGGCTGAGCGTTACATCGATCCGCGGCCGCCTGGGTATGGCGCTTGCCGAATGGGCCGGTACGGATGACCCGGCGGGAGCCGGGACCGTCTGACCAACCGATTGGAAAGGAAGCCAGATGCAACAGCGTGATTATTCGGGCCGCCAGGGTGGTGGCTATGAGGACGAAGACCGCTCCGGTGGCAGCTTCGGCCGGCGCGAGCAGCAACAGCAGCAGCGCGGCATGGGCGGGAGCGAGTACGGCGAGAACCGCGACTATGGCAGTTCGCGCGGTGGCCAGGACTACGGCCAGTCGGGCAGCAGCGGCAGCTACGGTGGACAGCAGTCGGGCGGCGGGTACGGCCAGCAGTCTGCAGGCTATGGCAGCGGCCAGCACTACCAAGGCCAGGGCGGCTACGGCGGCCAGCAGTACGGTGGCGGCCAGGGCGGATACGGCCAGGGCGGATACGGCCAGGGCAGCTATGGCCAGGGCCAGGGAGGGTACGGCCAGGGTGGCTATGGCCAAGGCCAGGGTGGCTACGGTGGTGGCCAGCACTACCAGGGCAGCGGCTACGGCGGCCAGCAAGGCGGCTACGGCAGCCAAGGCAGCTACGGCCAAGGCAGCTACGGCCAGGGCGGCTTCGGCGGCGACCAGCACTACCAGGGCAGCGGCTACGGCGGCCAGCAAGGCGGCTACGGCGGCCAGGGTGGCTACGGCGGCCAGGGTGGCTATGGCCAGGGCAGCCAGCACTACCAGGGCGGCGGCTACGGCGGCCAGCAAGGCGGCTACGGCGGCCAGGGCCAGTGGGGCGGCAGCTCCGGGCAGTTCGGCGGCGGCTCCGGCCAGGGCGGCTTCGGCAGCCAGGGCTACGGTGGCTACGGCGGCGGCATGCACGAGCAGAGCCAATGGGGCGGCACCGGCCAGTCCGGCCAATACGGTGGCCAGTACGGTGGCCAATCCGGCGCCTCTTCGGGCCAGTGGGGTGGCCAGTCCGGCCACCAGGGCGGCGCAAGCCAGTGGAGCCAGCACGAGCAGTTCGACCCCGACTACCACCAGTGGCGCAGCGAGCAGATGCGCAACCTGGACGACGACTACCGCAACTGGCGCCAGGACCGCTATCAGAAGTTCTCGGACGAGTTCGGGAAGTGGCGTGAGGGCCGCAAGGGCGGTTCGTCCGGCACATCCGGATCCTCGGGCACTTCGGGCTCGACGGGCGGCAGCTACGCCGCGGGCTCCTCCGGCTCGACGGGTTCCACCGGCTCGACCTCGCTGAGCGGCTCGACCGGCGGCACGTCCGGCACGTCCGGCACGTCCGGAACGAGCGGAACGAGCGGCGGCGCGGGCACCGGCTCGTCCACCAGCAGCAGCACCAAGAAGTAAGTTTCGATGGCCGAAGCGGCCGTCCGAAAATGCCGAGGCCCGCTGAACAGCGGGCCTCGGAGTTTGTGCGGCAAGCGTTGCCGCCCTACTCAGGGGTTGCCGGCCACCTGCAGGCTGGCCGACTCGGGCTCGGCGTCCGGCAGCACATAGACGACGCCTCGCTGGCGACCGAGCGTGGGCGTGATGACCTGGTCGAAGAAGTTGCCCGGGACGATCACGCAGCCCTGGGAGATGCGGTTGTCGTCCGGCGTGTCCGAGAACAGGCGGGCCGGGCGACGCTCGGCGGCCGGTGCCGGGCGCAGGCGATGGATCGCGAAGGCGGCGTCGTAGTCGACCCAGACGATGGCCTCGCCCTTGGCGTTGTGGCCGGGCTCGGAGTCGAAGCGGCCAGCCGGCGTGGTGCGCAGGCCGGCAGGGATGTAGCCGCCGGCCATCTCGCCGATGCCCGGCGCGCTCTTGTCACCCTTGGCCAGGCCCAGCAGCACGGCGGTGTTGCCTCGCAGGCGGCCATCGGCCCCGAAGACGTAGATCCGGGCGTTCCGCTTGTCGACCACCGCGACCGGGCGGCCCTTCGCGTCGTCGTGCTCGAAAGCCCATTCGGCCACGCGGCGGGCGTCTTCCGACGGCCGTGCATCCGCAAAATCGGCCTTCACGACCGCGGGCACCGGCTGGGACGTTGCCATCCCCGCCTGGACACCCGCTCCCATCAGACACAAGACTGCCAGGCACGCGGCGCGCGCGCCCTTTCGACCCATCCAAGCCATTTCGCCGGAAACCTCTACAGCGGTACTCAAGGACAAGCCGGGCACGGAGCCCGGCTCGCGATGGCCGCCATACTAATGGCAAGGTGGGTAAGCAATAGCGACAAGAAGGACTAATCCGCACCGCTTTTCGGCGGATCGAGCCTCCTTTACACCCGCGCAACGCAGGTGTGCTGCCTGGACTTCGGCGTAAACCCTGAGGGGTATTCTCCTGAAGAGTTCAGATGGGGGGTGGAGAGGCCATGCCGCCAGCGACCCGGTTCGTGGCCTTCACCCCGGGGAAGACCTCGGCCAGAGGCTTGACCTCGGGCAGCACGTAGACGATGCCGCGGGTGCCCCGGAAGACCGGGAACAGCGTCTTCTCGAAGAAGCTGGGAGGCAGGTTGATGCAGCCGTAGCTGATGCGGTTGTCGGCCGAGGTCGGCGTGGCCAGCCGCTCCAGCCGGTGCTCCTTCGGATTGGTGGTGATCACCCGGTGCATGGAGACGGCCGCGTCGTAGTCGACCCAGACGACATCCTCGTTGCGCGCATTGCGGCCCGGCTCCGCCACGAAGCGCCCGGCCGGCGTCGTCCGCTCGGACGGACGCACATCCTCGATCGGCCGATCGCCGATACCCGGGACCGTGTCGTCCCCGGCGGCATACCCCAGCAGCACCGGGCTCGCGGATATCAGCTTGCCGCCCGGTTCGAAGACGAAGACCTTGGCGTTGCGCTTGTCGAGGATGACGAAGTGGCGGTTGCCGTTGTCGGCCGAGTCGACGACCCACTGGGCCACGCGGCGCACATCGCGCGAGGCGGGCTCGTTGCCGAGGTCCAGTTGTCGCTCGAAGGCAGCGGCTTCGGCACCGGGCACCGCCACCGACGCCTGCTGCGAAGGCGCGGTCACCGACGTCATGTCGGAGCGCGACAGCGAAGGTACCAGCTGCGGCACCAGCGTGCCGTGATGGCGCACCTGCGGGACGACCAGGACCAGCACGGCGGCCCCGACCAGCAGCCCCTGCTTCAGGCCATCGGTGACATCGCGACTGAGGTTCATGGCTTCAGCTCCGTCGATGCTTCAGACCAAACGAGCCCGGCGATGCCGACTCCCCTCGGCATGCCGGGCCGTTGGTCACGCTGTCAATGCGGATGTGGATCAGTTGCGGTCAGCGCGCGGCGCACGTTCGCCGGAGGTGCCGGTGCTGGCGTTCGCGCTGGCGTTGTTGTCGCTGTTGGAGTTCGGATTGTTGCGATGACGCAGCCACGGATCGCTGGCCAGGTTGTACTGCGGCTCGTTCGGCGAGTTCAGGTCGACGCGAGTCTCGGTCTGAGTCGTCGCGGTCGAGGATGCCGGCGCCGGGCTGGTCGACATGGACGAACCGGACGACATCGGCGCCGTGTTGGTCGTCATGCTCGGGTTCGCGCCCGTGGCGGCCTGCGGCTCGACCGCCGGGTGGGTGATGTCGGTCTTGTCAGGCGAGGTTCCCGCCGTCGGGTTGGCGGCGTTCGGATGCGCCGCGTAAGGATCGGTGGTGGTCGCGGTGCTCGAACCGGCATCGCTCGGGGCCGACCAGGGGCTGGTCGAGTCGGTCGCGGCCATGCCCGACGACGACGAGGCAGACGACGAGGTCGACATGTCGGTGCTCGTCGAGGTGGTGCTCGACATGGACTGGTCGGAAGTGCCGGCCGCACCGATCTCGGCGTTGTAGGCGGACACGGCGGCCGACGGCATGGCCGGCGGGCCGGCATTCGCGGCGTTGGCATCCTCGGCCGAGTTCTGGGCGCCGTTCCAGTTGCTGTTGGCCAGCGCCGTGTCGTCGGTGCTCTGGGCAAAGGCGTAGCCGATCGAGGCCACCACGGCAGTGGCGGACAAGCCGGCGATCACGAGCTTCTTGGGTGTGGACATATCGGACTCCTTGTGGCGACAAGCCCCGCGGGGGCAAGGTCTCGATCGAAAGGAAGGAAGGTGGGACCGGATGTTCCCGGTGCTGCCCACTCTAGGCGTCGGTCCTGGGGGAGCGGGTCCGCCGCCGGAGGGTCCCGCTGTAGGAAAACATGCCGTTCACGTTCCTGCACACGCACGGCCTGCAGCGGCCCTTTTGCCCGGGGCTAGCCCGGTCGCCGAGACACATGTGTCTCGACGAACCGGCTGAAGGCCTGGACCCACTTGCGGATGAACTCTCGGGTGCTGTCATCGGTGATATCGCCCGAGGCATCGACCAGGCCTTCCTTGAAATGGATGAAGGCCTCGGGCTGCCCGAGCGTCGGCACGTCGAGGTACGCGAGCACCGTGCGCAGGTGCTGCTGCGCGACGGCCGTGCCGATGGCCCCGATGGAGGCCCCGATCACTCCTGCCGGCTTGCCCGCGAAAGAGTTCTTGCCGTAGGGGCGGGAGGCGGTGTCGATGGCGTTCTTCAACACGCCCGGGATCGAGCGGTTGTACTCCGGCGTGACGAAGAGCAGCCCGTCGGCCGCCTCGATGCGCTGCTTGAGCCGTACCGCCTGTGGCGGCATGGCGCCGTCGTGGTCCTGGTTGTAGGAAGGCAGGTCGTGCATGTCGACGTGCTCCCAGGTCCACTCCTGCGGGCCCAGGCGCGCGATCGCTCGGGCGAGCTGCAGGTTGATGGAGCCGGGTCGGATGCTGCCGACGAGGATGGCAATGCGGGCCGTGGTCATGAAGGGGATCCTCCGCGGGTGTTTGAAGGCATCGCGTCGAGCGCGGCGCCGGGGTCTTCCTCGCCGACAGCGGATTCGGCTTCCGCCTGGGTATCGACAGCGCCGGGGCTCGCAGGCGACGGCGTGGCCTCGTCGCCATCGGGCGGAAACAGGCTGCTCCACCACTGGCGCGCAGCGGCCAGCACGGTCTGGACAGCGTCACGGTCGCCCTTGAGCAGCGCGGCGCCATAGGCCTTGAGCTGCTTGCCGGCGAGGTGGGGCGGCGCCGGAGGGACGTTGGGGTCGGTCACCATCTCGAGCAGCACCGGGCGGTCGGCGGCCAGCGCCGCGTCCCAGGCAGCGCCCACGCTCTGTGGGGCATCGATGCGCACGCCCACCAGCCCCAGCAGCTCCGCGTACTCGGCGTACGGGAAGGCAGGCACGAACTGCGAGATCGCGGCACGCGCGTCGCCTTCGGTGGCCCGCTGCTCCCAGGTCACCATGTTGAGGTCGTCGTTGCGCAGCACCATGATCAACAGCCGCGGGTCGGACCAGCGCCGCCAGGCATGGGCGATGGAGATCAGCGCGTTGATGCCGTTCATCTGCATCGCGCCGTCGCCGAGCAGCGCGATGACCGGGCGATCGGGATAGGCGTACTTGGCCGCCAGCGCATACGGCAGCGCCGGGCCCATCGAGGCGAGGCCGCCGGAGAGCGAGGCCATCATGCCGCGTCTGAGCTTCAGGTCGCGGGCGAACCAGAAGGCCGCGGTGCCCGAATCGCAGGTGAGGATGCAGTCGTCGGGCAGGCGAGGCGAAAGTTCCCAGAACACCTTCTGCGGGTTCAGCGGCTCCGCGAGCACCTCGGCACGGGCCTGCAGCACGCGCCACCAGCGGTCGACGTTGCGCTCGACCCGCTCGCGCCAGCGGCGATCCGGCTGACGGCGAAGCCGCGGCAGCAACGCTCGCAGGACCTCGCGGCTGTCGCCCGCCAGGTTGACCTCCATCGGGTAGCGCAACGCGAGCCGGGTCGGCTCGATGTCGATCTGGACGCCGCGCGCCTGCCCTTCGCGAGGCAGGAACTCGGCATAGGGAAAGCTGGAGCCGACCATCAGCAGCGTGTCGCAGCGGGCCATGAGGTCCCAGCTGGGCTCCGTGCCGAGCAGCCCGATGGCGCCCGTGACGAACGGCAGCTCGTCCGGCACGCCGGCCTTGCCGAGCAAGGCCTTCGCGATGCCTGCGCCGAGGACCTCGGCGACCTGGATCAGCTCGTCGGTCGCGTGCAGCGCGCCTGCGCCGGCGAGGATCGCGACACGCTCGCCGCGGTTCAGCAAGGCCGCCGCCGCATCCAGCTCGGCTTCGCCGGGCACGAGGGGCCGCGCGCTGCGGCCCCAGCCGCTGTGCAACGTGCCGTGCTCGCGCGGCGGCTCGGGCATCGCCGGCAGTTCCTGCACGTCGGTGGGCAGGATGATGCAGGTCACCGTGCGGCGCTCTATGGCACCGCGGAAGGCACGGTCGACCACGTGCCGCAGCTGCGATGGCACGTTGACCATCTGGAGGTACTCCGAAGCCACGTCGCGCAAGAGCGCGGCCAGGTCCACCTCCTGCTGGTAGTCGCCGCCGAGCGCGCTGCGCGCCTGCTGGCCGACGATGGCCACGACCGGCTGGTGGTCGAGCCTGGCGTCGTACAGGCCGTTGAGAAGGTGGATCGCGCCGGGGCCGGAGGTGGCCAGGCAGACCCCGACTTCCCCGGTGAACTTGGCATGCGCGCACGCCATGAAGGCTGCAAGCTCCTCGTGCCTCGTCTGGACGTACTCCGGGCCATCGCCGCCGCTCTCGGCGACTCGTTGCAGGGCTCCGATGACGCCGTTGATGCCATCGCCCGGATAACCGAAGACCCGGCGGGCGCCCCAGCGGTGCATGCGCTCGACCAGTTGGTCCGCGAGGGTCTTGGAGGACATGAGGAGGCGTCAGCAAGCCACGTTCCCGAGCATCGCGCACGACGTTCTTGCAGCAATCGCCGCGACGGGCACGAGACTTCGGCAGGCATGGTCCGTGCCCATCCGCAGGCAGACGCCGGGTGCTCGCGGCAGCGTTCGCGGGTCACGGCGCCACACACCCCACAGCCGAGGAAAGGACATCATGGAACATCGTGACCTGATCGACACGCTCAACCGCCTGGTCGAGACCTGCAAGGACGGCGAGTACGGCTTCCGCAGCTGCGCCGAGCACTGCAACAGCGAGGAACTGAAGAGGACCTTCGGCAGCCGGGCGGAGGACTGCCGCCAGGGGGCGGTCGAGCTCCAGGCGCTGATCCGCCAGAACGGCGGCGAGCCGGACGACGGCGGCAGCGCCACCGGGGCCGTGCACCGCGGCTGGGTCGCCGTCAAGGGCACCCTGTCCGGCTACAGCGACCTGGCGATGCTCGAGGAATGCGAGCGCGGCGAGGATGCGGCGATGGAGCGCTATCGCAAGGCGCTGGAAGAATCACTGCCGCCGGACGTGCGCAGCGTGGTCGAACGCCAGTTCGAAGGCGTCAAGAAGAACCACCTGCAGATCCGGACCATGCGCGACCAGATGCGCGCGTCGCAGCCCTGAGCTTCAACGGCCCGCCGACGCGGGCCCGCCTCGACCACGCCCGCCCGGCGGGGGCGAGGCGGGCTCGGGCTGAGGGACCTCCACCGGTGGCTCGCCCTCCGGCCGCGCCGGCATCTCGGGCGGCGGAGGTGGGGGGATGGTGTCCGGCGGAGGCGGTTCGACGTGCAGCCGATGGACCATCGGCCTCACTGGCTGGCCGCCGAGGCGGCAGGCGTCGCCGGCATGCTGTCGCTGGCCGGCAGGGTCGGCGCCGGAGCAGGCGTCGTCGTGGTCGAGCTGCTCGGGGACGAGTCGGTCGTCGCGGCCGGCGGGTTTTCCCGCTTGTTGCAGCCGGCGAGACCTGCGCCGGCGGCAGCCAGGAACAGGGCGCCGAGCAGGCCGGCGATCACGCGGGTCCCCGCGGGGGTCTTCGTCGTCATGGTGGATCCTCGTCTTACTTGTTGACGCCGGCGTTGGTGGTCTGCGCCAGCTGCTGATGCTCACGCAAGGTGGGCAGCGTCTTGCCGGCCCAGGCCTTCAGATCGCTGTCGTGCCCGGACTTGGACTGCTTCTCGAACATCGAGACGTCGTGCTTGTGGTCGTCGACCATGTGCTTCATGTAGGCCTTGTCGAAATCGGCCCCGGAGAGCTTGCCGAGCTTGTCGACGTCGTTCTGCATGCTCTTCGGCAACGCCGCGGGCACCTGCACGCCCTTGGAGGAGGCGAGGCTCTTGAGCTCGTCACCGGCCTTGCCGTGGTCCTGCACCATGCGCGAGCCGAACTGCCTGACCTGCGCATTGGCGGCCTTCTGCTCGGCGAGCTTGCCCATCTCGACCTCGGCCATGCCGCCTGCCGCTGCGTCCTCGATGAACTTCTTGTCGCCATGCGACAGCGATGACACGCCGCTGGCAGCGGCGCCGCCGGTGGGCGGTGTCGCGCTCTGGGCCCAGGCGCCGGCCACAGCCGCACCGCACAGTGCTGCAGGCAGCAGCATCCGGGTCATCAGGAAAGAAGCAGGCTTGCCCATCATCGACTCCTTGGCTCTACGACACTGCGCACGGCTGGCAACTTTCATGCGCATGCGCTGCAGGCGAGCCGAAGGCGTCAGTTGTAGACCTGCGGCTCGGGCTGCGCCGGCGGATCCTCGACGGGCGCGGGCGGCTGCCACGGGTCCGGGTCGTGGATGTGCCTCTTGGGGGGCTCGACGGGCGGCACCGGATGGGTCGGAAGGTCGGGGTTGGGCGTGGTGGGAACGGGCATGCCCGAAGGGGCAGCAAGGGCTGTTCCCGGGCCGGGCTCAACGCTGCGGCGCACCCCGGCGGGCGCGGCGGTACAGCCGCATCACCGGCGTCGCGCTGGAGCCGTGCAGCAACACGGAAAGCGTGATCGTGACCAGCACCGCGTCGGCAACCCAGCTCATCTGGGCACCGTGGGCCCCGTGCGAGACGGCGAACGCCAGGTAGTACATCGAGCCGACGCCGCGGATGCCGAACCAGGCCGCCAGCCGGCGCTGCGAGGCGCTGAACGCCGGCCTCGGCACCGTGAGGAACACCGCCACGGGCCTGGCCAGGAGGAAGGCGGCCAGGGCCACCGCCAGCGTCTGCAGGGTGAAGGCCTCGCGCGTGAGCAGGGTGCCGACGACGATCATCACGACCAGCTCGGCGAGCTTTTCCAGGTCGAGGGTGAAGTCGAGCACGGCCTTGGCCATGTAGGCCGACGCCTGCTCGGGATGGGCCTGCGCATCGGGGCGCAGTTCGGCCCTGACATGGCGCGGCGTGTCGCGACGCTCGACCTGCCGCATCGCCAGCCCTGCGGCAAACACGGACAGGAAGCCGAAGACCTGCAGCATCAGGGACAGGCCATAGGTCAGCGAGATCAGGCCGAGCGTGAGGAAGCTCTCCATGCCCAGCGCCTGTTCGCGCTCGCGCCGCAGCCACACCACCGCACGGCTGAAGACGAAGCCGAGGGCCCAGCCCAGCCCGAGGCCGCCGAGGGCCCCCCACAGCACGTCGAGCAGCCACCAGCGACTCAAGGCCGGCCCCAGCTCGTGCAGGCCCATCAGGCCGAGCGCCAGCATCACCATCGGGGCCGCCGAGCCGTCGTTGAGCCCGCCCTCCGCGGTGAGCGAGAAGCGCAGCCTGTCGCGGTCGCGCTCGTGGTCCACCTGCACGTCGGAGGCCAGCACCGGGTCCGTCGGCGCGAGGGCGGCGGCCATCAGCAATGCAGGCCCCACGGCGAGCCCGAGGGCGAGGCCGCCGGCCCACAGCAGCGCGATGGTCGCCAGCATCGTCAGGGTGGCCATGCGCAAGGGCGCGCGCCAGATCCTGTCGGTCAAGGGCGCGCGCAGCCTCAGGCCGACCGCGAAGAGCGACACGAGCACCGCAGCCTCGCTGAGGCGCTCGAGCAGCGCCGCATCTCGTTCGAGGCTCAGGTCGATGAAGCCGGCGACCTCCGGACCGAGCAGGTGGCCGGCGACCAGGTACAGCGCGGCGGCGCTGACCGGCAGCTCGCGGCGCCAGGTGTCCGTCAGGCCGATGAGGATGAGCAGCAGCCCGACGATCAGGAACCAGCCTGTCGCCGGCATGCCGGATCCTCCGCCACCGCCAGAACCTGGGCGATGACGAACATCAGGTCGCCTTCGACCCGCTGACCCTGCGGCACCGGATCCCAGCCCTGGACGAAAGCGCAGTCGCGCTGCGCGTCCTCCAGGGCAGCTTGCCGCAGCAACTGCAACCGGGCGGCGACGGCGGGCTTCGAATCACGCATCGCAGCCTCCTGCGGGTGTCAAAGCAACCGTTGTTCCTGGGTGGTGACCTGTGGACGCCGGCAGCGGTCAGGTCGCCGCATGTGCGCGCCTGCGCTCGATCGGGTCGATGCGCAGCAGCTGGCGGTACTTGGTCACCGTGCGCCGCGCCAGGCGCACGCCCTGCTGGGCGAGCTGACGGGCAATGTCGGCGTCCGACAGCGGCGCCTCGGGCGACTCGGCATCGATCATGTCCTTGATCAGGCTGCGCAACGCGGTGCCCGAGCAGGTCTTGCCGCTTTCGGTCGTCAGCGCACGCGAGAAGAAGTACTTGAGCTCGAACACGCCCAGCGGGGTCATCATGTACTTGTTGTTCGTCACGCGGGAGACGGTCGATTCGTGCAGGCCCAGCTCATCGGCGATCTCGCGCAGCCCCATGGGCCGCATCGCCATCGGGCCGTGCTCCAGGAAGCGCTGCTGCCGCGCGACGATGGCCTCGGCGACCTGGACGATGGTCGCGAAACGCTGCTCCACGTTGCGCAGGGTCCAGCGGGCCTCCTTGAGGTGATCGGCCAGGGCCTGGTCCTCCGCGCGGCGATGGCGCTGGAAGAGCTCCGCGTAGACACGGTTCATGCGCACGCGAGGCACGACGGCGCTGTTGAGCTGCACGGTCCAGCGGCCGCGCACCTTGCGCACGATCACGTCGGGCACCACGTACTGGACCTGGGCCGGCCCGCAGCGCCAGCCCGGGCGCGGGTCGAGCCGGCGGATGCGCTCGCACACCGCCTCGATCTCGGCCGGCGAGCGCTGCAGCTCGCGGGCCAGCCGGGCGACGTCGTGCCGGGCCAGCACCTCCATGTGCTCGTTGACGATGCGCCGTGCCAGCTCGCGCTGGTCCGGGCAGTCGATGGCGGGCAGTTGCAGCGTCAGGCATTCGGCCACGTTGCGCGCGGCCACGCCGGCCGGCTCGAGCGACTGCACCCGCTTGAGCGCGATCTTGACCTCCGGCAGCGTGGCCGGCGGCGCCAGGTCGACCATGTCGACGATCTCTTCGAGCGCCGTGCGCAGGTAGCCGTCGTCGTCCAGCGATTCGACGATCGCCCGGGCCAGCGCGGCGTCGCGTTCGGGCAGGGAAAGCAGGTCCAGCTGCCCGTGCAGCTGGGCCGCCAGCGTCGGCTCGGCAGCCATCAGCTCCAGCGCCCCGATGTCGCCGTCCTCGGCACGGCGCAGCCGCGTCAGGCCGTCGCCGTGCCAGCCATCGGCGAACTCGACCGTGCCGCTGTCGGGACCGGCATCGCCCAGCTCGGCGCCGTCGGCGGCGAACTCGTCCGCTGCCGGGGCCGCGGCCAGGTCGTCTGCCGCAGCCGACGGGGTGGAGAAGCCTGCCGCGAGGTCATCCACGCCGTCGACCACGCGGTCCGGGTCGAGGCCCGCCACCGCGGGGGCTTCGGCGGCCTCGCCGCCATCGCCTTCATCGCCTTCCAGGAAGGGGTTGCGGCCCAGCGCGGATTGCACCTCGTGGGCGAAGTCGGTGGACGACAGCTGGAGCAGCCAGACCGCGCGCTGCAAGCGCGGCGAAAGGACCTGCTGCTGACGTTGTTCGGTGTGTTGCGAAAGGGTAAGCATGCCGCCTCTCTAGATGGTTGTTCGACGGGTTCTCGAGGATGGTCGCCGGAGTCGTTCGAAGTGGGATGGCGGGTTCGAAACCGCGCTTGAAAAAATGCGTCTGCGCCCATCCCCATGCACGGTCCGTGCCGCCGCCGGAGCATCGTTGCAACAGCTCACACAAGCGCATACGGCGGGGGCGGCGCGGGCCCGCATTCCCCTCGTGGAGAGGGAACGAAAAATGCCGCCGCTGTTACATCACGCCGGAAGCGTCCGGGTGTTGCAGCGCGCGGCCCGCTGCCATGCGAAAAGGCCCGGTACGCGGAATTGCCGGCAAGCGGTCAGACTTACCGGCAGGCGTCCAGCTGTGGCCGTTGCGGCTCAGGGCCGGCGGAAGGCGTACAGGGTCGCTCCTTCGCCCGGAGCACCGCCCGACATCCCGCCGGATCCATGCGCGATGAGCGCCTCGAGCGTCGCCGGGTCCACCGGCTTGAGCAGGTGCTCGTCGAAGCCGGCCTCGCGGCTGCGCTGGCGGTCCGCAGGCTGGCCGTAGCCGGTCAGGGCCACCAGCAGCGCACGGCGCGTCGGCTCCAGCTGCCGCAGGCGCCGCGCCACTTCGTAGCCATCCATCCGTGGCAGGCCGATGTCCAGCAGCACGACGTCCGGCTCGAAGGCGATCGCCTCCTCCAGCGCCTCTCGGCCGTCCCGCGCGGTGCGGACCTCGTGGCCCGAAAGGCCCAGCATGGCCGCGGTGGTATCCGCGACGTCGGCCTGGTCGTCCACCACCAGGATGCGTCGCCTGGGCGCCTGCTCCGGCCGGGACGCTTCACCCGGATGGATCGTCGGCGCCGCCACGGCATGGTGGGGCAGGTAGACGCGGAACTCGGCGCCCTTCCCCGGCCCGGCGCTGAGCGCCTCCACCCGCCCGCCATGCAGCTTGACGAGCAGCTGCACCAGCGTCAGGCCGATGCCCAGCCCGCCCTGGCTGCGGTCGAGGGCACGGTGGCCCTGCTCGAAAAGGTCGAACACGCGCGGCAGCAGGTCGGCCTCGATGCCCATGCCGTTGTCACGCACGGTGATGACGGCCTCGGCGCCTTCGGCGGCCACGCCTATGTGCAGCCGGCCTTCGTCGGGGGTGTACTTGACGGCGTTGCTCATCAGGTTGCTCACCACCTGCTCGATGCGGGCCGCGTCGCCCTGCACCCACACCGGCTCGCGCGGCAGCGCCTGCGTGAGGGTCTGGCGCCGGGCCGCGATGAAAGGCGCCTGCGCCTCGATGCACTGAGCCACCAGCGCCGCCACGTCCACCGGGGCGCGCTGCAGGACGATCTTGCCCTGGCTGATGCGCGCCACGTCGAGCAGCTCGTCCACCAGGCGGGTCAGCTGGCGCACCTGCCGGTCGGTGATGTTGGTGGCCCACTGCAGCGTCGCATCGCGCGGCGAGAGCCGCCGGATCACCTCCACCGCGTTGCGGATGGGTGCCAGGGGGCCGCGCAGCTCATGCGAGAGCATGGCGATGAACTCGTCCTTGCGCCGGCTCGCATCCTCCAGCCGCGCCTCCGCCTGGCGCCGCTCGGCGATCTCGACCTGGAGGCTCTGGTGCAGCTGCGCGGCCGCGAAGGCGACCGCCGCGCGCGTGGCCACCTCCTCGAGCAGAGAGGCGCCCAGTGGCGTGGGCTCGCCGTGCACGAGCAGCACGCCGAGCCGCCGATCGCCGTGCGACAGGGGGTAGACCCAGCCGGCCCGCGATGGCGCCTCGTCGCCTGGGTCCAAGGCTCGCGCCTCTTCGGGCGTCAGTGCGTCCGGCGAAACGTCGAACGGCAGTGAATCCGCATCGCGCAGGCGGGCTGCCTGCTGCACCTGCATCCGCTCGTCCAGCAGCAGGACGCTCGCGCCGCCGGCCAGCGACGGCACGACCTGGCGCAGCAGGGTGTGCAGGCACGCATGCACGTCCAGCAGGCCCGACAAGGCATGGCTGAGGTCCGACAGGGCAGCGGACCGGCGGTTGGCCTCCCGGGCCACTTCCAGGGCAGCGGCAGAGGCCGCCAGCGCCACCCTCTCGTCGGCCTGCCGCGCCACGCGCTTTTGCAGCAGGTGCAGCTCGACGAAGACCCGCACCTTGGAGCGAAGGATCTCGGGCACGACCGGCGAGAGGATGTAGTCGACCGCGCCGAGCGAGTAGCCCTTGGCCGTCTGCAGCTCGTCGGCGTAGGAGGTGATGAAGATGATCGGCGTGTGGGCCGAGCGACGGTGGCGGCGGATCAGCGCCGCCGTCTCGAAGCCGTCGATGTCCGGCATGTTGACGTCCAGCAGGATCACCGCGAACTCGCGCTGGAGCACTTCGCGCAGCGCCTCGGTGCCGGAGCGCACGAAGATCAGGTTCTGCTCCAGCTCCTCCAGCACCGTGCGGAAGACCAGCAGCTTCTCCGGCAGGTCGTCGACCACCAGGATGTTGGCGCGCTCGGGCAGCGGGGAGTCCGCTGGGGGTCGCATGTCATTCATCGAAGGCACCTTCGCCGTGGGGGCTCACAGCAACCAGCCCCTGAGGACCGCGAGGAGGTTCGTCGGGTCCACCGGCTTCGACAGGTAGTCCCAGGCGCCCGCCTCGATGCACTTCTGCCGGTCGCCCTTCATCGCCTTGGCGGTGACGGCCACCATCGGCAGCTCGCGCCCGCGCGGCAGCTTGCGGATCTCCTGCATGGTCATGATGCCGTCCATCTCCGGCATCATGATGTCCATCAGCACGATGTCGATGCCCGGGTCGGACTCGACCAGCCGGATGGCCTCGCGGCCGTTGTCGGCCGAGACGATCACCATGCCGACCTCGTCGAGCGCGGTGGCCAGGGCGAAGATGTTGCGCATGTCGTCGTCGACGATGAGCGCCTTCTTGCCCTTCAGGCCATCCTGGCCGGCCAGCTCCGCCTCGATCTCGCCCAGCTCCTGGGCCGAGAGCACGCCGGGGCCGCGATGCAGCCAGTAGCTGACGTGGTTGCGCAGGCCCTTGAGCGTGTCGGCCTCGCGCTGGCCGAAGCCGCCTCGGCCGCGGCCCCAGGGCGGCGCATCGCTGCCCGCGCGACGGTGCAGCACCACCGGCAGCTGGCAGACGCCGCGCCGCTCGGCGATCGCGTCCAGGATGTCCTCGGGGCCGAAGTCGGGCACCGTCCCGTCGACCAGCACGCAGTCCGCGTCCATGAGGAAGTGCCGGGCCTGGCGCGCATCGTCCGCGAGGATGGCCTCGACGTCTTCCGGCAGGCCTTCGAGCAGCTGCTCGCGCAGCGGTGACGGCGGCATCACCACCGCCAGGCGCTTGGCCTCCCGCTCGACGTAGGCCGAGAGCTCGTCGATCGCCGCGCGCGCCACGTCGGCCGACTGCAGCGGCTTGGCGAGGAAGCCGATGGCGCCGGATTGCAGCGCGCGGTCGCGGGCATCGTCGGTCGAGACCACGCAGATCGGCACGTGGCGCGTCGCCATGTCGGCCTTGAGGCGGTCGAGGATGCGCCAGCCCTCCATGTCGGGCAGGTGGATGTCCAGCGTGATCAGGGCCGGGTGGTACTCGCGCGCCATCGTCAGGGCCGCGGCGCCGGTGCCCGTCACCAGCCCCTTGAAGCCGCTGGCGCGAGCGGCCTCGAGCATCACCTTGGCGAAGCCGAGCTCGTTCTCGACGATCAGCATCACCCGGTCGCCGGCGGCGATCTCCTCGCGGTCGTCACCGGCATGGTTGGCGAAGACCACGGGGGCGACCGCCGACAGCGGATCGACCTCGGCCAGCTGCAGCGAAGCCTCGCGCAGCCGCGGCAGCGCCTCGCGGCGGGCCACGGGCTTCGCCTCGGCCACCTCGGCCGCCTGCTGCCTCCCGTGGCGGGCGCTTCGCGGCAGGTTGTAGCTTTGCGGCAGGAACAGCGTGAAGACGCTGCCGCGGCCCGGCTCGCTGACCAGCTTGATCTCGCCGCCCAGCAGGCGCGACAGCTCTCGGCTGATCGCCAGGCCCAGGCCCGTGCCGCCGTACTTGCGCGAGGTGGAACCGTCGGCCTGCTGGAAGGCCTCGAAGATGATCTGCTGCTTGTCGGGCGGGATGCCGATGCCGGTGTCCGCCACCGAGAAGGCCAGCACCTGGCTCGCGCGGTTGAGCTCCTCGTTCTCCGGCGACCAGCCCGCCGTCACCTGCGAGATCATGAAGGTCACCTGGCCGACGTGGGTGAACTTGAAGGCGTTGGAAAGCAGGTTCTTGACGATCTGCTGCAGCCGCTTCACGTCGGTGACGATGCTCTTGGGCAGCGGCGGCTCGAGCTGGACGATGAAGTCCACGTGCTTCGAATCCGCGAAGTGCCGGAAGCCCCGCTCGATGGAGCGGTGCAGATCGTCGATGCGAAGCTCGCTGACGTCGACCGCCACCGTGCCCGACTCGATCTTGGACAGGTCCAGGATGTCGTTGATCAGCATCAGCAGGTCGTTGCCGGACGCGTGGATGGTCTTGGCGAACTCGACCTGCCGGGCGCTCAGGTTGCCGTCGGGGTTCTTGCAGAGCTGGTCGGAAAGGATCAGCAGCGAGTTCAGCGGCGTGCGCAGCTCGTGGCTCATGTTGGCCAGGAATTCGCTCTTGTACTTGGAGGTGAGCGCGAGCTGCTCGGCCTTCTCCTCCAGCGCCTGGCGGGCCTGCTCGACCTCGCTGTTCTTGCGCTCGACCTCCTGGTTCTGGTGGGCCAGCAGGCGGGCCTTGTCCTGC
>CAMLGG010000051.1 GCA_946479475.1 uncultured Ideonella sp. | reverse complement strand
CATCCACCGCCGCTACAACCCCGAGGGCCTGTCGCGCTACAACATCGTGCCCGGCCTGATCGGCACCATCCTGACGATGACCATGGTGATGATGACCGGCCTGGCCATGACGCGCGAGCGCGAGCGCGGCACGATGGAGAACCTGCTGGCCACGCCGGTGCGGCCCTTCGAGGTCATGCTCGGCAAGATCCTGCCCTACATCGTCATCGGCTACATCCAGCTGGGCGTGATCCTCGGCGCGGCGGCGCTGCTGTTCCGGATCCCGATGGAGGGCAGCTTCTGGCTGCTGGTGGCGATGATCGGCGTGTTCATGCTGGCCAACCTCGGCGTGGGCTTCACCTTCTCCACCCTCGCGAAGAACCAGCTGCAGGCCTTGCAGATGACCTTCTTCTTCTTCCTGCCCTCGATGCTGCTCTCGGGTTTCATGTTCCCCTTTCGCGGCATGCCGGAATGGGCGCAGGCGATAGGCGAGGTGCTGCCGCTGACGCACTTCCTGCGCATCGTCCGCGGCATCCTGCTCAAGGGCAACGGCGCGGCGGAGCTGTTGCCCGAGCTGTGGCCCATGCTGGCCTTCCTGCTGGTGGCAGGCGTCGTGGCCCTCAAGCGCTATCGCCAGACCCTGGATTGACCGCATAGGAACGGGCTCCCTGCGGCGGCATACTGCCCGCCCATGGACCCCCTAGCCCCGGCGCCGGACACGCCCGACGAACTGTTCCGGCAGATGTACCAGGACCTGCGCCGCCTGGCGAGCTCGCGCCTGCGCCGCAGCGAGAACATCACCATGCTGGACACCACGGCGCTGGTGCACGAGTCGTATCTCAGGTTCCAGCACCAGAGCGACCTGGGCGGCATGACGCAGGGCCAGTTCCTCGCCTATGCCGCCCGCGTCATGCGCTTCGTGGTGATCGACTTCGTCCGCCAGCGCCACGCCGAGCGCCGCGGCGGCGACCAGCTGCACGTCACGCTGAACACCGACATCGCCGAGTCGATCTCGGTCAAGGACGACGACGTGGTGCGCATCCACGATGCGATCGAGGAGCTCGCGCAGGTCGACGACCGCCTGGCCCGCATCGTCGAGATGCGCTGCTTCGCCGGGCTCGACGAGGTCTCCATCGCCCAGGCGCTCGGCATCACGGACCGGACCGTGCGGCGCGACTGGCAAAAGGCGCGGCTGCTGCTCAAGGCCGTCCTGCAATAGCATGTCTTCGCTCGCCCGCGCCGAGCTGGCTCGCCTGTCCGAGCTGCTGGACCAGGCGCTGGACCTGCCGCCCGAAGACCGTGCCGCCTGGCTGGAGCAGCTCGGGACGGTCGATGCCACCCTGCGCCCGCGCCTGGAGGCCATGCTGCAGGAGATGGCCGTGGAAGACGCCGGGGGCGCCACGGTCGCCGGCCCGCTCGACGTGCTGGACGCCCTGCCCCAGCTCGCCGGCCAGGCCGCCGAGGCCCGCCTGGCCGACGCCGCGCCCGGCACGCGCCGCATCGGCCCCTACTGCCTGCTGCGGCAGCTCGGCGAGGGCGGCATGGGCACGGTGTGGCTGGCGGAGCGGGTCGATGGCACGCTGCAGCGCGCCGTGGCCCTGAAGCTGCCCCACAGCGCCATCCTGCGCCAACCTGCGCTGGCTCATCGCTTCGAGCGCGAGCGCGACATCCTCGCCACGCTGGAGCATCCGCATATCGCCCGGCTCTACGACGCCGGCATCACCGAGGACGGCCAGCCCTGGCTGGCGCTGGAGTACGTCGAGGGCCAGCCGATCACGGTCTACTGCGACTCGCGTCAGCTGCCCCTGCGCGCCCGCGTCGACCTGTTCCTGCAGGTGCTGGAGGCCATCCAGTACGCCCACGCCCGGCTGGTGGTGCACCGCGACCTCAAGCCCTCGAACATCTTCGTCACGCTCGACGGCCAGGTCCGCCTGCTGGACTTCGGCATCGCCACGCTGCTGGACGAGGGCGAAGCCGCCGAGGCGCCGGTCCGCACCGAGTGGGCCCATGCGCCCTTGACGCCCGACTACGCCTCGCCCGAGCAGATCGCCCACCAGGCCATCGGCACCGCGTCCGACGTCTACTCGCTCGGCGTCGTCTTCTACGAGCTCTGCACCGGCCAGCGGCCCTACCGGCTCCCACGCGAGACGCGAGGCGCGCTCGAGGAAGCGATCCTGGGCACCCAGCCCACCAAGCCCAGCCGCATGACGGCCACCGAGAGCGCCGCCGCGCACCGCGCGTCGCGCCCGGCCGTCCTGCGGCGCCAGCTGCGCGGGGACCTGGACAACATCGCCCTCATGGCGCTGCGCAAGAGCCCCGCCGAGCGCTACCCGTCGGCCGAGGCCTTCAAGCAGGATCTCAAGCGCTGGCTGCGCAACCGGCCGGTCCACGCCCACCCTCCCAGCTGGAGCTACCGCGCTGCCAAGTTCGTGCAGCGTCACAAGCTGCCGGTGGCCGGCATGGCGCTCGCCACGGGCGGCCTGCTGGTCGGCCTGGCGGTCGCGCTGGACCAGGCCGCGGCCGCGCGGCGCGAGGGGGCCCGGACCCACGCGGTGCAGGACTTCCTCGTCGGCCTGTTCAACGAGGCCGACCCGGCTCGCGCCCAGGGCCGCGAGCTCACCGTGCGCGACCTGCTGGCCCGCGGCGAGCGCGACCTGCAGGCCAAGCTGGGCGGCGAGCCCGATCTCCATGCGGCGATGAGCGGCGTGCTGGTCGACCTCTACCTCAAGCTCGGCGACGGCAAGCGCGCGCTGCCCCTGGCGCAGGCGCGCGTCGCGACGATGGGCCGCAGCCATGGCGAAGGCAGCCTGGAGCATGCGCGCGCGCTGCTGGCGCTGGCCGACGTGCAGAAGTCGCTGGGCCAGCACGAGGCTTCGCTCGCCACGCTGGCCGCGGCGCGGCCGATGCTGCAGGGCCTGGGCCGCGGGGCCGCGGACGAGCTGACGACGCTGCGCCTGTCGACGGCCGACAACCTCCTCGACCTGGGCCGCTACGAGGAAGGGCGCAAGGCCCTGCAGGCCGAACTGCCGGTGCTCGCCGCCCGCCACGGCGCCGAGAGCTTCGAAGTGGCCATCACCCGGGTGCGCATCGCCACCTCGCTGGCCAGCCAGGGCCGGCACGAGGAGGCGCGCGCCGCGCTGCGCGAGCTCGAGCCCCTGCTGCAGAAGGACTGGCGCACCGAGGGCATGGGCGCTGCCACGCTGCGCGCGGACGTCGGCTACACCCAATGGCAGCTGCGCCTGTTCCCCGAGGCGATCCGCACGCTGGAACGAGCCGTGGGCGAGCTCGACCTCCTGGCGGGGCCGCACAACACCCTGTCGGTGCAGGCCAACCGCACCCTGGGCATGGCCTATCTCGACAGCGGCAACTACCGCCGCGCCGACGAGGTGTTCGCGAACAACGTCGAGCGCTCGCGCTACGTCTACGGGCCGGAGGACAGCGAGACCGCCTTGAACCTGTCGTTCGAGGTGATGGCGCTGAACCGCCTCGGCCGCGGGCCGGCCGCAGAGTCGGTGGCGCGCGAGTCGGTGCGCCTGGCGCGGCGGCCGGGCTCGACGCTGTCGGCTTCCGAGGCCCGGGGCTTCATCCGCCGCCTCGCCTCGGCGCTGCTGGTCAACGGCAAGCCGGCCGAGGCCCTGCACTGGCTCGACGAGCTCATCGCCCAGGAAGACGCCGCGGGCCAGAGGGACACGCGACACGCCAGCTCGATGATGCTGCGCGCAGGCGCGCTGACGGCGCTCGGCAGGGCCCGTGAGGGCGCCGAGGCCGCGCACGCCTCGGTCGAGGCCTGGCGCGAGTCGGGTGCCTCCTTCGGGGCGATGGGCCAGCTGGGCATCGCCCGCGCCCAGCTCACCGAAGCACTGGCCTGGCTGGCCGCGGGTGAGCCTGAGCGGGCGCAGGCGCCGATCGCCAGCGCCGAGAAGCTGCTGCGCGACCACCATGCCGCTGCGCATCCCGAGCAGCCGCTGGCGGCCATCGTCCGCGCGCAGTGGCTGCGCGCCTCCGGCCGGCCCGATGAGGCCGAGGCCGTGGAGCGGCAGGCCCGCGACCGCTATCGCGAGCTCGCCGGCACCGAGGCGCCCAAGCCGGTCGCCATCGTGCTCTGAGCCTCCAGGTCGCCGCCGCCACGTCGGCGGATGGTTCCCCCCATCCGGGGGGCCTAAGCGTAGGGGGATCGTCCTGTCCGGTCCCGGCGAAGGGCCGCGAATTGTCAAGTAGGGCGGCACGACAACGTGACCCCTCGGACCCCGAACCGCTATCCCCGACCTTCCAACCCAGAGACCCGGAGAGACTTTCATGAAGACCCGAATTGCCCACCCGTCCCGTTCCAAGCTGGTGCTGGCCGCGATCGCCGCGGCCGCCGGGATGATGGTGCAGGGCCAGGCCCGTGCCGAAGAGATGGCGCTCGCCGCCGACGGCCAGCAAGAGCAGATGATGGGTGTCGAGAACCTCGACGCCAATGCGATGACCGACGACCACTCGGTCAACGTGCCGACCGGCTGGTGGACGTACACCAACGTCACCGCCGCGCAGATCGGCACCTACATCAACCAGAACGGCGCCCGCCTGACGGACCTGGAGGTCTACTCGGTCAGCAACGGCGTGCCGCGCTTCTCGGTGCGCATGGTCGCCAACAGCGGCGCCTACGCCGTGCCGGGCTGGTGGTGGTACTACGGCCTGACGGCCGCGCAGGTGAGCAGCTACCTCAGCGCGAACAACGGCCGCCTGATCGAGGTCGAGCCCTACGACGCCGGCGGCGGCCAGATCCGCTTCGCCGTGGTCATGGTGTCGAACACCGGCGGCGCGGCTCGTGCGTGGAGCTACCTGATGGGCGTCAGCTCGTCCCAGATCAGCACCCACATCAGCAACACCGGCCATCGGATGATCGACATCGACAGCTACACCGAAGGTGGCGTCAAGAAGTACACCGCCGCCTTCGTGGCCAACACCGGCAGCGACGCCAAGACCTGGCAGTGGTGGCTCAACCAGACGCCGGCCTCGATCGCCAGCAAGCTGAGTTCGTTCCAGGGCCGCATCGTCAAGCTCGAGCGCCAGGCCAGCGGCAGCTACAACTTCATCATGGTGAAGAACACCGGCGCCGACGCCTCGGCCTGGTGGTACCAGTACGGCTTCGCCTCGATGGCCGACCTGAACAACTACGGCCTGCAGGTCGCCTCCCGCCCGGTCGACATCACGACCTACGTCGACGGCAACGGCACCCGCCGCTACGACGCCGTGTTCATCGACAACGCCAACTCGTCGACGCGCCGCATGCGTGACCTGCTGGGCAAGACCTTCCTGGACGCCAACGGCAATCCGACCAAGGGCATCTTCGAGTCCTACCTCAAGCAGGTCAGCGGCCCGGTCAAGGTGGACCTGAACGGCGGCCGCCGCGCCGAGACCGCCAGCTCGCTGAAGTCGCTGCACCTGCTGCATTCGATGAAGCAGGTCGAGGCCGGCAACGACGTGCTGAACTCCGCCTTCGTCTACTACCAGTACGACGTGAACGCCGGCAAGGACGCCTGCCCGGATCCGGCCAAGGAAGTCGCGGCCAACCAGATGAACAACTACAACTTCGAGACCGGCCTGGACCAGATGATGTCGATCTCCGACAACCGCACGACCCGCGGAACCGTCCTGCGCTATGGCGGCAGCTTCACGCCCTTCAACACCACCGCCGCCGCGGCCGGCCTCACGGGCACCACGCTGCGCCACAACATCGGCTGCGCCTACTGGAACCTGCAGACCCAGAAGTACGACCCGGCGAACCGCCGCAACGACACCACGGCCGCCGACCTGGCCCACATCTACGAGGGCGTCTGGAACAACACGCTGCTGACCAACACCAACAACGCCCGCAGCGAGTTCCTGGAATCGGCCAACCCCGCCTCCGGCGCCAGCGCCGCGCTGCAGGCCATCATCAACGACGAGGCCGCCAAGCAGGGCAAGTCGGCGATCGCGGCGCAGTTCGGCTCGCTGATCCGCACCTGGGGCAAGGGCGGCAGCTACGGCACCTGCCTGCCTGATGCGAACGGCGCTTGCGGCACCAAGGTGATCGTCCGCTCGGGCACCGGCCTGATCCGCCTGCCGATCTACAGCCTGGGCCGCCAGACCTACCGCGACTACGCCTTCGGCCGCCTCATCTCCGACACGCCGGTGAGCTGCTGGGGCTGCGCCGACGACACGACCTACACCAACGCCTACAGCAACGCGGCGAACGAGCTGTACCGCGACGAGATCCGGGAGGCGCTGAAGACCTGGTAAGCCATCCCCGACGCTCCCTGCTCCGACCTGGCGCCCGGCATCCCCGGGCGCTTTTTTTGCTTGAAGGCCTGTCCCCGCGGGCCTACGATCAAGTCTCCCCCTCAGCCAAGGAGTGCGCCATGTTCAAGCACATCCTTCTGCCGACCGACGGCTCTCGCCTGTCCGAAAGGGCCGTCTTCCAGGGCATAGAGCTGGCCCGCCAGCACGGGGCGCGGGTGACCGCGATCCACGCCATGCCGGAGTTCCACCTCCTGAGCTATCGCGCGGCGGCCCTGGACGAGACGCGTGACCACTTCGCCCAGGACGCGCAGCTGCATGCCCAGCGTTACCTCGACTTCGTGCGCCGCACGGCGGACGAGGCCAAGGTCGAGTGCGCCACCGTGGCCGAGCTCAGCGACCATCCGCACGAGGCCATCTGCCAGGCGGCCCGGCGCCTGAACTGCGACCTGATCCTGATGGCCTCGCACGGCCGGCGCGGCCTGGCCAGCCTGCTGCTGGGCAGCGAGACCCAGCGCGTGCTTGCCCACAGCGAGGTGCCGGTGCTGGTCTGGCGCTCCACCGGCGACTGAACCCCGCCCCGGCTTGACGCAGCGCAGCGTCGTCCAGCCGGACTCATTGGCCGGTGGGCGATGTTGCAGTGCACAATCCCGGCATCGCTTCATCGTGCCGGGAGTTGCCATGCGTCGTGTCGTTTTCAACCAGAAGGGCGGCGTCGGCAAGTCGACGATCACCTGCAACCTCGCCGCGATAGGCGCCAGCCAGGGCCGGCGCACGCTGGTGGTCGATCTAGACCCGCAAGGCAATTCGACACGCTACCTGCTGGGCGAGGCGGCCGACGGCCTCGAATCCGGCGCGGCCGACTTCTTCGACCAGACGCTGAAGTTCAGCGTGCGCGCCCGCACCACCGGCGACTACATCGTCGAGACGCCGTTCGAGGGCCTGCACCTGCTGCCCTCGCAACCCGAACTCGAGGAACTGCACGGCAAGCTGGAGTCGCGCTACAAGATCTACAAGCTGCGCGACGCGCTGGCGGCGCTGGACCAGGACTACGACGCGATCTGGATAGACACGCCGCCGGCCCTCAACTTCTACACGCGCTCGGCGCTGATCGCCGCCGAGGGCTGCCTGATCCCGTTCGACTGCGACGACTTCTCGCGCCGCGCGCTGTACTCGCTGCTGGAGAACGTGCAGGAGATCCAGGCCGACCACAACCCGGCGCTGAAGGTCGACGGCATCGTCGTCAACCAGTTCCAGGCCCGGGCCAACCTGCCGCAGCGCACGGTGCAGGAGCTGGTCGACGAGGGCCTGCCCGTGCTGCAACCCTACCTGGGCGCCAGCGTGAAGGTCAAGGAGTCCCACGAGCGAGCGCTGCCCATGATCCACATGGATGCGCGCCATCCGCTCACGCAGGCCTTCGTCGCGCTGCACGATGCGCTGCATGCGGCGCCCGCCCCAGGGCGCAAACGCACGGCCAGGGCCTGATCGCAGGGGCCCGCGCCGGCCCCGCCGCGCCGCCGGGCACCGAAGGGTCGGTATGCTGCGGGCCGGCGCCGCGCGCCGCCTTGCCCCAACCCACCCAGGACCGCCCATGCGCATCGAGATCTCCCCCGGCGTGCGCCTGTTCGTCGACGTGGACGGCTTCGGCCTCGTGCCCGAGGGCGCCACGATGAAGGACAAGCCGACGCTGCTGCTGCTGCACGGCGGCCCGGGCTTCGACCACACCGGCTTCAAGCCTGCGTTCTCGCAGCTGGCCGACATCGCCCAGATCGTCACCTACGACCATCGCGGCCACGGCCGCAGCGACGAGCGGCCCGCGCAGGAGTGGACGCTGGACACCTGGGCCGACGACGTGGTGCGCCTGTGCGACGCGCTCGGCATCGTCAAGCCCATCGTGCTCGGGCAATCCTTCGGCGGTTTCGTGGCGCAGCGCTACATCGCGCGCCATCCCGGCCACGCCGCCAAGGTGATCCTTTCCTCCACCTCGGCGGCCTTCAACCTCGAACGCAAGCTTCCCGTCTTCGAGCGCCTCGGCGGCCCGGCCGCTCGAAGGCTCGCCGAGACCTTCTGGCTCGACCCCTCCGAGGCCCACACCGAGGCCTACCTGCGCGAGGTGCACCCGCTCTACAACACCCGCCCGCCGGCCAGCCCCGAAGGCCGCCTGCGCGCCCGCTACCGGCTGGAGATCCTGCGCCACTTCATCGTCCACGAGATGCAGGGCATGAACCTGCTGCCCGGCCTGGCCGCAGCCCGCTGCCCGGTGCTGGTGATGGCCGGGGCAGAGGACCCGGTGTGCCCGCCGGCCGACAGCCAGGACATCCTCGATGCCCTGCCCCCGGCCCTGGCCCAGCTGCAGGTCTACCCCGGGTGCGGCCATGGGGCATGGCGTGACGACCCGGAGACTGCCTTCGCCGCCCTGCGCCACTTCATCCTGTCCCCGGGATCTTGACGATTGTTTCAGGTCCGATCGGCCGGCACGGCCGTGCCGTACCCGAGGTTGGCGATACTTCGACCTTTTCCGCTCCACCCACCAATTCAGCAGTCATGCATCAGAAGCCCTGCCTCGATCACGTCGACGTCGTCAAGATCCTCGAAGCCGCGCGCGCGACCGCCTGGACCCACCACTGGGCGGTCTCGATCGCCGTGGTCGATGACGGCGGCCACCTCCTGGGCCTGTACCGGCTCGACGGCGCGCCGGCGATGAGCGCCGAGATGGCCATGGCCAAGGCCCGCACGTCGGCCCTGGGCCGGCGCGAGTCGCGCATGTACGAGGAGATGATCAACCAGGGCCGGACCGCCTTCCTGAGCGCCCCGGGCCTCGAGGGCCTGCTCGAAGGCGGCGTGCCCATCATCTCCGCCGGCTTCCTCATAGGCGCCGTCGGTGTCAGCGGCGTGAAGTCGGCTGAAGACGCGCAGGTCGCGCGCGCCGGCGTCCACGCCGTGGTGCCCCCCGGGGCCTAAGCGGTCAGGACAGCCTGGCGGCTTCGCAGCCAGGCCATCGCTTCGGCCGGCGGCAGCGGCCGGCTGAAGTGGTAGCCCTGCAGTTCGTCGCAACCGGCGGCCGAGGCGGCGTCCGCATGGTCCGGGGTCTCGACGCCCTCGGCCACCACGCTCAGCTTCAGCGCGCGGGCCAACTGGCACACCGCACGCACCACGGCCACGGCGTCCGCGGCCGGCATGGGGTCGATCAGCAGGCGGTCGATCTTCACCGTGTGCAGCGGCAGGCTGCGCAGGATGTTCAGCGACGAGACGCCCGCCCCGAAGTCGTCCAGCGCCACCTTCAGGCCGAGCGCCCCGAACTCGGCGATGCGCTCGCGCGCGGCCTCCAGGTGGGTTGCGGCCGCCGTCTCGGTGATCTCGATCGTGAGCGCCCAGGCCGGCACGCGGTGCAGTGCCATGGCGCGGGCCACCAGCGAAGCGAAGTCGGGATCCAGCAGTTGCAGCGGCGAGACGTTGACCGCCACCGGCACCACCGGCTCGCCGGCGGCCAGCCACGCGGCGACCTGGCCGCAGGCCTTGTCCAGGATCAGGGCCCCCAGCGCACCGATCATGCCGGTGCGCTCCGCGGCCGGGATGAAATCCGCCGGGCTGACCAGGCCGACGCCCGGCCGCTGCCAGCGCACCAGCGCCTCGAAGCCGGTCACCCGGCCGTCCGCGGCGGCGACCTTGGGTTGGTAGACGAGCACGAACTCCTCGTTGTGCAGGCCCGCGCGCAAGGCCTGCTCGGCCTGGAGCGAAGCCCCGGAGCCACGCTCGAATCCCGCCTCGGCCAGCCGGATCGAAAGGCCCGGCAGGCGCTTGGCCTCGTGCATGGCGGCCTGGGCGGCGCGCAGCAGGCCCTCGGGCTCCTGGCCCGAAGCGGGATGAAGCGACATGCCGATCGACATGTCGACGTAGAAGCGGTGCTGGGCGAGCTCCAGCGGCTCGCACAGTCGCTCGCGGACCCGGCCCGCCAGGGCCCAGGCCGCCACGCCGGCATCGACCGTCGCGGCCGACAGGGGCAGCAGCAGCGCGAACTCGTCCTCGCCCAGGCGCATCACCTCCGCGGGCAGCGGCGCCGCCCCGCGCAAGGCCACCGCCAGGGCCTGCAGCACCTCGTCGCCCACCGACGGGCCATGCGCCTCGTTGAAGAGCTTGAAGCGGTCCACGTCCATCAGCAGCAACGCAAACGGCCGGCCTTCGCCGCACAAGGTGCCGAGGCGGCCCAGCAGCGCGCTGCGGTTGGGCAGGCCGGTCAGGGCGTCGTGGGTGGCCTGGTAGAGCAGCGCCTCGGTCGCGTCGTGATGATCGGTGTCGTCGATCACCATCACCTGCTCGGCCGGGCGGCCGTCCCAGTCGATGCGCCACGAGGCGAAGCGCAGGAACATGCGCCGGCCGTCATGCCTGTCGCGCGGGCCCTCCCACATCGATTGCTCGATCTCGCCGGCGAGCGTGGCGCGATGGCGCTCGAGCGCCCGCTGCTGGTCGGGCTCGCTCACCAGCCGGCTGCGCCAGGGCAGCGGGAAGCTGCGCTCGCGCGGCAGGTCGTAGATGCGGTGCGCGGCCGGGTTGGCATAGGGCACGCGATCGTCCTGGATCACGATCACGCCGAACTGCGACTTCTCGATCATGCGCAGGTACTGGTCGCGCATGGCCTGCGCCGACTGGCTGCTCCGGCGCAGGGCCGCGTAAAGCAGGGCCATCCCCAGCGCCACGCGCAGCACCAGGCCGATGCGGGCCTGGGCCTCGGCGCCGCCCTCGGGGACGAGGAGGAAGGTGAACTGGTTGATCCCCAGCAGCACCAGCAGCCCGCCGCTGATGCGCTCCGCCGCTGGTTGGCGCCACAGCCACCAGGCCGCGACCAGGCCGACCACCAGGTTCATGACGGCGGTGAGCACGTGGGCTGCATGCAGACTCCAAGGCACCAGCAGGGCGTAGGCCGCGAGCAGCGTCGCCAGGAACACGACCTGCTGCCGCCGCGTGATCGCGCGGCCCGCCAGTCCCGCGGCGCCGACGGTCAGCAGGAGCAGGCAGCCTGCGGCGGCGATCGCCATCACCGTGCCGGGGGCGATGCGCCAGGTCCCCGACACCGTGCCCCACCACACATAACCGACCGGCGTGAGGGACTGCATCAGCGTGGCGATGCCCAGCGCGTGCAGGAAGGCCTGCTCGCGATGGCGGCGCCAGGCCACTATCAGGGCCAGCCCGACGATGACATTGACCAGCGAGTTGGTGAGCAGCGGATACACGTTAGGAAGGACCTGGGTCCTCGGGCCCGTCGGGCAGGGGCACGGAAGCCGGAACTATCGGCCGCGCGGGCGATAAATCAAGGACTTCCTACGCAATTGCGACCAGCGAAACGTCATTGATGCATGCCGGCTACGGGACTTCCCGGATGCAGCCGCGTGCGGGATGGCCGATGGCCAGTCCATGACACCCAGGAATCGGCCATGACCGCCGTCGCCACGCCGGCATCGGCCGCACGGACCATCGAACGGGAGCTGGACCGCGCCGTTGCCAGCGGCCCCCTGCGGACCATCGTCATCCCGCCCTGCCCGGAGTCGCTGGCCCGGGTCCAGCAGGCCCTGGCCGCGGCCGAGCCGGACCTGACCGAGGTCGCCCACGTCGCCTCGCGCGACGTGGCGATGTCGGCGGCCCTGCTCAAGGTGGCCAACAGCGCGCTCTACCGCGGCGACATGCCGGTGCACACCGTGGGCCAGGCCATGAACCGCCTGGGCCTGGACCGCACCGCCGGCGAGATGCGCCACTACATCGCCCGACGCGCCCTGCCGGTCCGCAGCCCGCAACTCGCCCGCTTCTGGGAGCGCTCGTCCAAGCGGGCGACGGCGATGGCCTTCCTCGCGCGCCGGCTGCCCGGCCTCACGCCCGACGTGGCGCACACCTGCGGGCTGTTCTCCCACGTCGGCATGCCGGTGATGCTGCAAAGCCTGCGCGGCTACGCCGGCACCATGGCCGAGGCCCACGCCCGTGTCGACCGCCCCTTCATCGCCACCGAGAACGCCAACCACCGCACCGACCACGCCGTCGTCGGCGCGCTCGTGGCCCGCCTGTGGCACCTGGGCCCGACGGTGATGAGCGCCATCCGGCGCCACCACGACCTCGACATGGTGGGCGATGCCTCGGCCGATCCGGATGTCCACCACCTCGTCGCATCCCTGCACGTGGCCGAGCACCTGATGCGGCGGCACGAGGGCCTGGCGGCCGACGCGGACTGGCGCAGCCATGGCGCCCGCTCGCTCGAGTGGCTAGGCGCCAGCGACGACGATCTCGAGGACTGGAGCAGCGACCTTCAGGCCTCGTTCGACGAGCAGGCCTGAAACAGCGCCTGGCGCATCTTGGCCGGGTCGTTGAGCGTGCGCCAGCGCTGGTAGGCCTCTTCGGCTTCGGGGAAGCGGCGGCGCAGGAAGTTCAGCCACTGCTTCAGCCGCCCGGCCCGGTGGCGCGGGGTGATGTGGCGCTCCAGGCCGAGCCAGAACAGGCGCAGCAGCCCGAGCAGGCCGTGCCAGTCGAGCGCGGCTCCATCGGGCCGAGGCTCGCCCAGCGCAGCGCGCACGGCGAGCGCCAGTCCGGGGTCGGCCACGATGCCGCGGCCCAGCATCAGGTCGGCGCAACCGCTGGCCTCGCGGCAGCGCAGGGCATCGTCGACCGTCCAGATCTCGCCGTTGGCCACCAGGGGCACGCTCACCACCGAGCGCAGCTCGGCGATGCGCTCCCAGTACGCCGGCGGCCGGTAGCCGTCCCGCTTGGTGCGCGCGTGCACCACGATCTCGCCTGCGCCGCCTTCGGCCAGTGCCAGCGCACAGTCCTCTGCCTGCGAGGCACTTTCGGTGCCCAGGCGCATCTTGGCCGAGACCGGCAGCGGCGCCGGCACCGCCCTGCGGACGGCGGCCATGATGCGATGGAGCAGCTCGGGATCGTCGAGCAACGCCGCGCCGCCGCCGTGCCGGTTGACGACCTTGGCCGGGCAGCCGAAGTTCAGGTCGACGCCGGTGGGGCCGAGCGAGGCCAGGCGCGCGGCGTTCTCCGCCAGGCAGGTGGGATCCGAGCCGAGAAGCTGACCCCGCACCGGCACACCGGAAGGCGTGCGGCCTGCGTTGGCCAGTTCAGGAAGGATGCGGAAGAACACGCGCTCGGGCAGCAACGTGTCGGTGACGCGGATGAACTCGCTGACGCAGCGGTCGATTCCGCCGACGCGCGTCAGGATGTCGCGCAGATGGTGATCGAGAAGCCCCTCCATCGGGGCAAGAAACAGTCGCATGGCGCCACGATAGCGCGCCTGCCGCCGCTCCTGCGGTTCACTGGTGCTGGCCAACCCAGGGCGTGCGCGGATCCGGCTCTGCCGGTCCGCTGCGCGAGCCCCCTTGGGGGGCAGGCCCCTGGCAGGGGGCCGTGGGGGTCAATGACGGCTGCGCGAACTCGAAGCCGATCACGGCGCGGGCGTAGAGGTAGTTCTCTCGAGCCCGTTCGCTCAGGGCATCCAGGTCGACGTGGCCTTGCTCGTCGCAAGGAAACTCCATCGCGCGGCCCTGGTTGAACAGCGACTGGAAACGCAGGGCGTAACGCTGTCGCATCGAAGGTTGTGAGGCTTCAAGACAGATGTCCATCGCTTTCTCCATCCTCGCCCACCGGCACCGGTGTATGGCCATAACTCTAGGAACCGGGTGCTTGGTTGACAGCGGGCGGAAATCGATCCGCACTGTCGGTGCCGGGCGGGATGCCTTGTCAGACTTTGTCCGACACGCGCCGGCGCATCGCGCCGGCCATCTTCGCCACCGCCACCAGCAGCGCGCCGGCCAGCAGGCCCACCGCGCCGTCGAGCGCCCATCCCAGCAGCGGGGACCCGGAGGCCAGCGCCGCTGTCTGATGGAGTACTGGCAATCCATGGGCCAGGATGCTGCCCCCGACGAGGAACATGGCCGCGGTGCCGAGCACGGCGAGTGCGCGCATGAGCCAGGGGGCCGCCGCCAGCAACACTGCGCCCACGGCGCGAGAGGCCGCGCCGGAGCGTTCGCTGAGGTACAGGCCCGCGTCGTCGAGCTTGACTATGGCGGCGACCAGGCCGTAGACGCCGAGCGTCATCACCACCGCCACCAGGGCCAGCACGCCGGCCTGCGTGGCCAGCGGCGAGCCGGCCACGCTGCCCAGGGTGATGGCGATGATCTCGGCCGAGAGGATGAAATCGGTGCGCACGGCGCCCTTGATCTTGTCCTTCTCGAAGGCGACCAGGTCTTCGCTGCCGGCCACGAGTGCCTGCGTGAGCCCCGCATGCTCGTCTTCGTCCTCGGCGGCACCGTGCAACAGCCGGTGGGCCAGCTTCTCGGCACCTTCGAAGCACAGATAGGCGCCGCCGACCATCAGCAGCGGCGTCACCAGCCAGGGCGCCACGGCGCTGATGACCAGGGCGGCAGGCACCAGGATGGCCTTGTTGACCAGCGAGCCCTTGGCCACCGCCCAGACCACCGGCAGCTCGCGCTCGGCGCGCACCCCTGCTACCTGCTGCGCATTCAGCGCCAGGTCGTCGCCCAGCACGCCCGCCGTCTTGCGGGCGGCGACCTTGGTCAGCACCGCCACGTCGTCGAGCACGGTGGCGATGTCGTCGAGAAGCGCGAGCAGGCTGGCAGCGGCCATGAGGCAGACGGGGTGGAAAAGCCGGCATGTTAGAGGCGCTGGCTATAGTCGACGCGCCTCGCCACCCATGCGAGCAGATTTCCGACAAGCAAGCCACGAGCCCACCGATGCCGAATCCGATCCGCCATCCGAGCCGCCGCCTGGCGTCCTGCCTGGTCGCCCTCACCCTGGTGGCCTGCGCCTCAGGGCCGGGCACCCCTTCCGCGCCAGACACCGTCGCGCCCAATCCCCAGCTCCACGTCGAGGGCGTGCCGCCGGTGCCGCGAAGCCTGGTCGCGGCCGTCGACCGCTACACCGACTTCCGCGGCCACGTCTTCGTCGACTGGCATCCCGCCCGGCGCGAGATGCTGGTGGCCCACCGCGCCGCGGGTGCCAGCACGCCGCAGCTGTTCCGCCTCACCTCGCCGCTCGCCGAGCCCGAGCGCCTGACCGAGTCGGCCGAGCCGGTGACCAGCGGCCAGTACGAACCGCGCGATGGCCGCTACATCGTCTTCGAGCGCGCCACCGGCGGCAACGAGGTCAGCCAGCTCTACCGCATGGACCTGGACAGCAAGGCCACCACGCTGCTGACCGACCCCGACCAGCGCCACAACCTCGAAGGCTGGCTGCACGACGAGGCAGGCCAGCCGAGCCGCCTGCTCTACACCTCGGTCCCCATCGACCGCACGGCAGCCGGCGCAAGCCGCGCCAGCATCGTCACCACGCTGTCGCTGGTCGACCCGATGCAGCCGGCGTCCCGCCGCCCGCTGGCCGAGCTGCCGGGCGGCGGCTGGGGAGCGAGCGTCGTCTCCTGGGACAACAGGCAGATTGCACTGACCAATTACGTCTCCGCCACCGAGTCGCAGGTGTGGCTGCTCGACCTGGCCAGCGGGCAGCGCCGGCAGTTGCTGCCCGCGCCGGGGCAGCCCAAGTCCACCTACCTGGCGGCCGGCTTCACGCGCGACAACACCGGCCTGTTCGTCATCAGCGACCGGGCCGGCGAGTTCAACGAGCTGGTCAGGCTCGACCTGGCCAGCGGCAGCACCACCCGCGTCACCTCGCACATCCCCTGGGACGTGGCCGGCGGCAGCCTGTCCGAGGATGGCCGCCTGGCCGCGCTGAACGTCAACGAGGATGGCCAGGGCCGCCTGCACCTGGTCGACGCGAGGACGCTGAAGGAACTGCCCGCGCCCGCCATCCCCGCCGGCAACCTCGGCACCATGCGCTTCGACAAGAAGCGCGGCGAGCTGGCGCTGGCGCTCAACAGCTCGGCCGGCCCGAGCCAGATCTACAGCCTCGATCCGGCGAGCGGCAAGGTCCAGCAGTGGACCAGGGCCTACGCGCCGCCGGGGGTCGATCCGTCCCGCTTCGCGCCGCAGCAGCTGGTGCGCTGGAAGAGCTTCGACGGCCGGACCATTTCAGGCCTGCTCACGGTCCCGCCGCCGCGCTTCACCGGCAAGCGGCCGGTGCTCATCTTCATCCACGGCGGCCCCGAATCCCAGGCGCAGTTCGGCTTCCTCAACCGCTACAACTACCTCGTCGAAGAGCTGGGCATCGCGATGATCCAGCCCAACGTGCGCGGCTCGGCCGGCTACGGCAAGACCTTCCTCGAGCTGGACAACGGGCCGAAGCGCGAAGACTCGGTGAAGGACATAGGCGCCCTGCTCGACTGGATCGCGACCCAGCCCCGGCTCGACGCGAGCCGCGTCGCGGTGATCGGCGGCAGCTACGGCGGCTACATGAGCCTGGCCGTCTCGGAGCACTACGCCGACCGCATCGCCGGCTCGATCGACGTGGTCGGCATCTCCCACTTCGTCACCTTCCTCAACAACACCGAGAGCTACCGGCGCGACCTGCGGCGCGTGGAGTACGGCGACGAGCGAGACCCGGCGATGCGCGAGATCCTCGAACGCATCTCGCCGCTGACCAACGCCTCCAGGATCACCAAGCCGCTGTTCGTCGTGCAGGGCCGCAACGACCCGCGCGTGCCCTGGACCGAGGCGGAGCAGATCGTGCAGAAGGCGCGCGCCAATGGCACGCCGGTCTGGTACCTGCGGGCCGAGAACGAGGGCCACGGCTTCGTCCGCAAGGAGAACGCCGACTACCAGTTCTACGCCACCGTGCTCTTCCTGAAGAACGTCCTGAAGCTGCCCTGAGGAGCTGATCGCCCGGTTTCCGGGATTCCCCGCTCCGTCTCCCGTCCTGCTTGATAGCAAAGTGTGCGGGCACGTTTTCGAACGATCGTGCTATTTCAACAGGACAGGAGACGAGCATGGGCCCGTGGAAGATTCGGAAGGTGCGGCCGGTTCTGTCGTGGCTGGCCGTCGCGGCCGTCGGCTTCGCCGCGATCGCACATGCGACCAACCACTCGCTGTGGATCAACGGCCGCACCGGCGGCGGCCAGATCGGCAACTACGCCGACTTTCGCTACTGGGGCCCGTCGAGCGTCAACGCCGGGGTCAACAAGAAGTCGGTCAACTGGGACGGCTACAACCATGTGTCCGACCAGAACTACCTGATCCGAAACGCGCTGGATTGCTACTGCACCGGCACCAACTGGTGCTACGTGGCGGTGCACAGCGCCGGCGACCTGCAGATCGGCTACGCGCTGTCGCTCTACGGCGGCACCACGCGCTACATCAAGAACGCCAGCCCGGCCGCCGACGGCAGCTGCGGCAATGCAGGCGGCACGCAGACCGGCTGGAACATCAAGTGGGTCGACGTGGCCGGCGGGGCGGCCGGCGGCTCGGAGCTGGCCGATGCCGGCGACTGGGCCATCAGCGAGCCGCTGGTGTCGGACCTGAAGACCGCCACGGCCCGGGCGATGTACGACCACAGCGCCACGCGCGCGACCTGGTTCAACATGTACGCCGGGGCCAACGGCACGCTGTACTCCTTCGTCCTGCCGGGCCAGGACGACGAGGCCATCGCCTACCACTCCAGCGGCGGCGTCTCGGGCAGCAGCGGCGGGTCCTTCTGCAACCCCAACGACTGGTTCTGCAACTACCTCTCGCTCGGGACCGCCAAGACCGAGAACGGCAAGGCCAAGTGGGGCTACCACTCGGTCGCCTTCCGTGACGACAAGGAGTCGTACAACCACTACACGAACGGCAACTGGGCCGGCATCGTGAGCAAGGTGCGCGCGGACATGGAGGCGAACGCCAGGTGAGCCGACGCGCAGCATCGTAGGGCGCTGAAGTGAACGGAAGGTGGATGGCGGCTGGCGCGGCTGCAGGGGCAGCCGCCCTGCTGGCCTTCGCGCTTTGGCCCGCGGACGAGCCTGCCGCCGCGCTCCCGGCCGAGCCGCAGGCGCAGGTGGCGGTCGCGCCTGTCGCGGCCAGCGCGTCCGCGGCCCGCCCTCTGCGGGTGGCGGCTCCAGCGAGCGAAGCCGAACGCGAGCTCTGGCGCGAGCGCCTGAAGCGTGCCAGGCGAACCCTGGACAGCTACCGCCAGGCCACGCGTTACCCGCACGAGTCGCGCCCCATCGCCGAGCATCCCGACCAGGTCCGCCCCAACGACCCGATCGTCGAGGAGCGGCCCCTGCGAGAACCGGGCGGCACCGTCATCGAGGGCCTGACCTTGCGGACCACGCAGGAGCGTGTCTTCGTCCAGGGCGACGAGAGCGTGCTGTTCACCGTGTCGGCGGTGGATGCCGAGGGCCGCACGCTGCCCCTGGAGGTGCCGCGTGCCATCGCGCACGAGGGCGCCACCGGCCTGCGCGCATCGCGCGTGAGCCCGATGGCGGTGAGCTTCACCGACGACGGCCGCAACGGCGACGCGAAAGCCGGCGACAACGTGCTGAGCCTGCGCCTGCAGCCGGCCACGCAGGGCCTGGCCGAGATCGACGGCGTGATCCGCGTCGAGCTGGCGCTGCAGTCGGGCGACCACGCCGGCTACGCCTACTTCGACATCATCTACTCGCCCGAAGCGCCGGCGAACTGGGCAGGCGCCATCCGCGAGACGCTCGAGGACGGCTCCCTCGCCCTGTACCTGCCGGTGCAGGTGTTCAAGGCGGGCCGCTACGTGGCCAGCGGCCGCATCGATGATGCGAACGGCCGGCCCTTCGCCCTGGTCACGTTCAACGAGGAGCTGCAGACCGGCCCGCAGCAGATCCGCCTGCAGGTCTTCGGCAAGCTCCTGCGCGATGGCCAGCCGGAGTTCCCGCTGACGCTGCGCGACGTCGACGCCTTCCTGCTCAAGCCCGACGCCTTCCCGGACCGTGCGCTGATGCCCCGCCGGTCCGGCGCCGTCTGGCGGACGCGCAGCTATCCCTTGAGTGCCTTCTCCGATGCCGAGTGGACCAGCGAGGAGCGCAACCGCTACCTGGCCGAGTACGGCAAGGATGTGCAGGAGGCGGAGCAGCAGCTCGAGCAGCTCGGGCCGGGACCCTGACGCGGCCTTCGGCTTGCTGGTACAACGGCGGGCTCTCCACCACATCCGGGTGCCCCATGACGCCGCGCCGACTTGCCGCCCTCCTGGGCCTCGCCCTCGTACCGCTGACGGTTGCCGCCCAGGCCGATGCAGGTGCGGCGGGCGACCCGCTTCGCCAGGCCGTGTGGGACACCGAGCGCGCCTTCGCCAAGAGCATGGCCGACCGCGACATCGGCGCTTTCGCGAAGTTCCTGTCCGCCGACACCGTCTTCCAGGGCGGCAAGGCGCCGCTGCGCGGGCCGGAGGCGGTGGTCGCCGCGTGGAAGAAGTTCTTCGAAGGCTCCCAGGCCCCGTTCTCCTGGGAGCCCGACCAGGTCCTGGTCATGACCACCGGCCAGCTCGCGATGAGCAGCGGGCCGGTGCGCGACCCCTCCGGCCAGCTCGTCGGCCGCTTCAACTCCGTCTGGCGCCAGGAGTCCCCCGGCGTCTGGCGCATCGTGCTCGACATGGGCAGCGACGCCTGCGAGTGCAAGAAGCCCTGACCGCGCAGCCCTCCGCCCACAAGGAATCCCGATGAAGACCCATTTCCCTGCCCTCGCCGCCGCGCTCGCCCTCGCGCTCGCGCTGCCCGCTGCCCACGCAGCCCTCGCCGTCGGCGCGGCCGCGCCCGATTTCAGCGCCGACGCCGCCCTCGGCGGCCAGGGCTTCCGGTTCGCCCTGGCCGATGCGCTGAAGAAGGGCCCGGTGGTCCTGTACTTCTACCCCAAGGCCTTCACCAGCGGCTGCACGGTCGAGGCCCACCAGTTCGCCGAGGCCACGCCGAAGTTCGCGGCCCTCGGCGCGACGGTGATCGGCATGTCCAACGACGACATCGAGACCTTGAAGAAGTTCTCGGTCGAGGCCTGCCGCAACCAGTTCGCCGTGGCCGCCGACCCGGGTGCCAAGGTCATCAGGCAGTACGACGCCGGCCTGGCCATCAAGCCTGACATGGCCAACCGCATCTCCTACGTCATCAGCCCGCAGGGCAAGGTCCTGCTGACCTACACCAGCATGGATCCGGACGGCCACGTCGGTGCCGCCATGAAGGCGGTGCAGGAGTGGAAGGCCGGGGCCAGGCCCTGACCTCCACTCCTGGCCGCTCCTAGCCGCGCTTGGCCCGGCTGACGGCCTTCGCGAAGCGCCCGCGAGCCTTCCATTCGGCGGCCTGGCGTTGGCGGTCGAGATACGTCATCTCGTGACGCTGCGCCTCGCGCTGCAGCTTGTGATAGCTGAGCAGGCGGCCCGCCGGCACGCGCGGGCGCACGGCGCATCCCGGCTCGTCCTCGTGCTGGCAATCGCGGAAGCGGCACAGCGGCGCCAGCCGCGAGATGTCGTCGAAGACCGCATCGATCTGCGCCTCGTCGGCATCGACCTGCAGGCCGCGCAGGCCCGGCGTGTCGATGATGCAGGCGCCCGAGGGGCAGCGGTGCATGGACCGGGTCGTCGTGGTGTGGCGGCCGTGCTCGTCGCCTCGCCGCACCCCGCCCGTGACCTGCGCGGCGGAGCCGGTCAGCGTGTTGGTCAGCGTGCTCTTGCCGGCGCCGCTGGAGCCGAGGAGCACCAGCGTCTGCCCTTCGCCGAGGTACGGCGAGAGGGCTTCCACGCTGGCCTCCTCCTGACCGTTCAAGGCGACGACGTCGACCTGACCGCTCAGGTGTCGGCGCACGGCATCGACGCGGCCTGCCCCACGGTCGGCGAGCAAGTCGGCCTTGCTCAGCACGACGACCGGCGCCACGCCAGCCAGGCGAACCAGGGCCAGGTAGCGGTCGAGGCGGCGCAGGTTGAAATCCTGGCCGCAGCCCATGACCAGCAGCGCCGTGTCGACGTTGCTGACCAGGACCTGCCGGTTGCCGCTGCTGTCGCGGCGCACCAGGTGGTTCACCGGCGGCACGCGGGCGGCCGCCCAGCACACGTCGCCGGGCGGCTCGTCCCGGCGTGCCGAGACCCAGTCGCCGACCACGAGCGACTCGCCCTGCATCTGCAAGGCGATCCTGAGCGTCGGCCAGACCTGTGCGACGTGCTCGGATTCGCCATCGTGCAGGCGCAGGCGATCGCGCTGCACTTCGGTGACCCGCATCAGGCGATCGGCGGGCTCGGTCCGGAGGTTGAACATCTGCGCGACGAGGGCCTGGCTGAGGCCGATGCGACGCAGGGCTTGGAAATCGATCGTGTCGAACATGATGACGGGTGATCCGCAGCGGGGAGCAAACACGGGCCAGCGGCGCGGGCCGGGAAAGGCGTGCGCACGCGGCCGCCCTGGCGAGGCCAGGGCATGACGAGGTGTGGGGAGCGGATCGACCGGCGTCAGGCAGCCGGGGTGCTGAAGCTCAGCGGGGAGGGATCAGCGGCAGGCGCGATGCCGGCGAACCGCAAGGCGGGTGGTGACGACTTCATCCATGGCTGCCTCCTTGCGGTTGGTGGGGGGTGCACCGCGAGAACCGCGATGCGAGGCGCGCACTGTGCGACAAGCCTCGACAGGCTGTCAACCCCCGCGAGACCACGAGGCGACAATCGCGCACCATGCCCACGATCGATTTCGAACTGCGCGGCGACTTCATCGCCCTCGATGCCTTGCTCAAGGCCACCGGCCTCGCGCCCAGCGGCGGCAGCGCGCGGCAGCTGATCGTCGACGGTCAGGTCACCGTGGACGGGGAGGTCGAACTGCGCAAGACGGCGAAGATCCGCGGCGGACGCCAGGTCCGCCTCGGCGACATGACGGTCAGAGTTTCAGCTCCAGCTGCAGCCGCCAGTTGACGAAACTGGGGCTCTGCGTCGTGCCCGTCTCGTCGTCCACCACGCTCGCCGTCTCGTTGCCCTGGTGCAGCAGGTTGCTGGCGGTCATGCGCAGGCGCATGCCCGGGTTGATGCTCCAAAGCACGTAGGCATCCAGCACGCGCTTGGGCGACTGCACGATCCACTGGGTTTCGGAAAGCCGAGTGGTGTAGCCCGGCGTGATGTTGAAGTTGCCGCCGACCGTGAGCGGCGTGCCGGGCCAGCGGTAGTCGGCGCCGACGTTGGCCGTGCCTTGGGGCTGCTGGTCGAGCCGGTTGTTCGGGCCGGGCACGCTGTCGACCGAGGAGCGGAACAGGCTGAGGTTGGCACGAAGGTCCACGGCCGGCGCTTCGTCGAAGAGCTCGTTGAGGCGCACCCGTGCTTCCAGCTCGATGCCCTGGGTGGTGGCCTTGCCGACGTTCTCCGGCCGCGCCACCCACCGCTGCTCGTCGAAGCCGGGAGCGTCCTGCAGCGTCACCAGCGTGCGCATCAGGTCCGTGATGCGGCGATGGAACAGGCTGGCGCTGAGCAGCCCGCCGCCGGCGAGATAGCGCTCCAACGCCACGTCGATGCCGGTGGCCAGTTCGGGCCGCAGGTCGGGGTTGCCCGCGCGGTCGGGGCTGCTGGCCAGGTTCTGCCCCTCGGGAAAGCGCGAGGAGACGCTGTAGCGCCCGAGAAGGCTCTGGAGCGAAGGCGACCGGTAGCTGCGGGTCAGGCTCAGGCGCAGTTGATCCCGGCTCTTCGGTTCGGGCCGCCAGACCGCATGCAGCAGCGGCGTCCACACGCTGGAGACGTTGCGTCGATCGCCGCTCGTCGCGGCACCTTCGCTTTCGGTGGTGATGCCCTCCCAGCGCAATCCCGCGTGGGCGGCCCATCGGGGGGTCACGTTCCATTCGTCCTGCGCGTAAACGGCCAGGCGCCGGGTCGAGGCGACCAGATCATCCCGGCTGTCGTAGACGGGCAGCCCCGTGTCCGGGTCGAGCAGCGGGCCGCCCGAAGAAGCATCCAGCAAGGTGCCTCGGGCCGACTCGGTGCGCCGGGCGACGTCCATCTCCGCGCCGGTGACCAGGCCGTGGTCCTGACCCAGCGAAAGGCTGTACTTCGCATTGAGATGGCCGTTGCGCTCGCGCGAGTCGCTCGTTTCGCGCAGCGGCGCCAGCGCCTCTGCTCCCTGGAACTCCCGGCGCAAGGAATCGCTGCGCGATTGCGATGCCGCGGCGCCGCCTCGCCACTCCATGCGCCCCTCGCCGATCCGCTGACGCCACAACCCATTGAGCCGGGCCAGCATGAAACGGCTGTCGTTGTCGCTGCGGCTGCTGTCGTAGGGCTGCAGCCCTTCGGGAAGCTCGCCGCTGAAATCGGCCACCGAGCGGCCCGATCCCCTGCCCTCGGAGAAGACCAGGAAGGGCATCAGCATCAGCGACTCGCCTTCGCCCAGCGGCCATTGCAGGCGAGCACTGGCGTTGAGCCCCTTGCGGCGGTTGGAGGTTTCGCCGGACTCGACGATGCCGTAGTCGGCGGCCGTCGTGGTCGACAGGCTCTCGTCCTCGCGCCGCCCGCCCCAGGCGCCGAGCGTGACGTTGTAGGCCATGTCGCCCAGCTTGTCGTCGCGGGTCCAGTTGACTCCGGGAGAGATCGATCCGTTCTCGATCGAAAGCGACGGCTTGAGGTCGTTCAGCTTCTTGCGAAAGCCCTCGCGGGTGATGATGTTGATGGTCCCTGCGATGGCCCGGGCACCGGTCTCGGCGGTGGGGGCGCGCTGGATCTCGATGCGCTCGACCATGTCCGGGTCTATCGAATCCAGCGACAGCCCGCCTTGCACGCGCTCGCCGTCGAGCAGGACCTGCGTGTAGCCGCTGCCGAGTCCCCGCATGCGGATCTGCCCGCCGCGCCCGGGCGCGCCGCCGATCGTGACGCCGGGCAGGCGCTTGAGAAGTTCGCCCAGGCTGGCATCGCCGAAGCGCTCGATCTCGTCGCGGCCGACGATGATCCTGGCCGCGGTGGACCGCCGGCGCTCCTCGGTGTCGCTCTGCCTCGTGCCCGTCACCTCGACCCGCTGTGCCGGCGGCGCCGAGGCGGGCGCGGCCGCAGGAGCCGGCGCCTGCTGTGCCCAGCCGCTCGTCGCGCTTGCAAGCAACCAGCCCGCGGCAACGAGGCCATGGGCCCGGCAGGCGCGGAACGGGGTGGCGGACGCTCGGGTGCGGTCCGCCCGGCCAGGGGAGCGAGTCGAAGGCATGGTGTCGGGTCGGGAGAGCGCGGCGGATTTTGGGCCAAGGCCGCGAGGGCTCGCTTGCGGCAAGCTGCGCCTGGCAGAACGAACAGGATGCGGGGCCAGTGGACGATCGCTAGGGTTTACGCTAGAATGCCGGATTGCGCTCGGGCAGTGGCCCGCCGCAAGTTCGTTCATCCCCTCTGACCTTCTCTGCTTTTCCGACCGGTTCCGGGCCTTGCAGCCGCGGCCGGCGCAGGTGAAGTCCTCGAAGTCCCGCGATGCCTTTCAACAAGGCTGTCACGGGCGCGGTCGGCGGCGATGTTTTTCCAAGCCCCACCGCATGCCGAGGCACCAGGCCTTCGGCAGCCAGGACTTTTCACCGATGACTTTCGAATCGCTCGGCCTCGACGAGGCTCTGCTGCGCGCGCTCAAGACCGCCGGCTACGAACAACCCACCGAAGTGCAGGCCCGCGCCATCCCCGCGGCGCTCGCCGGCCAGGACTTGCGCGTGTGCTCCAGCACCGGCAGCGGCAAGACCGCAGCCTTCGTGCTGCCGGCGCTCATGCGCATCCTCGAGGCCCGCAAGGACCCGGCCAACAAGCCGCAGCGCGGCGTCGTGCGCGGCCCGCGCATCCTCGTGCTGGTGCCCACCCGCGAACTGGCCATGCAGGTCTGCAAGGCCGCGGCGGACTATGGCCGCCACGTGCAGTGGCTGGCCGTCACCAGCGTCGTCGGCGGCGTGCCCTACGGCGCGCAACTGAAGGCCCTGCGCAGCCCGCTGGACATCCTCGTCGCCACCCCGGGCCGCCTGATCGACCACCTCGGCAGCGGCAAGGCCGTGCTCGAGAACGTCGAC
>CAMLGG010000050.1 GCA_946479475.1 uncultured Ideonella sp. | reverse complement strand
ATAGTTCGTGCGACGCATGAACTATCTAAGGGAAACACCGATCCGGACCTTCGGCGGCTCCATCCCTGGGCACTTGGCATCGCGCGCGAGGCTTGCGCCAAGGGGCAGGGGCGCTACTTCCTGTCCAGGAGCAACTGCCCGGCCGTCTGCAACTGGCCCTTGAGCCGGCCGGCAATCAAGCCCAGGACGCCGGGCAAGTCGATGCGGATCGTGACGAAGGTCTCCTGCACGTCGATCAGGCCGGAGATCGTCTGGCCCATTGCCGTCGCGCTGAAGTCGAGCTGGTCCGCGGTCCAGCGGTGGTTGCACGAGCCGCCGCCGGGCAACTGGCGAACGAGCGAGGCGAAGCCCTGCTCGATGCGGCGGCGGGCCTCGTCGCGGCCGAGCTGGTGAGGGATGCTGACGGTGACGGGGTTTGCCATGTTCGCGGGCCTCACGGCCGACAAGCGACGCAAGTCGCGTTGCACTCAATATGCCTTGCGTGCGGGAGACCGGAATCGGCCGTACCTGCCTGGCAATGTAGGACGGGTGCTCACCCCTGCGACGAGCCCAGGCCGGGAACGCACCTTGCCGATTCACCTGCGCCGGGGCACTTGGGCCGCCGGCTCGAGTCGTGGAGGATCGATATGCTTTACTGGGCAGCCGTTTTTCTGGTGATCGCTCTGGTCGCGGGCGTGTTGGGTTTCGGCGGGATCGCCGGAATCTCGACCAACATCGCGTGGGTCCTGTTCGTCGTCGGCCTCATCGTGGCCCTGGTGCTGTTCCTTCGGGGACGGGCACCGTGAGCGGGCGCCAATGAAAAACGCCGAGGCGGGAGCCTCGGCGTGGCGCACGTGCCTGAAGCCTCAGGCGTTCGCGCTGGCGGGCATGAACTTCCAGCCCGTCGACAGCTTCACGAACACGAAGCCGGTCGAGGCATCGTGGAAGACCTCGTGCGAGGCGGCGCCTTCGTCTCGCGCCACGAAGGTCCAGCCCTGGGGCAGCTTGACGAACACGAAGCCCGAGGGGCCATCGTGGTAGGTGCTGTACAGCGGCGTGCCGGCGTTGGGCTGGCGGGTCTGCGTGTCGAGCACGGAGGCGCCTGCGGCCGGGACGAAGGCGAAGGCGGCGAGAAGCGCGAGGGGGGCGGCAAAGGTCTTGATCATGGCTTTCCTCTTGGGCAAAGACATGTCGCAGCCGGCTTCTGGCCGGCTGTCCCCACCGTGGGGTAGCGGCATGGTGTAAACCCGATCAGGGTTAACACTTAGAAGTGTACGCGAGCCCGCCCCCACGGCCTTGACCCAGCGCAGGCTTGGTCGCGCCGGGCCAACACTCAGCCGGATCCGCCAGTCCCTCGGGGGCATGCCCCGCTGCCGGCTTCAGTGCATCTTCACCCGGCCCTGCTCGCCGAGGTCGCTGGGCGGCCGGCCGGTGACCGCCGCCTTGGCCATGGCGTACAGCTGCACCAGCTTGTTGGCCTTGACGTCCCAGTAGTCGGCATGGGTGATGCGAACGCGCACCAGCGCCACTTCCGGGTCGCCGGGGCCGTCGGGGAACCAGGCCTCGGTGGCCTGGTTCCAGAGTTCGCGCTTCCTGGCTTCGTCCTCCACCAGCTCGGCCGTGCCGGAGACCGACACATAGGTGTCCTTGCCTGCGTCCACATAGGCGAGGTTGACCTGCGGGTCGGCCTGCAGGTCCTGCACCGACTCCTTGCTGCGGGGCATGAAGAACCACGCCGAGTCGCCTTCGTCGTCGCGGCGGTTCTGGGTCGCCATCGGGCGCGAGTGCAGGTGCCCGTTCGCGTGGCGGGTGGTGAACATCGCGAACTTGATGTCCTTCACCATCTCCCAAAGCTTCGCGCAATCCCGGGTGGTCTGGCTTGCCATCGATTTCTCCTGCTCGGTTCGGATAGGAGTTGGAACTCAGCAATGCACATTCCCGGTTCCGGCCCATGGCGGAGCGCTTGCGCTTCAATCGCGCCCGATAGAATCCGGTGCTCTGATGCCCTTGCCTGGAGGATCCCGACATGAGCTCGAGTTCATCGAACGCCGCCGACGCCAGGCTGTCGGACTTCCTGTGCTTCGCCGTCTATTCGGCCAACCTCGCCTATGGCAAGGCCTACCGGCCCATCCTCGAGCAGCTGGGGCTGACGTACACCCAGTACATCACCCTCATCTGCCTGTACGAGCAGGATCACCAGAGCGTCAGCGAGCTCGGCGAGAAGCTTTTCCTCGAGTCCAACACCCTCACGCCCATCCTCAAGAAGCTGGAGGCTATGGGCTACGTGCGGCGGCAGCGCAGCAAGGCCGATGAGCGGGTGCTGGTGGTCAGCCTCACCGAGAAGGGCAAGCGGCTGCGGGAGCAGGCGCGCGGGAAGAACCTCGTGGCCGCCACCGGCCTGGGAGCGCAGGAGTTCAAGGCGCTGCAGAAGTCGGTGAGCCGGCTGCGCGACGCCCTGATCGAGTCGACCCAGGGGGCGCGCTAGCACGCACGCGGCCTGGCGGCCGCGTCTTGCAGCCCGATGAAGATCGTATCCGATTGAATCGAAGTCGATTGACATCCCCGGACGAGCCGGTAAGATGCATCGCATACGATTTATTCCTTTCCGATCAACAAAGAGGTGCCCACGATGAAAAGGCTGCTGCCCTGCGTGCTTCTCGGCATCGCCCTCGTGGCCGGCCTGGGCGCCGCGGGCCCAGGGTCCTCCGCGCCGGTGTCGCCGTCCAGCCTGCCGCTGCGGGCGGTCGAGAACGCCGACGGGTGGTTCAACGCCCGGCCGCTCACCGCCGAGAACCTGAGCGGCAAGGTGGTGCTCGTCGACTTCTGGACCTACTCGTGCATCAACTGCCTGAGGACCTTGCCCTACGTCAAGGCGTGGGCGAGCAAGTACCAGGCTGCCGGCCTGGTCGTGATCGGGGTGCACACGCCCGAGTTCGAGTTCGAGCGGCAGGCGGCCAACGTCAAGCGGGCCGTCGACGAGCTCGGCATCGCCTACCCGGTGGCGCTGGACAGCCGGCAGGCGATCTGGCGGGCCTTCGGCAACCGGGGATGGCCGGCCCTGTACTTCATCGATGCGCAGGGGCGGCTGCGCCACCGGCAATACGGCGAAGGCAACTACGCCAGCGCAGAGCGACTGATCCAGCAACTGCTGAAGGAAGCGGGGCGGGCAGACACAGTGCCGGCCGGCCTGGTGGCGCCGCAGGGCCAGGGCACCCAGGCCGCCGCCGCCGCCGTTCCGGCCGGCTCGGAGGAGACCTATCTGGGCGCCTCTCGCGCCAGCGGCTTCGTCTCGCCCGAAGGGCGCCTGGTCGGCGGGACCGACCACGCCTATGCCGGCGCGAAGACCCTGCGGAACAACGAATGGACGCTCGCCGGTCTCTGGCGCGTCGACGACGAGTACGCGCAGTCGCAGCACCCGGGCGGCCGCATCGCCTACCGCTTCGATGCCCGCGACCTGCACCTGGTGCTCGGCACCGCAAGCGGCCGGCCCGTCCGCTTCCGTGTGCGCATCGACGGACGCCCGCCGGGCACGGACCACGGCGCCGACATCGACGCCGATGGTTTCGGGACCATCACCAGCCAGCGCCTCTACCAGCTCGTGCGCCAGGCGCCCGGCGCCGCCGAAAGGACCTTCGAGGTCGAGTTCCTCGAAGCCGGCGCCCGGGCCTACGCCTTCACCTTCGGTTGACCCTTCGAAAGGACATTCTCATGATGCGATCGACTCTCCTGCGCCGCCTGCTCCTCGCCTCCATGGCCATCGGCGCCAGCTCCTTCGCCGTTGGCGCGCCGCCCGGGCGCCCCGGCGTCGTGATCGTCCACGGCGCCTTCGCCGATGGCTCCGACTGGGCCGGGGTGATTGCGCTGCTGCAGGCCCAGGGCGTGGAAGTCACCGCCGTCCAGAACCCGCTGACCTCCCTCGACGACGACGTGGCGGCCACGCGCCGCGCCATCGCCGCGCAGCCGGGCCGGGTGGTGCTCGTGGGCCACTCCTGGGGAGGCACCGTGATCACCGAGGCCGGCGCAACACACAAGGTCGCCGCGCTGGTCTACGTGGCGGCCTTCGCGCCCGATGCCGGCCAGTCGACGGCGGAGCTGGGCAAGCCCTATCCGGCCCCTGCCGGGCTCGCCTTCCTCAAGGCCGACGAAGCGGGATTCCTCAGCCTCACGGCCGAGGGCATGAGCCGGCACTTCGCGCAGGACCTGCCGGCGGCGAAGACCGCGGTGATGAACGCGACGCAAGGGCCCATCCAGGCGCAGGCCTTCGACCAGAAGGTCTCGGTCGCGGCCTGGAGGAGCAAGCCCAGCTGGTACGTGGTCGCGACGGCCGACCACATGATCCAGCCCCAGCACGAGCGCGACATGGCGAAGCGGATAGGCGCCCGCGTCACCGAGCTGCCCACCAGCCACGTGCCCCAGCAATCGCAGCCGGCAAAGGTCGCCGACGTGATCCTGCAAGCCGTCCGGCAGGCCGGCTGACCGCCCACCAGATCATCACCCCAAGGCACGGAGCAAGCCCATGACCCGGATCCAGGAAGTCCTCTACACCGGCCGCACCCGCACGCTGGCCGGCCGCGACGGCAGCGCCCGCAGCGATGACGGCCGCCTCGACGTCAAGCTTTCCCGCCCCGGCAGTGCCGGCGCAGGGACCAACCCGGAGCAGTTGCTGGGGGCCGGATGGTCCGCCTGCTTCCTCGGCGCGATGGCGCGCGCTGCCGCCGCGAGGCAGATGGCGCTGCCCGCCGGCGCCTCGATCGATGCCGAGATCGACCTCGGCAAGGCGGGCGGGCAGTTCCTGCTGGGGGCGCGCCTGAACATCAGCCTCCCGGGCGTGGACCCCGAAGTGGCGCTCGCCCTGGCCGAGGCCGCGCACCTGATCTGCCCGTACTCGAAGGCCACGCGGGGCAATATCGAGGTCGAGCTCAAGGTGCTTTGAGCAGCACGTCGCCGGCACGGGCCGGGAGCCCATCTTGCCGGCAGGCCGGGATGTTCGATGGAGGTCCGGCCATGCTGCAGACGAGTCCGATCTACGTGTACTTCCCGGCCCGGGACATGGTCCGGGCACGCCGGTTCTACGAAGACCAGCTCGGGCTGGTGCCGAAGCAGGAGCTCAACGGCGGCGTCGTGTACGCCTTCGCCAACGGGACCGCCGCGTTCCTTTACCCGACGCCGAATGCCGGCACGTCCCAGGCGAGCCAGGCCTTCTGGGACGTCGCCGACGTCGACGCGGAGATGGCCGAGCTGAAGAAGCGCGGCGTGGTCTTCGAGGACTTCGACATGCCGGGCGAGAGGAGCCCGGCGGGCGCGGTCATCGCCGGCGGCGCGAAGGCCGCCTGGTTCCGCGACAGCGAGGGCAACATCCTCGCGCTCATCCAGAGCCTGTGATCAAGGCCCGGCCTGGCGCACCTCGACCGTCGCCAGGCCCTGCTCGAACTTCAGCCGGGGCTGCCATCCCGGGCCGAACACGCCGGCGTCGAGCCGGTATCGGCCGGGCGAGGGCGGCTGCCAGAGGAAACGAAAGCTTCGCGACGCGGACGCGCCGATGCGCTGGTCGGCGACGAACTGCTGCTCGACCTTGTGGCCCGCCTCGTCCTTGATCTCCAGGTCGACCAGGACGGCATGGGCGGTCCCGCCCTGGTTCGAGACCTGCACGTCGATGGTCGCAGGCCCGCCGCTGGCCGGCGGGGCTTCGGCCACGCGGACCGAGAGGGCGAGCTCGGGCGCTGCAGGCGGCGGCGAGCTCGGCGAGGGCTTCGGAGCCAGCCATTCGCGCAGCTTGTTCACGATGAGCTCGGGTTCGGTGTCGACGTTCGAAAGCACCACGATTGCCAGCCCCTCGGCGGGAACCATCTCGAAGCGATTGGTCACGCCGGGGGAGCCTCCGCCATGCCAGACGATTCGCCTGCCATCGTGCTGCTCGATGCGGGCGCCCAGGCCGTACTCGACGCCGTCGGGCTGCTCCGTCACGCCAGTCCAGAACTGATCGAGCAGGTCGCGGCGCAAGAGCCGGCCGCCTTGCAGCGCGTTGGCGAAGCGCACCATGTCGCTCGCGGTGGAGAAGGCCATGTTCGCCGGCGAGCCGACCAGCGGGAGCCGGCCCGTGTTGGGCTGCGACTTGCGGCCCGGCACGTCCACGTAGCCTGTGGCCAGGCGCCCGGGCCGCGGGCCGGGCACGCCCTGGAAGCCGGAGTCGCGCATGCCGGCGGCTTCGAACACATGGCGTTGCACGTAGGCGTGGTAGCTCTCGCCGCTCACGCGCTCGATGATGGCGCCGAGCAGGACGTAGCCCACGTTGCTGTAGTCGAACTGCTGCCCCGGGCGCGACGACAGCGGGGCATGGACGAAGGCCGCCGTCATCTGCGCGACGGTACGGGCATCGCGCGGCGGCTCCAGGCCCTTCTCGATCGCCTCCCGCGCGCCCACGACGCCACCGGTGTGGGAGAGCAGCTGCTGCACGGTGACGAGCCGGCCGAGGTCCGTTCCAGCCACTTCGGGCAGCCACCGCCCGACGGTGTCGCCCAGGCGCAGCTTTCCCGCCTGGACGAGCTGGCCGACGCAGATCGCCGTGAACATCTTGGTGATCGAGGCGAGGTTGAAGCGGGTGTCCAGCCGGTTCGGCGAGTGGGTGGCCCGGTCTGCCTCGCCGAAGGCCCGCGCATAGATCGTGTGATCGCCCCTCTGGACCTGGACCACGCCCGAGAAGCCGCCTTCTCGCACGAGCCGGCCCATCAACCGATCCAGGCGTTCGTGGACGCGTGCATCGCTCTGGCCGGCCTGCGCCATCTGCGCGGGCGCGGTGACGGGCTCCACTCCGAGCCCCACGATCTTGTAGGGCGGCGCGGCGGCCACGTAGTCGGGAGGCGCCGCCGTCGTGAAGACGGACAGGCGGTGCCAGGTGGCCGTCCGGCGGCCCTGGGCCAGCACGCGCAGCGTCGAGCTGGTCGAGGCCTCCAGGCTCCGCAGCTCCAGGCCGCCCGTCAGCTCGAAGAGCCTGTGCAGCTCGGCGGCCTGGCGTGCCGCGAAGGCCCGGTCCTGCTCGGCCGCTGCGAAGCTGCCGGCGACGAGGTGCTCGAGCTGGCGCGCATCGCCCCCGTTGACCTCTGCCAGCAGGGCCTCCAGCCGAAGGGCCGCGACCGTGGCCGGCAGTTCGAGGGCACGGGCAGGTTCGGCGAACAGCAGCGGGGCCGCGGCAACGATCGCGAGCAGGGGCCGGAGCCGGCGAGGACGCGAGCCGCCCATGGCCGGACTCACAGCGACAGCGGCAGGGCCAGGTGCCTGGCGTACATCAGGTCCCGATGCGCCAGCAGCGCTGGCGACAGCGCTTCGCGGGTCGGTCCGTCCAGGGTCTCGAAGGCCGCTCGCGTGGCCGGATCCATGGCGCACCCGGGCGCCGGCAGGGGACTGAACATCGCCATCGCGGTGGCGGCGTAGATGTCGACAGCGCTCAAGGCCTGGCCGAGGTAGTAGGGGCTCCCGGCGGCAGCCTGCGACTCCAGCCGCGCGGCCAGCATGCGCAGCAGGCCGGCCACACGCGGGCCGTAGCCCGGGGCGTCTTCCGGCCGATGGCCGTACTTCTTCGCCAGGTAGGCGGCGACCTTGGGCGCGAAGCCGCCACCTCCCTGCAGGCCGGCCTCGACCAGCTGCAGCCGCCTCGTCCAGGCCAGCCCCCCTTCGCCGCAGATCTCGTGCGCCAGGCCCATGGCCAGTGCGCGTTCGGCCGGATCCCGCGGCAGCAGGGCGGGCTGCGGCGCCAGGCGCTCGGCCAGGAGCAGGATCTGGTCCCAGGCATGACGAGGCGGCTCGGCTTCGTGGATGACCACAGGCGCGTCACGGCGGCCACCGGTCCATTGCCTGAGGGCTTCGCTGGCGTAGTCCAGGCGCACGGCGCACCAGTCCAGGCCCTTGACGTGGAAGATGCCTTTCGCAGCTTCTCCCCACGGGCTGGGCACGCCACCGACCACCACCATCCGCAGGCCCGGCCGCTGCAGGGCCTGTTCGACACCGACGTACTCGAAGCTCAATCGGATCTCCCTGTCCGCCCGCTCCCCATGGCCGGCGCGGGGCGTAGTTTCGGCGAGATGCCGGCAGCCCGGGCCCGCCGGCTATCCCTTCCAGACGAAGGGGAACGCGACCTGCTTGAAGAAGCCGTCCGGCACGTAGTCGCCCAGCACGCCGTAGTGCTGGGGCCACTCGCGCTCGGACTGCACCGCGGTGCCGAAGAGGTGGTCGAGGAAGGCGAAGTGCGCGGCGTAGTTCCGGTCGAGCGCCTCGGCATCCTGCGAGTGGTGCCAGTGATGGAAGTTCGGCGTGACGACCAGGTAGCGCAGCGGGCCCAGCCGCACGCTCACGTTGGCGTGGTTGAACACCGCCTGGAAGCCGACGACGATGATGTAGGCGTCGATCACGTCCTTGCTGAAGCCCAGCAGGTAGATCGGAGCGAGCACCAGGGTGCGGGTGATGAGCAGCTCGAGGATGTGCTGCCGGCTGCCGGCCAGCCAGTCCATGCTCTTCACGCTGTGGTGCACGGCATGCAGCCGCCACAGCACCGGCACCTCGTGGTAGGCGCGGTGCGTCCAGTACTGCACCAGGTCGGCCACCAGGATGATGAGGAACAGCGCCACCCAGAAGTTCAGGCCCTGCACCCAGCCGCGGATGCCGTCGCTGGCGGCCCAGCCGAACAGCTTGTGCACCAGCAGGTTGGTGGCCAGCAGCACGAAGCCCACCAGCATGTGGTTGACGACGAAGTGCTGGAAGTCGGTCTGCCATTCGGCCCGGAAGACCGGCTGGTCCTTGCGCAGCGCGAACAGCTTCTCGACGAAGACGAAGATCAGCGTCGAGCCGAGCAGGTCGAGGATGAACCAGTCCAGGCCTATGTAGGGGGTGTGGTCGGGGAAGTCGCTGTCCACCGGCACCTTGTGGCCGCCGAAGGCCAGCGAAAGGCCGATCAGCGCGAAGGCGGCGAAGGCCAGCCAGCGCGCCCGGCCGCGGATGATGTTGAACAGCGCCATCGAGCCCGCCAGCACCAGCGACCAGAACATCAGCTGGCGGATCACGTCGACCTTGTAGGCCTGGCGCAGCTGCGGCGTGGTCAGGTACTCGGGCCAGTGGAAGGCCAGCACGCCGAGGAAGCAAAGGATCGCCAGTCCGAGCGCGATCACGCCCGAGACCATCCCCTTGCCCGGCTGCAGCGCCCCGTGCGACTTCGTCAGCCGCGTCAACTTGTCCAGGTCTTCCATTCACCCTCCCCGGTGGTGCTTGATCGATGGGCGCGGATTATCGGCAGCGCGCGCCACCGAGCCCATTCGGGATGGTGCTGAACACCGGGCCCGGCTGACCGGACGCGTCACTGGCCGACGTCCACCACCAGCGGGAAGTGGTCGCTCAGGGCCCGCCAGGATTCGTCCACGGGCACCTGCACGGCCAGGCCGCGCTCGGCCCAGGCCCGCGGGACGAAGCAGAAGTCGATGTGGAAGGGCCGCTCGGGCTTGCGAAGGAAGTGGTGCGTCGGGTGCGGCTCGCGGCCGAACGGCACTGCGTGGTGGAGGTGGTAGGCGCTGACGAGGCCGGCGGCGTGGAGCTGGTCGAAGCCCTGCGTCCACCACTTGTTGCGGGCCGTGGGTCGATCGAAGACGGGGTTGCCGTTGAAGTCCCCCGCCACGATGGCCGGGCCGCGCTGCAGCAGGCGCGAATAGGCGGCGAGGCCGTTGAGGAAGGCCTTGGTGTAGCTCGGCGCGGGCCAGGTCCATACCGCCAGCAGGTGGAAGTCCACCGCGCCGCCCGTGACCCGCAGCGGCGCGACGCAGTTGGGCAGGTCGGCCGCCGGCTTGCGCACGCGTGCCAGGCGGTAGCCGTTGAAGGAGCGCACCTGGATGCCCAGGCGGGAGGCGTTGGAGGGGAACCAGCGCAGCTGGTCGGTCTGCTGCGGCGGCTCCAGGGCCTCGGCGATCACCGCGATGTCGGGCTGCAGGCGCTCGAGCGCGGCCAGCTTGCGTTCGAACGGGCCGCGACAGCAGTTCCAGGCGACGATGCGCATGGGCCCGGGTTCAGGCGGCCCTGCACAGGGCCACCTTGTGCAGCAGTTCCAGCAGGATGCCGCGCTCGCCCGGCGTGAGGCGTGCGGCCAGCACTTCCGCCTCGCCCTCGATCAGGCGCCGCGTGGCTTCGCGGGCCAGGGCCTCGCCTTCGGTGGTGAGCTCCAGGTGGTTGGCGCGGCGGTCGGACTCGCTCTGTGCCCGGCGCACCAGGCCGCGCTCCTCGAGCTTGTCTATCCACATCGTGATGTTGGGCGCGGTGACGTCCAGCGCCCGCACCAGGCGGCCGGAGGTGCAGGCCGGGTTCTCGCGGATCAGCATGAGGATCGTGTATTCGACCCGTCTGAGCCCCAGCGGCTGGCCGGCCCGCTGGCTGAAGACGGCGTCGGTGGTGATCCCGGCCTGGGCGATCTGGTAGCCCAGGATGTGCTGCAGGCCCGACTCGACCAGGTGGCCGGCGGGGGTCTTGAAGGGGCGTGGCTGGGACGGCATGGCCGGCATTGTCTGCCGGGTGCGGGCTATCCCTAGGTATTTAATTAAGTAAATTAAATAAAGTGGGCGCCGATCGACAACCTGCCGGCCGAGGCCGGTCCGGCGAAAAGGAGACTCCGATGCGCCCCTTGATCCTGGTTCCCCTGGCGGGACTCTGTGCTGTCACCGCCCTCGTGGCTTGCGGCGGCGGCGACGACGAAAAGGCCATTCCCCAGCTGGGCGAGGCCCAACCGGGGACGCTTTCCGATTGCGCGGGCCTGGCCGCGAAGCTGAACTATTCGGATACGACATTTACTTCGGTTGAAGAAGTAAGTGCGGGGGCCTTGACGGTCGCCGGCACGCCTGTCGCGGCGCATTGCCGGGTCACGGGGACGATGGAGCAGCGCGTCAGCGAGGTCGACGGCAACAGCTACGCGATCGGCTTCGAGATGCGCATGCCGCTGGCCTGGAACGGCCGCTTCTTCTACCAGGCCAACGGCGGCATAGACGGCAGCGTCGTGCCGGCCACGGGCCCCGTGGGCGGCGGCGGCGGGCTCGACAACGCGCTCAACAGGGGCTTCGCGGTGATCAGTTCGGATGCCGGCCATTCCGGCGCGATGGGCCCGTTCTTCGGCATCGACCCCCAGGCCCGGCTGAACTACGGCTACCAGGCCGTCGCCAAGCTCACGCCCATGGCCAAGGCGGTCATCCAGACCGCCTACGGCCGCGGGCCGGATCGTTCATACATCGGCGGCTGCTCCAACGGCGGGCGGCACACCATGGTGACGGCGGCACGCATCGCCGACCAGTACGACGGCTACCTCGTCGGCGACCCCGGCTTCAACCTGCCCAAGGCGGCCATCGCCAACATCGCCGGCGCGCAGACCTACGCCACCCTGGCCACCAACGCGGCCGACCTGAGCACCGGCTTCACCGTGGCCGAGCGCACGCTCGTCTCGAACGCCGTGCTCGCCAAGTGCGATGCGCTGGACGGCGCCGCCGACGGCCTGGTGCAGGACACGACCGCCTGCCAGGCCGCGTTCAACCTCGACCGCGACGTGCCCACCTGCACCGGCGAGCGCGACGGCACCTGCCTCTCGGCCGCGCAGAAGACTGGCATCGCCAGGCTCTTCGCGGGGGCCACCACGAGCAGCGGCGCGAAGATCTACAACAGCTTCCCCTACGACAACGGCCTGGCGACGAACGGCTGGTCGTTCTGGAAGTTCACCGCCCCGCTGGTCCTCGACTCGGGGGCGGTGGGGCTGATCTGGCAGGCGCCGCCCGAGGACCCGGCCACCTTCTCGGGCCCGGCGTTCGCCCTGACGGGCAACGTGGACACGATGCTTGCCAAGGTGAATGCCACCGAAGGCATCTACACCGAGTCCGGCATGTCGTTCATGACACCGCCCAACCCGGGCGACCTGGGCAAGCTGAAGAGCCGCGGCGCCAAGATGATGATCTACCACGGCACGGCCGATCCGATCTTCTCCAGCGACGACACGACGACGTTCTACGAGAACCTGCGGACGGCCAACGCCGGCGATGCGAGCAACTTCGCGCGCTTCTACCGCGTGCCCGGCATGAACCACTGTGCCGGCGGCCCGGCAACCGACCAGTTCGACATGCTCCAGCCGCTGGTCGCCTGGGTCGAGCGCGGCGAGGCGCCCGACCAGGTGACGGCGAACGTGCGCGGCGAGGGCAATCCGGGCGGCGCGAATGCCGACGTGCCGGCGACCTGGTCTGCGCTGCGCAGCCGTCCGCTGTGCGCCTATCCGAAGGTCGCGCGCTATCTCGGCAGCGGCAGCATGGAGCTGGCCGAGAACTTCCGTTGCCAATGAGCTGAGCCAGGGGGCGGCCCGCGTCGCACACTGGCGGCATGAAAGCCGGCGAGAGCGCCACCGCCACCTTCCGTTTCTACGAGGAGCTGAACGACTTCCTCGCGCCGCAGCACCGCCGGCAGTCGTTCAGCTGCCGCTGCGCGAGGGCCGCGACGGTCAAGCACATGATCGAGGCGCTGGGGGTGCCGCACACCGAGGTCGAGCTGGTGCTGGTCAACGGCGACTCGGTGGGTTTCGAGCACCTGCTGGCCGATGGCGACCGCGTCGCTGTCTACCCGAAGTTCGAGGCCTTCGACGTCACGCCGCTGCTGCGGGTGCGCGAGCGGGCGTTGCGTGAGACGCGCTTCGTGGCCGACGCGCATCTGGGCGGCCTGGCGCGGCTGCTGCGACTGGCGGGCTTCGACACGCTCTACGACAACCACTTCCACGACCGCGAGATCGCGCGCCTGGGAGGCGAAGAGGGCCGCATCGTGTTGACGCGCGACCGCGGCCTGCTCAAGCGCCGCGACATCACGCACGGCTGCTACGTGCGCGGGCTGCGTCCGCCCGAGCAGCTGCGCGAGGTCTTCGACCGGCTCGACCTCGCCGGCTCGGCGCGTCCCTTCACGCGCTGTCTCGTCTGCAACACCACGTTGCGTCGCGCCAGCGCGGAAGAGGCGGCTCCTCGCGTGCCGCCCGCCGTCCTCGAGACATACCCGCGCTTCGCAGCCTGCGACGGCTGCGGCCGGATCTACTGGGAGGGCTCGCACTGGCGCCGCCTGGACGGCATGATCGGCAGCGTGCTTTCCCATCCCGCCCGCCCTTGACCCAGCCGGAGACGCCCGACCATGGACGACGAGATCTTCAACCAGAGCATCCGCAAGTTCCTCAAGACCGTGGGCGTGAGCTCGCAGCACGAGATTGAGCGCGCGGTGGGCCAGGCCATCGCGGCCGGGGCGATCACCGGCACCGAGACCTTCCCGGTGACGATGACGCTGCACATCGAGGGGCTGGACCTCGAAGTCACCTTCGGCGGCGAGCTGCAGCTCGAGTAGGCACTCTCACTGCGCCCAGGCCTCCTGCACTGCGGCGCGCACGGCGGCCACCGCCGGCGAGACCCTGGCCTGCGGGGGTGAAGCCCAGCAGAGCCAGGTGTGCCCGCGCCACCCCGGCCACACCACCAGCTCGCCGTGGCGCTCGGCCTGCAGGGCCTGGTCCAGCCGCACGATGCCCGCCCCGAGTCCGCTGGCCACCATGCTGCGCACGGAACCCTCGGTGTCGGCCAGCATGCCTTCCTGGTAGTCGCGGCCGGCCGACGCGAAGAGCGCGTCGAGGTGCCGCCGCAGGACGCAGTGGGCCGGCGTCCCGATCCAGGGCAGGGCCGTGACCTCCTGCAGCGTGGGCTGCGGGTTGGCCCCGGACGCCGCGCGCGGCAGCGCCACGGCCAGGTCCACGACCGCCAGGCGCTGCAGATCCAGGCCCTCGACGGCCTCGTGGTCCGTCATCAGGTAGGCGCAGTCCAGCTCGCCGCGCTGCAGGGCGATGAGCAGGTTGGCCGACAGGCCCTGCTGGAGTTGCAGCGTGACCTGGGGGTGCCGCTCGGCGAGCGTCACCAGCGCGTCGCCCAGCCGCAGCGCGATCGGATCGCTGATGGTGCCGAACCGGACCACTCCTTGCGCCGCGCCCCTGAGCTGCGCGGCAGCGGATTTCATTCGCCCGGCCGAGGCCAGCGTGCGCTGCGCCTCGTCGAGCAGCCGGCTGCCGGCTTCCGTGAGGACCATGCCGCGCGCCGTGCGCTCGAACAGCTTCACGCCGAGCTCGTCTTCCAGGGCCTTGATCTGCGCGCTCACGGCCGGCGGGCTGGTGAAGACGCGCTCGGCGGCCCGGGTGAGGTTGCCCTCCTGGGCGACGGCGACGAAGGTTCTCAGCTGGTACAGCTCCATGGCGTGGATTGTGGATGGCGCGCCGGCGGCTGTCCGTTCGCTTTTGCCGAGGGGGCGCTCCAAAGATGCGAATGGCCCGATGGCGCGTGGGTGGCCAGACTGGCGCCCATTCGGATGACAAGGACCCCGCCATGACGCTCTCGCTTCCTGCCCGCCCGCTGGGCATCGCCGGGCTGCTGCTGGCCACCTCGGCCTGGGGCAGCCTGTTCCTCGTCGGCAAGCCGGTGCTCGCGCACGTGGGGCCGGTCTGGTTCACGCTGATCCGCTACTCGCTCGCCAGCCTGGGCTTCGCCGCCTTGCTGCTGGCGCGCGGCGGCATTCCCTGGGCCAAGCTGCGCTCCCATGGCCGCCGGCTCGCGGTGCTTGGCGCGCTGGGCTACGGAGTGTTCAGCATCCTGGTGCTGGTGGGCCTGCAGCATTCGGTGCCATCGCACGGTGCCGTCGTCATGGCCACGATGCCGATCACTACCCAGCTGGTGCGCTGGCTGCTCGACGGTGCGCGGCCCAGCCGGGCCTCGCTGGCCGGTACCGCGCTCGCCTTGGCGGGCGTGGTGATCGTCTCGGGCGTCCTGATTGCGCCGCAGGAGGGTGCGCGTGCCTCGACGCTGGCGGGCGACCTCGTCGCCCTGGCGGGCACGCTCGGCTGGATCGCCTACACCCGCGGCAGCGCACGCTTGCCGGACCTGGACGTGATCGAGTACAGCGGCCTCACCGCGCTCGCCTCCTGGCCCTTGCTGCTGCTGGCCGCGCTCGCCGGAGCGGTCCTGCAATGGGCGCCGGCCCCTTCGGCCGAGGACCTCGCGCTGTCATGGCATGCGCTGCTCTACGTCGGCGCGGTGCCCTCGGTGGCTGCGATCCTGGCCTACAACTTCGGCGTCCGCACGCTCGGCGTGGTGACCGGCACGGCCTTCCTCAACATGGTGCCGGTCTCGGCCCTGCTCATGGGCGCGGCGCTCGGCTCGACGCCCGAGCCGCACGAGCTGCTGGGCGTCGCCATGGTGGTGGCCGCGCTGCTGATCCACACCCGTTCGCAGGCCGCGGCGCCGGCGCCCGCGCCAGCGGCCCGGCCGACCCGGCCGGACCGCGCGCCCCACGGCCTCAAGGCACCGACACCATGCCTGTCAGCACGCTCTTCTTCGGATTGAAGGTGTAGAGACTCTTGTACAGACCTGTCACCGTCGCCTGGTAGGTGCCGGCGGGGCCCGTGGCGCCGACGTGGGCCAGGCCCTTGGCGTTGGTCCACGAGAACTGGTCCTGCGGCGTGCCGTCGGGCAGCGTCCAGCTCAGCGCGACCAGCACCTCGGCGACGGGCGAGCCGTTCTCGTCCTTCACCAGCACCTTGCCGTCGACCTGGGCCTGGCCACCGACGAGCCGGCCCTTGAGGTCCATCCGCCTGGAGCGCAGGCAGCGCATGCTGCACTCGGGCGGCTTCTTCGTGGTGGGCGTGAGCAGCACGGCGTGGTGGCGGCCGTCGAAGTTGTTGAAGGCTGCGCCGGCGATCTGGCCGGCCTCGTTCACATCGAAGGCGGTCTGCAGCAGCCAGCCGCGGGACTTGTCGATCAGGTCGTTGAGGTTGCGCAGCCCTTCGGCATCGGTGTGGACGAAGGCGCGCGCGGCGGAGTTGCCCAGTTGGCCCACCACCACCAGCGAGGAGTTGATGCCCCAGGCCTGGTTGTGCTCGCCGGTGCCGCCGAGATCCTGCATGCCGTCGGCATCGGTGTAGCGCATGACGCGTTCGCTGTTGCCGCTGGCACTCGACGAGCTGCCGGCCACCGCGCCGCCGGGCTCGATTGCGAAGCCGAAGCTGTGGGCCATGCCGGGCAGCACCCCGAGGTCCTGGAACGCACCGCCCTGCCAGCGGAAGGCGTGGTAGCCGCCGACGAGCCGATACCCGGTCACCTGGCCGGCATCGTTGATGTCGTGGGCGTAGGAGTCGCTGCCTGCGGGCGCCAGGTCGACCATGCCGGTCGCGTCGGTGAACACGAAGGCATGCTCGACGTTGATGCCGTTGACCTGGGTCCATGAAGATCCGGCGACGTCGCCCGCGCCGTTGATGCCCCAGCCGGCGCTGTAGGGCCCGTTGGGCAGCGTGCCCAGGTCCTGCGGGATGCCTGCGCGCCAGCGAACGGCGTGGCCCAGGTCCACGCCGCCCATGTCGGCGGTGCCGACGATGTCGCCCGTGTCGTTGATGTCCCGCGGGAAGGCCCGCGGCCGGTCGGGCAGGCCCGGCAGGGCGACCATGCCGCCGGCGGCGGTGTAGACGAAGCCGCGATAGCCGCCGGGGCCGCTGCTCCAGCCGACGACGTCGCCCCGGTCGTTCAGGCCGGTGGCCAGGCTGTCGGTATCGCCCGGCAGGGCGCCGAGGTCCTTGACGGTGTACCAGGTGGCCGCCTGGGCCGTCGCGGCCGTGAGAGCCAGCGCAGCGGCTGCCAGGCGCGGGAGGGAAAGGACGCAGTGAGGACGGCGACTCATGGCTACGGCTCCATGAACGGGTGGACGAAACATCGCTCCGCAGGGCCGGGGTCGGGTTGACCCGGCGCAAGCGGACTGCACTCGACAGAGGCGCGAAGCCGATCGCACGGCGCTGGTGTTTTCCCGCACTCAGGAGCCGGCCGGCCTCGCGCGGCGGAAAGATCCGAGCTGCAGCGTGCCTCCCAGGCACGCACCCCACATCAGGTGGTCGGCCATCTGGGGCCAGAAGGCGAGGGCGGCCACCTCGGGGAACCAGCGCGGCGCAATGAGCCGCAGGTCGAGCAGGCCCACAGCCGCGGCGAAGGCCATGGCCCACAGGGTGGTGTGCCGCGCGGGCAGCACGAGCGCCGCCACGGCCGTCCAGAAGGCGGAGACCACCGGGTGCACCACCGCCGCGGCGGCGAACAGCGCCAGCGGCGAAGCCGAGTCGACCAGCATGCGTCCCGCCGCGAAAGTGGCCTCCCACGGGTCGCCGCCGGAGACCAGCGCATGCAGGGTCGACGGTGCGCCGCTGAAGATCGTGGCAACCAGCCAGGCGGCCAGGAGGTTGCGCGGAGGGAAGCTCGAATTCGGCATGGTGCTTGCTGTTCTGATGCAATGCCAGCCACGATGCACCATCCCGTCACCCCTGCCGCAGCCGAGCTGGCGCGCCACCCCTGGCTCTTCGCGCTGCGCACGCTCAAGGCCTTCAAGGCCAACCAGGGCCTGCTTCTGGCCGGCGCGGTCGCGTACTACGCGCTGCTGTCCATCGTGCCGCTGCTGATCATCACCGTGATCGCCCTTTCGCATGTGGTGGACCAGGCCGAGCTGCTGCAGACGGTGGGGCGCTACCTCGAGTGGCTGGTGCCGGGCCAGTCGAAGGCGATCGTCGCCGAGCTGGCCCGCTTCCTCGCCAACCGGGGGGTGATCGGCTGGCTGCTGCTGGCCACCATGGTGTTCTTCAGCTCGCTGGCCTTCACGGTGCTCGAGAACGCGATGTCGGTGATCTTCCACCACCGGGTCGCCATCCGGCGCAGGCACTTCATGGTCTCGGCCCTCATGCCCTACGGATACATCCTCAGCCTGGGGCTGGGCCTGCTCGTCGTCACGCTGGTGGCCGGCGGGCTTCAGGCCATGGGCCAGGAGGAGCTCGAGTTCCTCGGGCGAGGATGGTCGATGCGAGGGCTTTCGGGCCTGCTGCTCTACCTGATCGGCTTCGCCGGCGAGGTGTTCGTCGTCGCCTCGATCTACATGGTGATGCCGGTGGGGCGGCTTTCGTGGCGGCGTGCGTTGCTGGGCGCGGTGGTGGCGGCGGTGCTGTGGGAACTCTCGCGGCACGTTCTCGTCTGGTACTTCGCGACGCTTTCCCAGATCGGCAAGGTCTACGGCTCGCTCACCACCGCCATCGCCGTGCTGCTCAGCCTGGAGATCGGCGCCACGCTGCTGCTGTTCGGAGCGCAGGTGATCGCCGAGTACGAGCGACTGGGCAACGAACGCCGGGAGAACGCGGGCCGGACGTTCAGGACGTCGGCCTGACCTGCGCCAGCACGGCCACCAGCTCGTCGATGTCCACCGGCTTGACGAAGTGGTGGTCGAAGCCCGCCTCGTGGGTCCTCTCGCGGTCTTCCTCCTGGCCCCAGCCGCTCAGCGCGATCAGCAGCACGCGCTCGCCCCAGCCCCCCTGGGCGCGGACGCGGCAGGCCACGTCCAGCCCGCTCAGCTTGGGCAGGCCCAGGTCGAGAATGATCGCCTGCGGCCGACGATCGCCCGCGACCTGCAGCGCCTCCTGTCCGTCGTGCGCCGTCCAGGTGCGGTAGCCCAGGATGGCCAGCAGCTGGGCCATGCTCTGGGCGCTGTCGACGTTGTCGTCGACCACCAGCACGCAGACGCCGTTGTCGTCGCCTGCATGCAAGTCGGCGCTGGAGGGCGTGCCTTCCTCGGGCAGCTTGCTCGACGCCGCCAGCAGGGGAAGCCGGATGCTGAACGTCGACCCCCGGTTGAGGCCCTCGCTGTGGGCCTGAACGCGGCCGCCGTGCATCTCCACCAGCTTGCGAACCAGTGCCAGGCCGATGCCCAGCCCGCCCTGGGCTCGGTCGAGCGATCGGTCGACCTGGGCGAAGAGGTCGAAGACGCGGGGCAGCATCTCGGCCGGGATGCCGACCCCGGAGTCGCGCACCTGGATCAGCGCCTCTGCCGCGCTGGCCCGCTCGACCGCGATGGTGATGCGCCCCCGCTCGGGGGTGTACTTGGCAGCGTTGTTCATCAGGTTGGCGATGACCTGGGTCAGTCGGGTGAGGTCGGCCTCGACCACCAGTTCGCCAGGCGGCGGCAACTGCATGGCGAGCTCGTGCCGCCCCGCGGCGATGAGCGGCCGGCTCGTCTCGACAGCCGCCCGCACCGCGTCGACCAGGTCGACCCTCTGCCGGCGCAGCTCGACCTTGCCCTGGCTGATGCGGCTGACGTCGAGCAGGTCGTCGACCAGGTGCACGAGCTGGCGCAGCTGCCGCTCGATGATGCCGCGCGCATCCGCCTGGGTCAGGGGGCCGGCGTCCAGATGCATCATCTCCAGCGCATTGCGGATGGGAGCCAGCGGGTTTCGCAGCTCGTGGGCCAGCGTGGCGAGGAACTCGTCCTTGCGCCGGTCGGCGTCCGCCAGCGCGGCTTCGGCCTTGACGCGCTCGCTCACGTCGCGCACGACCGCCAGCAGGCCGGCGGGCTGGCCGTCCTGGTCCCGCGTCACCGTCACCGTCGATTCGACGTGGATGGCCGCGCCGGAGCGCTTGATGTGCAGAGTGCGCCCGCGCCAGGAGCCGTGGGTGGCCAGGGCCTGGCTGGCCGCGGCCGCGTCACCCTCGGCAAGCCAGCGATGGTCGTACAGCGCGGCCAGCGGCCGGCCCAGGGCGTCCGAGACGGGAACGCCGTACTGGCGCGCCGCCGCCTCGTTCATGTAGGTCACGTGCTGGTCGTTGTCGATGGCGATGACCGCGTCGTCCATCTGGGCGATCACGTCGTTGCGCAACCGGCTGGTCAGGGATTCGACGTCCCGCAGGACGTAGAGCCGGTGGTCGACCACGAGCGCATCCACCTCGCCGGCGCGGATGGCCCTCAGGGTGTCCTCGGATTCGGCCAGCCGCGAGCGCAGCAGTTCGATCTCGGCCAGCAGGGCGGATTCACCGGTCCCGGACCCGTCGGAAAAGTGGCTCAGCCCATCCTGCATGCGCGCTACCTTCCAGCGTGGGCGAGGTCCAGGCCGAATCCGGCCAGCAGGCTCGAGGTGTCGGACATGTCGCCGATGAAGCGCCGCACCGGCGGCGGGAGCTCGCGCACGAGCGTCGGCGCCGCGACGACCTGGGCCGTCGCCGCCGCCGAAGGGTCGAGCGAGAGGTCGACCACGTCCAGGTCGTAGGCGCCCGGCAGGTGCTCCTCGCAGAAGCGCCGGGTGTTGACGATCGCGCGTGTCGACGCCGGCGTGCTGCCGACGACATACAGGCGAAGGCGGTGCCAATCCATGCGATGTCCTAGGAGGTCAGCGGGCGCACGTCGAGACCCACCAGCACGCGCTCCTCGTTGGACAGGTCGCCGATGATCTTGCGGATGGGCTCGGGCACCTTGCGCACCAGGGTCGGCACGGCGAGGATCTGGTCGCCCGCGGCCAGGCGCGGGTTCACGAGCAGGTCCACGACCTCGATCTGGTAGCGGCCGGCCAGGTGCGTCTCGCACACCCGCTTCAGGTTGGCCAGGGCGGCCATGGAACGCGGCGTCTGCCCGGCCACGTAGAGCTTCAGCTGCCACTCGGGCGCGGCAAACACCTGGATGCCGGGCTCGGCCGTCTCGTCCGGAACGCTGGCCATCGTCGTCACTCCTTTCCGGCGCCGGGTGCGCCATCGTGCAACTGCGCCTGGGCATGCGATCGTGCAAAACCCGTCAGCACGTGGCTGCCCGCAGCGAATCGGTCGACGAGTTGCACGCCTCGTTCGCCGATCACGAACTCGCGCACCTGGTTCGAGTGGGCCATCCCTCTCGACTTGACGACCTGCAGCGTGCGGGTGCGCTCGCCGTTGGATTCCCGATTGGAAAGCATCAGCCAGGTGTCCATCAGCGATGACACGCCGATCTCCGTCTGCGCGAGAGTGAAGGACGTTTCGCTCGTGAGGCTGGTGAACAGCGCCGTGATGCCCTGGTGCTTGAGGAAATCGATCAGCCGGATCAGCGTCGGCTTCAGGGCCAGGTCGTTGTCCTCGACCGAGAGGTTGCTGATCGGGTCGACCACCACGAAGGCGGGCTGGAATTCCACCACCAGGTCATGCATCTCGACCAGATGCTGCTCCAGTCCGTGCAAGGTCGGGCGCGAGGCGTGCACCTTCATCAGGCCATCGCGCTGCCATCGGCCCAGGTCGATGCCGATGGACCGCATGTTGCGTGCGAGCTGGCTCGCCGACTCCTCGTAGGCGAAGAACACGGCCCGCTCGCCCCGGCGGCAGGCGGCGTCGACGAAGCTGGCCGCCAGGTTGCTCTTGCCGGTGCCGGGCGAGCCGGAGATCAGGATGCTGCTGCCGCGGTAGACGCCCTGGCCGCCGAGCATCCCGTCGAGCGCCGGCAGGCCCGTGGTGACGCGTTCGTCCCGCGCGACATGGTCGAGCACCGCTGAAGTCACGGGCAGCACCGACAGCCCGCGATCGCCGATCAGGAAGGGATATTCGTTCGTGCCGTGCTGCGTGCCGCGGTATTTCACGACGCGAAGCCGCCGGGTCGAGACCTGCTCGCTGGTGCGATGGTCGAGCAGGATCACGCAATCCGCGACGTACTCCTCCAGGCCGTAGCGGGTCAGGGTGGAGGCGCCGCGTTCGCCGGTGATGACGGCAGTCATGCCCCGGTCCTTCAGCCAGCGGAACAGGCGCCGGAGTTCGGCCCGCAGCACGGCCTCGTTCGGCAGGCCGGAGAAGAGCGCCTCGACCGTGTCGAGCACCACCCGCCGGGCGCCGATGGAATCGATCGCGTGCCCGAGCCGGATGAAAAGCCCCTCCAGGTCGTACTCGCCCGTCTCCTCGATCTCGCTGCGCTCGATGTGCACGTGGTCCAGGGCGATCAGCCCGTCGCGCTGCAGCGCCTCGAGGTCGAAGCCGATCGAGCGGAGGTTCTGCGCGAGGTCCTCCGCCGACTCCTCGAACATCATGAAGACGCCGGGCTCTCCTTCGTCCAGCGCCCCGCGCACGAGGAACTCCGCCGCCAGCACCGTCTTGCCGCAACCGGCCCCACCGCAGACGAGGGTCGGGCGACCACGCGGCAACCCGCCGCCGGTGACTTCATCCAGGCCCGCGATGCCGGTGCGGGCCTTGGGCAGCGCCGCCGGTGCGGCCATCCTTTCGCTCGAGGTGGACATGCGTGCGCTTCCTCGCTGGGGAAGATATTTCAATCAGGGCGTAAGGGCGGGCATCGAGCCGGCCCGGCCGTCCCCTCCGGTGGCGAGGTTTGGCAAGCAGCGTGCCTGGGCGGCCGGCGTCAGGCGGCACCGGCGTCGTCGGTGGGAATGTCTTCCTCGCTCTCGGCCGGGCGAGGCTCTTCGCTGGCGGGCAGGTTTTCATCGGACCGGCCGGGCGGTTCCTGGGGTGGGTGCGGCGCTGCCCGCGGTGCCGGCGCGGGCGGCGGAAACGACTTCAGGCTGACCATGTGGGGCTCCCTGGGATTGAAGCATCCTCGGTAACGCGTGTTCCCAGCGAGAAGACCCGCGCCGGGGCGGGCCGCGGCGCGGGTCGGTCGACGGCGGGACGAGGCGGTGGGGCCTCGCTCAGCGGGGAGGCGGCGCGTGATGGCGGGCGTCGCGGTCCAGATCGTCCGCGGCATCCTTCGCGGCTTCCTGGGCATTGCCGACCGCCTTCTGCGCCTTGCCTTCGACTTCGCGCCCCAGGCCCTTGGCCTGCTGGCTCGGGCTGTCGACCGCTTCGCCGAACTTGCGCTGCGCCGTGCCGGCCGCTTCCTTCACCTGGCCCTTCACCTGGTTGGTGTTCATGGGAATGCTCCTTTCGGACAGTAGGTGGATGACGTGGGCGGCCAGGTCTTCCGACTCGGCCGTCCGCCCATGGATTCATCCTAGGCAGGGCGGGTGCTGCAGGCCATCCGGCAAGCCCGCGCCTGCCTGTAGGCAGGTTCCTATGCCGTGGGTGAAGGCGTGACAGCCGGAACGCGGATTGCCACACTTGCCGCTGGCGCACGCGAGGGCGGATGCGCCCACTCAACGAAAGGATGGCCATGGACAAGCTTCGGATTGCACGACTGGGCGGCTGCGCCGCCTTGATCGCCTGCCTGGCGGCAGCGCCCGTCTTCGCCGCGGAGGTCAAGCTCGGCGGCGACCAGGAGGTGCCGGCGGTCAAGACCAGCGCCTCGGGCAGCGGCAACATCATGGTGGCCGCCGACGGCGCCGTCAGCGGCAGCGTCACCACCACCGGCCTGATGGGCACCGCGGCCCACATCCACCAGGGCGCGGCCGGCAAGAACGGGCCGGTCATCGTGCCGCTGACCAAGAGCGCGGACGGCAACACCTGGTCGGTGCCGGCCGGTTCCAAGTTGAACGCCGACCAGCTCAAGGCCTACCAGGCCGGCGAGTTGTACGTGAACGTGCACACCGAGGCCAACAAGGGCGGCGAGATCCGCGCACAGCTCAAGCCCTGAGCCGAGGCGCGGGGCCCGGTCCCGGGCACACCGGATGCTCCGGGCTGCCGCAAGGAGCAAGCAAGGAGTGCCCATGCACAGGTCCCGCGTCTCGATGGGGGCCGCCCTGGCCCTGGCCGCTGTCCTGGCAGCGCCGGCCCGGGCGGCAGATTTCAAGCTTTCCGGCGAGCAGGTCGTTCCTCCTTCGCGCACTTCGGCCAGCGGCTACGGAAGCATCGACGTGGCCACCGACGGCGCGGTCAGCGGCAGCGTGACCGTGACCGACATGACCGCGACCGAGGCGCAGGTGCACCTCGGCGAGCCGGGCCGCAACGGGCCGGTCGTGGCCTACCTCACCAAGACGGCCGACAACACCTGGACGGTGGTCGCCGGGGCGCGACTGACGCCGCAGCAGATCGCCGCCTTCCGCGCTGGCGCGCTGTACGTCACCGTCTCCAGCATCGCCTACAAGCAGGGCGAGCTGCGCGGCCAGATCGTCCCCTGAGCGGGCCGGGGGCGGTGCCGTGATGGCGCCATGAACCTGTACCGCCTGTTCTCGGCCAACACCTGGGCGGTCCGCTCGCGACCTCGGCGCGCTGGCAAGGCCGGTGCGCCGATCACCTGATCGCGCCGGCTGCAGGGCAGGGCTGTTGCCGTGGACAAGCCGATCCGGGCATGCCCACAATGGCCGCGCAGCAGTCATCGACCATGAGGATCGCCCCGCGCACGGCCAGCCTGCACACCAAGCTGATGCTCACGCTCGCCGTGGTCGTGGTCGCGGTGGCGACGGTGTCGATCACGGTGCTGACCGGCCAGGAGCGCGAGCGTCGCATGAGGGGCCTCGAGGCACGCGCCGACCGCGTGGCGGAGCTCTTCAGCCGTTCGCTGGCGTCCACGCTGTGGACTGTCGACCACGGGGCCGTGCAGGGCCAGCTCGAGGCGCTGGCACCGAATCCCGAGGTGGTGAGCTTCCGGGTCAGCGCGGGCAGGCAGGGCGTGATCGCCCAGGTGGTCCGCCGCCAGCATCCTGAACCGGCCATGGCGGTCGTGCGCGACCTGCCCATCGTCTACACCCCCCGCGGCGGTTCGCCACAGGAGGTGGGGCGCATCGAGGTGGTGTTCAGCCGCGAGCCGGCCGAGGCCGCGATCAGCAGCGCACGCAACACCATCACGGCCCTCATCGCCTCGGTCATGGTGGTGTTGTACGCGGTGACCTTCCTGCTGCTGCGCCAGCTGGTGGGCCGGCCGATCGCGCGCATGGAGGCCACGGTGGACCGCATCGCCTCGGGCGACTTCGGCGCCCGCTGCACGGCCGCCAGCCAGGACGAGCTCGGACGCCTGGCCAGCCGGGTCAACGCCATGGCCGACGCGCTGGAGCACTCGACCGCCAGCCAGCGCCAGGCGGCCGAGGACCTGCGCCGGCACCGCGACGAGCTCGAGGAGACCGTGCGGCAGCGGACATCCCAGCTGGAGGAGGCCAAGCGTCGCGCCGAAGAGGCCCGGCAGCGGGCCGAGGAGGCCAACCGGGCCAAGGGGGACTTCCTGGCCAATATGAGCCACGAGATCCGCACGCCGATGAACGCCATCCTCGGCATGACGCACCTGCTGCGCCGCTCGACCGTGACCCGGCAGCAGGGCGAGCGGCTCGAAAAGATCGATACCGCCGGCCAGCATCTGCTCGAAATCATCAACGCCGTGCTCGACCTGTCGAAAATCGAGGCCGACAAGTTCGTGCTGGTCGATGCCCGGGTCAGCGTGCCGGCCATCGTCGCCAACGTCATCGGCATGCTGCAGGAGCGCGCCCAGGCCAAGGGCGTCCGGCTGGTCGCCGACCACGGCCTGCCGCCGCTGGCGCTGACCGGCGACCCGACCCGGCTGCAGCAGGGCCTGCTCAATTTCGCCGCCAACGCCCTCAAATTCACCGATTCGGGCTGCGTTACGCTGCGCGTCCGGCTCGCCGACGAGGATGCTGCGAC
>CAMLGG010000049.1 GCA_946479475.1 uncultured Ideonella sp. | reverse complement strand
CGCGGCCGCATGGCGCCCCTCGCGCACGAGCCCCGGCTGCGGCGCCGGCAGCACGATCTCGGCCTCGGTGCCCACCGGGACGTCGGCCTCCAGGTGCAGGCCGTCCGATGCGCAGCGCCAGCGGCTCGCGAGCAGCCCGTAGGGCGTGCGCAGGCTCGCCTCGGCGTGGCGCAACGCCGCGTGCGAGACCAGCGGCGCGATGCGAGATCGCCTGTAGCCGGGCTCGAGCACCTGCAGCCCGCCCAGGCGCTGGAACATCCAGTCGCCCACCGCGCCGTTGGCGTAGTGGTTGAAGGAGTTCATCTCGACGGGCCCGAAGCGGCCCTCGGCATCGAGGCTGTTCCAACGCTCCCAGACGGTGGTGGCGCCCATGCGGATCTCGTGGCCCCAGGAGGGATAGTCCTCGTTGAGCAGCAGTTGCATGGCGAGATCGTCGCGGCCGATCGCCGACAGCGCCGGCAGCAGCCAGGGCGTGCCGAGGAAGCCGGTGCGAAGGTGGTGCCCGTCGGCGGCCAGCTTGTCGACGAAGCGCGCCGCGGTGGCGTCGCGTTCGGGCCCCGGCGGCAGCAGCCCCAGGCCGAGCGCCAGGGCGTACACGGTCTGCGTGCCGGGCTCGATGCGGCCGTCGGCCTGGCGGTAGGCATTCACGAAGGCGGCGCGGATGCGCCCGGCCAGCGCTTGACCTTCTCGCGCAAGTTCGGTGTCGCCCAGCGCGGCCGCCATCTCGGCCATCATGCGCGTGTCCTCCGCGAAGTACGCGGTCGCAATGACGGGGTGCTCGCGCATCCGGTCCACGTTCTCCAGGCTGAGCCAGTCGCCCGAGAACCAGGACGCCCGGCCTTCTTCGAGCAGGTTGCCGTCGCGTGTCGCGCTGGCATGCACGAAGTCGTGGAAGCGCTTCATGGCCGCCCAGTGGCGGCGCACGATGCCCGTGTCGCCGGTGGCACGCCAGACCGCGTAGGGCACGGTGATGAACGCATCCGACCAGCCCACGCCGGTTTCGCCGAAGGCCTTGCCCGGGTACGGCACCACCGCCGGGATGTTGCCGTCGGGCCGCTGCGCGTCGGCCACGTCGTCCATCCACTTGGAGAGGAAGGCGCGCGTGTCCTGCAGCCGGCTCGCGGTGGGGGCGAACACGTTGATGTCGCCCGTCCATCCCAGGCGTTCGTCACGCGCCGGCGTGTCGGTGGGAATCGAGAGGAAGTTGCCGCGCTGCCCCCAGCGGATGTTGCGCACCAGCTGGTCCAGCATCGGGTGCGAAAGGCGCAGGTCGCCGGTGGCGGGAAGGTCCGAGCCCAGCACGACGGCCTGCACGTCGGCCAGCGCGGGTGCTTCATCGACACCGCCGAGTTCGACGTAGCGGAAGCCGTGCTGCGTGAAAAGCGGCTGCCAGGTCACGGTGCCGTCATGGGCGAAGGTGTAGCAGTCGGTCGCGGCGGCGCTGCGCAGGTTGTCGGTGTAGATCTGACCCTTGCGCTCGCCCTGGCGGTGCACTTCCTCGGCGTAGCGCAGCCGCACCGTCTGGCCGGCGCGGCCGCTCAGCCGCACGCGGGCCACGCCCACCAGGTTCTGGCCCAGGTCGTAGACAAAGCCGCCGCCCGCGGCCGGCCACGAGGCGCGGGCCGTCATCAGCTCGGTCGCACGCACCGGCTCGTCGGGCTGCGGCACGAGGCGCGCGACCGTGTCCTCCCGCTCCACCACGGGCTGCCAGGCTGCATCGTCGAAGCCGGGCTCGGCCCAGCCTGCGGGCAGGCGGCGTGCGTCGTAGCGTTCGCCGTCCTGCAGGTCGGCCTGCAGGTACGGGCCCGGCAGGCTGCGCCAGCGGGCATCGGTGCCGAAGTCCTCGGTGCCGCCGTCGGCATAGGTGACGCGCAACTTCGCCTTGAGGGCCAGCCGGTCGCCGTACACCGCCTTCCAGCCCATGCCGACCTTGCCGCGGTACCAGCCGTCGGCCAGCGCCGCGCCGATCACGTTCTCGCCGCCGCGCAGCAGCGCGGTGACGTCGTAGGTCTGCACTTGCAGGCGCCGGCGGTAGTCGGTCCAGCCGGGTGCCAGGAACTGGTCGCCCACGGGCTCGCCGTTGATCCAGAACTGGTAGACGCCGCGCGCGGTAGCGTACAGGCGCGCCTGGCGCACGGGTTGGGCCAACCGCAGCGGGCTGCGCAGCAGCGGTCGGGGCTGGTCAGCGGAGTCGAACGGCGCGTCGATCCACGCCGCGCCCTGCCAGTCGGCGGCGGACAGCAGGCCGGTCTCGAACCAGGCCGGCGCGCTCCACGGGCCGGGGCGGCCCTGGCCGTCCCAGGCGCGAACCTGCCAGTGGTAGCGGGTGGCCGGCCGCAGCAAGACCGACGCAGGCAGGCGCACGTCGACCTGCCGGTCCGACCTCACCGGGCCCGAGTCCCAGGTCTCCCAGCGGCCCGGCTGGATGCCGACGCGGACCTGGTAGGCCCGCTGGCGGGTGCCCCGAACGCGGGAGTCCAGCGTCCAGCCGAGCGAGACGTCGTCGCCGTCGATGCCGAGCGGTTCGACGCGCGCGTTCGTGGTGACCCGGGTGACGGTGAGTTCGGCGCGCCCAGCCAGCGGCACCAGCAGCGACAGCACGAGCAGCCCGAGCGCCTTCATCGCCAGTCGCCGCGGTTCGGGCAGCACGTTCACCGGGCCGCCTGCAGCCGGCCGGCGATGCGAACCTCCGCCACCCCGACTGGCTCGCCCGAGGCAGCGCGGACCCGCAGCCGCAGCTTGCGCCCGGCCAGCGAAGGCGTGGGCAGTTCGACCACGGCCTGCGGCACGTCACGCGCCGGCTCGTCGACGAGCGGCATCCAGGCGCCGTCGGCCGCCTGCAGCTCGGCACGGAACGAGTAGCGGCCCGGGGCGGGCAGCGTGACGACGAGCCGTGCGACGTCCAGGATGCGTTCCGGGTCGACCAGCACCCAGGCATCCGCGTCGCCCTCGGCGGGGGACCAGAAGGTGGCCGCGTCGCCGTCGTTGGCCAGCCGCGACGCGTGGCCCGATGCGCTGGAGCTGGCGTCCGTGGGGTTGTCGGTGCCGAACAGCTGCTCTTGCGGGGCCACTTCGACCGCGCGCTTCAGCGGGCGGTAGGGGCGTTCGGCCGCGAGCGGCGTGATGCCGGGCTGGAACGGCGGGCCCTCGAGCGAGCGGATTTCCAGCGTCCCGTTCTGCAGGCCCGGCGACGTCGCCCGCAGCCGGGTCAGGCCCGACTGCCAGCTGCGCATCGCGATCGCGGCCTGGCCGTCGCGGATGGGGATGTCCCCATCGGGCGAGAAGTCGATGTGCCGGCCGGTGGGCAGTTCGCCCGGGCCCGCCTCGATCTCCAGGCGCACCGGCGGCGAGTTGCTCAGCGCGCGCCCTTCGGCGTCGACCACGGTGACGACGACCTGCACGTCGTCGGTGCCATCGGCACGGCGGATCACCGGCGCACTGGACGACAGCCGCAGCGCAGCGGCCCGCCCCTCCTGCGGCCAGGCCGGAGGCGCGATGCCGCGGTAGGCGTTGCGGTACCAGAACCAGGCCCGCTTGGGCAGGCGCGAGTAGTCGACGATCCCCATCGAGCCGAACTGGCGGCCGGCGATGGAGCCATGGTCGAAGCCGGCCCAGATGGCCTCGCCCGAGCGCCAGGGCGGGCGCCAGGTCTCGGGCCGGCCGGCGACCGCGCCCGGCGTTCTCTCCAGGTCGCCCCAGCCCGGGTCGTAGGCCCCCGGGCGGTCGGCGATGGTCGAGCCGTACTCGGCCACGAAATTGGGCACGCCGGGATCGGGGAACAGCACCGCGCCGTCGCCGTTGTAGCCGGCGATGTCGCCCAGGCGGTCGAGATCGCCGCGCTGCACGCCGCTGGCCACGGCCGGGCGCGTCGGGTCCAGGCGGTGCGTGAGCTCGACCATCTCCTTGAGCAGGCGGCGCGCCTCGGGCAGCGTCTGCTCTGCCGTGAAGAACACCTCGTTGCCCATGCTCCACGCGACGATGGACGGATGGTTGCGGTGGATGCGGATCATCTCGGCCAGCTGCTGCCTCACGCCGGCATCGAAGGCGGCCCTGTGCGCCGGATCGGTCGGGTAGGCCGAGGAGCTCCAGGCGTGGTTGAAGTAGGCGGTGCCCCAGAACGGCGCCTCCGACAGGAACATCAGGCCGAGGCGGTCGGTGCTCTGCGAGAAGTGCGGATCGTGCGGGTAGTGCGAGCCGCGGATGAAGTCGAAGCCGGCTTCCTTCATCAGCGCGACGTCGCGTTCGATGGCGCCGTTGGTCACGGCGTCGCCCCAGCCCGCCTGGTCCTGGTGGACGTTGGCGCCGCGGAAGTAGCGGTGCCTGCCGTTCAGGAAAAAGCCGCGATCGGCCGTCCACGAGAACCAGCGGAAGCCGAACTCGCTCTCGAAGCGGTCCCGCACCTGGCCGCCCACCACCAGGCGGGTCACCGCGCGGTACAGCACCGGCGTCTCAGGCGACCACAGCGCGGGTCGCGGGATGAAGGCCGAGCGCTGCTGTGCCTTCACGGTCTGCCCCGCCGGCACGCGAACCGTCACCCGCGGCAGGCTGGAGACCTTGCGACCGTTTGCATCGACCACCTCGGTCAGCACGGTGACCGCCTGCTCGCGGCCGCTGTCGTTGCGGACCTCCGTCTCCACCGCCACGCGGCCGCGCTCCGCCGAAAGCCCGGGCGTGGCGACGAAGGTGCCGGTCCACGGCACGTGCACGTCGTCCGCCCGCACCAGCCACACGTCGCGGTACAGGCCGCCGCTGAAGACGTGCTCGCCGGCGCGCGGCGCCAGCGTCGGGTCCCACTGGTTGCTCACCCGCACGGCGACGACATTGCCGCCGGGCCGCAGCGCCGAGGTGATGTTCACCGGGAAGCCGGTGTAGCCGCCGCGATGGCGGGCCAGCTTCACGCCGTTGACGAAGACCTCGGCATCCTGGAACGCGCCTTCGAACTCGAGGAAGGTCTGGCCGCGCCTGCGGCCCGGGTCGACCTGCAGCGTCTTGCGGTACCAGCCCGTGCCCACCGGAAAGGCCGGCGACTGGAAGTATGGGATGCTGAAGCTGTGTGGCAGCCCCACCCTCTCCCAGGCCGCGTCGTCGAAGTCGGGCGCTTGGGCTCCGGCCTCGTCGCCGAGGTGAAAGCGCCAGCCGGCGTTGAAGCTCTCGCGAGCACGCAGCGGTGCTTCGGCGGCCATCGACACCGCACAGAACGCGAGGCAGAACAGGGGCAGGACAAGTCGCAGCAGGCGGTGTCTCATCTCGTGCTTTCCAGGACCACCGGAGAGGGGCTGCCGGTGTAGACATCGGGACATCGCGGCTTCGCGGCATCGGCGGGACAGCGGCTCGCCAGGCTCCGGTACCACGCCAGGTCGTGCGCAGGCGCCGCATAGCCGGCGGGCAGCGGCTTGCCGGCGACGCTGGCGAAGTACAGCAGCGAGGCGTCGCGCCACCAGCGCGCCTCGTGGTGCTGGATGCGCAGGAAGTCGGCGACCTCGGCGAAGCGCCGCTCGTCGATGCGCCCCCGCACCCGCTGCCAGGTGTCGCGCATGGCCTGCACGCCGTCCACGCCCGCGCTGTAGCGCTGCACCAGTTCGTGCCAGACCGAGCGCCCCGAGGAGGCGATCGTGTCGTCCCAGCCCACGCGGTGGAAGAACAGCAGCAGGTCGTCGCCGACCGTGGCGCGGCTCGCGAACCGCTCGCGCACGGCCGGCGCGTACTGCAGGACCGCCCCGCTGCCGCCGCCTCCCGTGCCGCGATCGAAGCCGATGCCGCCGCTGTCGGCGCGGTGGTAGTAGGTCGGGTTCCAGTTCGGCGTGCCGAGCGTGCTCACCCACGGCGCGGGGCCGTAGTGGTGACCGGTGCCCATGAGGTGGACCAGCCCGAGGGGCGTCATGTAGTCCACCAGGGTCTGGCGCGAGCCCATCATCATCGCCGCCACCGGCGCGACCACCGCGGGATCGTTGGAGAAGGTCTGGCGGACCCATTCCTCGGCGATGTCGCGCGCCGAGGCGTCGGGATCCCAGGCCATCCGGCCGAAGGCGTACCAGTTGGCCTGGTTGAAGTGCGAGCCGGTCCAGTTGGCGTCGCTGCCGATGTTGGCCACGCCGGAGATGGCGGTGCGGGCGTAGCCGTGCAGGCTGCCGTCCACGACCCGCGCGACGGTCGATCCCCTGCCCTTCGCGAAGGTGTCGGACTTCAGGACCTCCTCGAACAGCGGCCCCAGGTAGGCCAGGTGCGTGTCCGCGCCCAGGTACTCCTTGGTGAGTTGCAGCTCCAGAGCGAGCGGCGTGCCGGGCATCGCGCCGAACAGCGGGCTGAAGGGCTCGCGCGGCTGGAAGTCCAGCGGCCCGTTCTTTACCTGCAGCAGGGTGTTCGCGCCGAACTGCCCGTCGAGCGGCTTGAACTCGTCGTAGGCCTGGCGGATCCGGTCCTGGCCGTCGCCCGCGTAGACGAAGGCCCGCCACAGCGCCACGCCTGCGTGTGGCCCGAGCGCTTCGGACAGCATCCTCGCGCCCTCGGCGTGCGAGCGTCCGTAGGCCTGCGGCCCGGGCTGCCCCTCGGAGCCGGCCTTCACCAGGAAGCCGCCGAAGTCGGGAATCCTGCGGTAGATCTCCGCGGCCTTGTCTCGCCACCAGGCCCTGACGTCACGGTCCACCGGATCGGCCGTGGCCAGGCCGCCGATCTCGACGGGCGCGCTGAACCGGACGCTGAGGTAGACACGGATCCCGTAGGGGCGGAACACGTTTGCCAGGGCCGCCACCTTGTCCAGGTGGCCGGCGGTGAGGATCCGCGCGTCGGCATTCACATTGTTCAGCACGGTCCCGTTGATGCCGAGCGAAGCATTGGCGCGGGCGTACGCCTTGTAGCGCGGCGACAAGGTGGCGGGCAGGCTGTTCCAGTCCCACAGCGAACGTCCCGCATAGCCGCGCTCGACGCTGCCGTCCAGGTTGTCCCAGTGGTTGAGCAGGCGGCGCTCGATCTTGGGCGCACCGTGCAGCCTCAGCCCCGCGACGGGGAGTTGCATCTGCAGGTGGCGCAGGAGGGCGAAGCTGCCGCGCAGCACGCCGATGTCGCTGTTCGCCGCGACGACGATGGCGGCGTGCCCGCCCAGGCTCGCCGCCTCCACGAGATAGCCCTCGCGGCCCACCTCTGCCAGGCGCGTGCCGAACGCGAGGCCGCGCACGATGGACGACGAAGCCGGCGTGCCGAGCACCACCGCCCCGTCGCCCGACGGGCGGTCCTCGACGGCCACGCTCCTTCCCAGCAAGCCGCCGAGGCCGGCCACCAGTTCGTCCTGGGCCGCCTGCAAGGTGGCGGAACGGCCGGCGCGCACCACGTGGTCCAGCGCGATCCGGTACTCCGCGAGGCGCCCGGGCGACGACACCTTCGGGTAGCGCAGCCAGAGCTGCGAGCCGTCCTCGTCGGGCGCACCAATGCCCGCGCCCACGTGCGCAGGCGCTTCGGCGGCCCACGACAAGCTGCACAGGGCGAGGCCACCCACCGCCAGCAGCCAGCGCCACAGCCATCGCCTCGTCATCCAGGTCGCTTGCCGGGATGCCCGGCGGCCCGCAACGCACGGATTCATGCGACGGCCGGGCGGCCGGGCGAGGCCTTGGCCACGATGAGCAGGCGCGCGGGCTTGATGCCCGCCACCTGCGAGACGGCGGCAGCCTCGACGACGATGTCGCCCGCCTGCCGGCCGGCGCGCACGATGAGTTGCGCCAGCCCGTTGAAAAGCGAACGGCTGGTCGCCTGGTCGCTTTCGTGACAGTTGGGGTCGCCGTTGCCCACGCCGACCAGGCGGCCGGCCCCGCGCACGCGGAACACCAGCTTCTCGTTGGCTGTCGGAACCCAGCGGCCCTGGTCGTCCAGCGCCTCGGCGCGGACCACGGCCACGTCCTCGCCGTCGGCGTCGAGCGCCGTGCGGTCCGCCACGAGGCGCAGCGCGGCCGGGCGGCCCGTCGTCTCGCGTCGCTCGGTCAACATCGGCCGACCACCGCGGAAGGCGCGCGCCTCCAGCGTGCCGGGCTGGTAGTCCACCTTCCACGCGAGGTGGCCCAGGCGCGGCATCGCCTGCCGGCCCAGGCTCTTGCCATTGAGCAGCAGTTCCACCTCGTCGGCGTTGCTGTAGACCCAGACGTCCACCGGCCGGCCTTCGCGGCCGCTCCAGTTCCAGTGCGGGAACAGGTGCAACGCCGGCTTCGAGCCCCACCAGGCGCGGTAGTAGTGGTAGTAGTCCTTCGGGAAGCCGCAGGTGTCGACGATGCCGAACTGCGAGCTGACGGAAGGCCAGCCATAGGGCGTGGGCTCGCCCCGGTAGTCGAAGCCGGTCCAGGCGAAGCCGCCGGCGAGCCACTCGCGCTCGGCGTGGAACTTCCACCATTCCTCGGGCGTGGCGCCCCAGCCCACCTTGCCGTCGTAGCTGTTCACCACGTTGCGCCACTGCACGGTCTCGTACTCGCCCCGCGTGGAGATCGCGCTGGAGGTCTCGCTGCCGATCACCGGGCGCTTCGGATGCTTCCGGTGGAAGCCGTCGGGGAACCAGGGCACGTAGTTGAAGCCGACCACGTCGACCGCGTCGGACACGCCCTGCTCGTTGTCGTCGTTGACGGCCACGGTGACCGCGCGCGTCGGGTCCAGCCGGTGGCAGCGACGCACCATGGCGGCCGCCAGCCGCGCGCCCTGCGAAGCCATCGGCTTCTGCAGCTGCCCCTCTTCGTTGCCGATGGACCACAGGATGATCGACGGCGACTGGCGCAGGCGCTTGACCATCGTCTCCAGCTGCGCCAGGCCCTCGTCGCTGGACGAGAGCTGGCGCGCCTCGGCCATCATCATCACGCCCAGGCGGTCGCAGGCCTCCACCAGTTCCGGTGCCGGCATGTTGTGCGAGCTGCGGATCGCGTTGCAGCCCATGCCCTGCATCACGCCGACGCGCCAGGCCTGCAGCGCATCGGGCACCGCGGCGCCGACGCCGGCGTGGTCCTGGTGGTTGCAGACGCCCTGGATCTTCACCGGCTTGCCGTTGAGGAAGAAGCCCTTGTCCGGGTCGAACACCGCGCTGCGCACGCCGAAGGGCACGGTCTCGCGGTCGCGCAGCTTGCCGTTCACTTCGAGCGTCAACACCGCGGTGTAGCGGTGCGGGTCCTCGAGCGACCACAGCCGCGGCTGGCGCAGCACCGCCTCGGCCTCGAAGGCGACGCGGGCTTCGGGCGCCACCACCTGCTCGCGCGACTCGGCGCTGCCGACGCTGCGGCCTTCGGCGTCGAACAGCTGCCAGCGCACGCGCACGCGCTCGGTGGCCTCGCCGTCGTTGTGAACCAGCGCGGCCAGCGCGAGCGTCGCGGCATCACCCTTGGGCGTGGCGCGCACCGTGCTTTCCCAGCGGCCCAGGTGCAGCGCGGCACTCTTGTACAGCCACACGTGGCGATAGATGCCGGCGCCCTCGTAGAACCAGCCGTCGCCGGCGCTGGCGTCCACGCGGACCACGAGCACGTTCGCGCCGCCGACGTTGACGAAGTCGGTGATTTCGAAGCGGAACGGCGTGTAGCCGTGGCCGTGGCGGCCGATGAAGCAGCCGTTGACCCAGACCAGCGCGTCGCGCATCACGCCGTCGAACTCGACCCAGATCCGGCGGCCGGCGTCGCCTTCGGGCAGCTCGAACTCGCGCCGGTACCAGCCGATGCTGGTGGCCGGATAGCGCCGCCCCAGCGGCTTGAAACCGTGCGAGCGAAGCTGCGAGTCGCCGTCGCCCGCGTCGTCGCGCACGAAGGGCAGCTCCACCGCCCAGTCGTGCGGCAGGTCCAGCGTGCGCCAGTCGGCGGTCGGAAAGCCGGGCTTGGCGGGCGCGAAGTCGCCGGTCTTGGCGAAGTCGCTCTGGCCGAAGCCGAAGGCCAGGTCCAGCGCCGGGTCGCTGCCGTGGCCGAGCCTGAACTGCCAGCCGAAGTCCATCAGCAGGCGCTCGCGCGGCGCGGTGGCGGTTGCAGTGGCGGCGGCGGCCAGGTTCAGCTCGGCGGCGCCGAGGGCGCCGCCCAGGGCCAGCGCGCCGGTCTTCAGAAGGCTGCGTCGGTCGATGTCCATGGGTCCTTTCATGCGTGGTGTTCGCGAGACGGCCTGGCCGGCCTACCTCGCATCGATCTCGAGCACCGAAACCGAGTACGCGGGCACGGTGAGGGTGAATTCGCGGGCCACGCCCTTGAAGGCGCGCTTGACCGGCACGATGCGCGTGGGCTCGGCGAGGCTGTTGCCGGCTTCGGGATCGGCCGAGGACAGCACGGTGAGCGTGCCTTCGGGCGCCAGCGCCTTCACGCCCGACAGCGCGATGCGCACCGCCTGCGGCGTGGCGGCGCGGCTGGCGAGCTTGAGCTGGATGCGGCCGGTTTTCTCGGTGCGGGTCGCCACCCAGTGCAGCGCCGGGAAGGTCTTGCCCTCCGACGTGGTCCAGCTCGGGATGCCGCTGCCGCTCGACGGCAGCACGACGTCCCCGCGCGCCTCGGCGAACATCTTCTGCACGTGGTACGAAGGCGTGCCGTAGGCCTGGAGCGCGTCGTAGCCGATCAGGTTGGTGGACCACTGCAGCGAGTTGTCGCGGCTGTGGCCCCCGACGTGGCTGAGGTTTGCCAGCAGCGGCGCGTAGGCGGCCATCACCACGTGGTCGGCATTGCGCTCCAGGCTCGCCAGGTAGGCGGCATCGGCGATCGCCGCCTTCATGTTCGGCATCGGCCAGCCCTGGTGCGTGGCCCACTCGCCGACGAAGACCTTGGGGTCGCTGCGCGGGCGCTCGTCGTAGTCGTGCAGGTGCTCGTACATCTGCGCCTCGCCCCAGGCGTAGGTGTGCTCGTCCACCAGGTCGGGGCGCTGCGAAGGGGTCGCCTCCCTGGCCACCGTCGAGATGATCTGCATCTGGGGGTACTTCGCCTTGATCGCCTGGTAGAAGACGGCGAAGCGCTTGTCGTAGGAGCCGCTCGCGTCGAAGAAGTCCTCGTTGCCGACCTCCACGTAGCGCAGCCGGAAGGGCGTGGGGTGGCCGTCCTTCGCGCGCTGCGCGCCCCACTTCGTGCCGGTATCGCCGACGATGTACTCGATCTCGTCCAGCGCCTCCTGCACGTAGGGCTGAAGGTCGTCGGGCGAGGACAGCCTGTCGCGCTGCAGCGTGAAGCCGGCGAACACGCCCAGCACCGGCTCCATGTCCAGCTCCTCGCACCAGAGCAGGAACTCCATCAGCCCCAGGCCGTCGGTGGACCAGTAGTTCCACGGGCTGCGGTGGCCGGGCCGCTGCGCGACGTCGCCTGTCGTCTGCTTCCACTGGAAGCGCTGGTTGAAGGTGTCGCCCTGCAGGTAGTTGCCGCCGGGAAAGCGCAGGAAAGCGGGCTTCAACGCCGCCAGCATCTCCATCAGGTCGGGCCGGTTGCCGTTCGGGCGGCCCTTGTACGTCGGACCGAACACGGACACCTGCTGCAGCCACAACCTGCCGGGACGCGTGGTGGTGAGGGTGAAGAGGTTGTCCTTCGAGGCTTGGAGCTGACCCGTCGTGAGCTTGAGCTCGGACTTCTTCCACTCCTGGCCAATGCCGCCGACCGTGGCCGACGTGACGACCGCCCCGCCCTGCTTGGCCAGCGCCACCGTCACCGGGCCCGGGTCGTCGCCCTCGGCCTTGGCATAGAACGACACGGTGTAGGTCGTGTCGGCCTGCACCGGGATGCCCCAGTAGCCCGCGTTCGAGATGCCCGCCGGCCGCCCTTGCGACGCGCCTTTCACTTCGAGCAGCAGGCTGAGGTCCTGCGCGTCGTTGAGCTTGACCTTCTTGTCGAGCGCGATCCGCGCATCGCCCACGGCCGACCAGTAGACCGGCTCGTCGGCCTGGTAGGCGTAGCCGGCCTCGGCCTTGAAGCTGCGGTTGCGGATCAGCTCGCCGTACAGGCCGCCCTCGTACGAGAAGTTGATCTCCTCGGTCATCAGGCCGTGGAGCGTGGGGCTGATGCGGGCCTGTATGCGCGCGGCGTCGATGCGGATGCTGGGGCCGGCGGCCACCGGCGGCCAGGCCGCGAGCAGCCGGTCGTACTCGTCCTGCGTCACCGGGATCACCGCCCCGTGCCGCGGCGAGGGCGGCAGCTGGTAGTCCTTCGACTTCGTCCACCGGCCGGACTCGAGGTCGGTGGTCTCGAAGGGCACGTAGCCCTTGTTGCCGTACTCGTCGATGAACAGGTACCACTTCTGCTCGGTGTTGGACTTGAACACCAGCGGGCCTTCGCCGTCGCCCATGACGCCGCGGCCAATGCAGTCGGCGATGAGCTCGTAGGCGGGCGACGTGAGCGAGGCCGACTTTTGCGCGGTGATGGACTTGGAGCACCGCGCGGCCTGCGGGGGCTCGCGGTCGTCCTTGCTGAAGCGGTAGTAGCGGCCCGCGTGCTCGATGACGGTGGCATCGATGACCGAGTACCCCGGGTCGTCCCACACCCGGGGCGCGCTGAAGCTGCGGAAGTCGTCGGTCGTCGCGTACAGCATCCTGTTGTGGGTCTCGCGTTCGCGGCCCTTGTCCTCGGGTGCGTACAGCCTGGAGGCCCAGAAGACGACGAACTTGCCGAGCCGGGCGTCCCACACCGCCTCCGGCGCCCAGGCGTTGCCGGCTTCGTCGGGGGCCACCTTCGCCAGGCGCGGCGCGCTCCAGTGCACGAGGTCGGTGGACTCCCACACGACGATCGAGCGGCTGCCGTGGCGCTGCACCTCCCACCACTGGCCACCGTCGCGGCCGGCCATCCGCAGGTCCGTGGCGATGAGGTAGAAGCGGTCGCCCCCAGGGGCGCGGACGATGTGCGGGTCGCGCACGCCCTTCTCTCCGACGGTGGAGACCAGCACCGGCCGGCCGCCGTTCAGTGCTTGCCAGTGAAGCGGATCGTTGCCGCGGCTCAGCGCGAAGCGGACCTGTTCGCCGTCTTCGGTGCCGTCGCCGCCGAAATGGACGAAGAGGTAGCCGGCATGGCGAGGCAGCTTCGTGACGGCGGGCGTAGCCGCCAGCAGGGCCAGGGGCACGGCCAGGAGTGCCAGCAGCAGTCTGTGGAGGATGGTGCGCATGCGGTGTGGGCGTCGCAGTCGAGATCGCTGGATGGGTGGGTCTGGATGGGTGAAAGGCTGCCGCCGCTTTCTCGCGTCAGGGCATCGGGGTCGGCCGGCCTCCGGGCACCAAGGCCGTCATGCGCGCGTGCAGGGTCAATCCGTCGTCCGGGTGAGCAGGATTGGCGCGAATGTGCCGCAGTCCCCGGCGAAAGTCGTTACCGAGTTCGAACGGCGCCGCCGATGGCGCTAGGTGTTTGCCTTCGCAGACTTTGTTCGCCCATCAAACTAATATGAGGGCCGCGGAACCTAACCACCGGCAAGGATTGACCGGACCTCGCCCCCTGAACGCGGAGACACCACATGCTGAACAGACGACAGTTCTCTTCCCTCCCTGCCCTCATGGTCGGCGCGCTCGCCGGCTGTGGCGGCGGCACCTCCCCTTCCACCGACAAGGAGACTGCGCTCGGCACGCGCACCCTGGGCGGCGCGAACGAGACGGCCGGGGCGCTGCGCACGTCGACGTGGAGGAACCTCAAGATCGGCGGCGGCGGCTACATCCCGGGCCTGGTCTTCCACCCGACCACGCCTGACCTGCTCTACGCGCGCACCGACATCGGCGGCGCGTACCGGTGGGAGCCGAAGAAGTCGGCCTGGCTGCCGATCACCGATGGCATGGGCGTGAACGACGGCTTCTACCACGGTGCCGAGAGCATCGCCCTGGACCCGAACGACGACAGGCGGGTGTACATGAGCACCGGCATGTACAACTCCGCCGACGGCCACGGCCGCCTGTACCTCTCGTCGAACCGGGGCAAGTCCTGGCAGCACGTCGAGCTGCCCTTCTCCGTGGGCTCCAACAACGCAGGCCGCGCCATCGGCGAGCGCATGAGCGTCGACCCCAACCAGCCGAAGATCCTGTTCTACGGCTCGCGCACGGCGGGGCTCTGGACGAGCCGCGACCGGGGCCAGACCTGGAGCCAGGTGTCGTCGTTCTCCACCGCCTGGATGACCGCGGAGCAGATCTCCGCCTCCGAAGGCAGCGCCAAGGGCGTCGAGTTCGTCCTGTTCGACACCTCCACGCGCGGCAGCGGCAAGCCGACCAAGACGATCTACGTCGGCGTCGCGCCGGACTACGCGGCGGCCGCGGGCCTCAGCTTCAGCCTCTACAAGTCCACCAACGGCGGCAAGACCTGGACGGGTGTCGAGACGCCGGTGAGCGGGTACCACATCCCGCACATGGCGCGGGCGGACGACGGCATGTTCTACGTGCCGTTCACCCAGGGCCCCGGCCCCGGCGCCAACGGCCCCGCGCGCTTCTACAAGTTCGACGGCAGCACGTGGACGCTGCTCAAGAGCTACGACCCCGACCAGTGGTCCAGCTTCGGCCTGGGCGGCGTGTCGGTCCACGGCACCGGCGCCACCACGCGAATCGCGCTGGGGGTCACCAACACCTGGGGCAACTGGGAGGGCCAGCCGGTCGTCCAGCTTTCGGACGATGCCGGCGCCACCTGGCGCGAGATCGCGGCGATGAAGCCGCACACGCCGGCCGACACCGGCTTCTCGGGCTGGATGGACGACGTCGAGATCGACCCCTTCGACCGCGACCACATCCTGCACGTCAGCGGCGGCGGCGTCTGGGAAACCCGCAACGCCTCGGCGGCCGACCCGAGCTGGGTGTTCCTGATCGAGGGCATCGAAGAGACCGCCAATGTGTCGTTGATGGCCCCGCCTCCCGGCTCGCCCTACCTGCTGCTCAACAGCTCGATGGACGTCGGGCTGCTGGTGCACACGGAACTCGACCAGGCGCCGACCCTGGGCCCCAAGGGCAGCCTCGCGTTCAGCACGGGCATGTCGGCCGACATGGCGTGGTCCGACCCGTCCTACATCGCCGCGGTCGGTGCGGCCACCTGGGGCAGCAGCGTCCTGGGGGTCTATTCCACCGACGCCGGCCTGACCTGGGCCGCCTTCGCGACCAACCATCCCGATGCGCAGGCCAACCAGACCGGCGAGACCAACATCGCCGTTTCGCAGCCCAACCATGCGGTGTGGGCACCCGGCAACTCGGTGCCGTACCACACGGGCGACAACGGCGCGACGTGGACGCCGACCAACCTGTCGCCGCTCTCATGGGTCGGCGTGAACCGCAGCTACCGGCTGGCCGCCGACCGCCAGAACCCGGACAAGGTCTACGCCTACGACTCGGGCGGCGCGTGGTGGACCAACACCAACGGCAAGTTCTACTACTCCACCGACGGCGGCCAGACCTTCACGCAGAGCACTTCTCCCGTGCTGGCCAGCCTGCGCTGCAACAGCTACCAGACGACCGCGCTGGCGGTGAATCCGTATGTCGAAGGCGACGTGTGGCTGGCGGACGGCAACAGCCTCTACCACTCGGTGGACTCGGGCGTGACCTGGACGAAGCTGACCTCCATGCAGTCGGTCTGGGGATCCAACCCGGACTGGAAGTATCCCGAGCTCTTCGGCGCGACCATGGTGGCGCTGGGCAAGCCGGCGACGGGCACCGGCTACTCGGCGGCCGTGTACATGGTCGGAACGGTCGGCGGCGTGTGGGGGGTCTACCAGTCCGACGACGCGGGGGAGAGCTGGACGCGCATCAACGACGATGACCACCAGTTCGGCGGCATCGGCCCCATGGCTGCCGACCACAACATCCATGGCCGGGTCTACATCAGCGGCGCCGGCCGAGGCGTTCTCTACCGCGGTTAAGCCCACGCAGGCGGGGCGGCTGCCCCCGGCCGGCCAGGCTCGCCGCGCAGTGCGGGGCCTGGCCAGGCCCTCGCGTCAACGCACGCGCGGGCTGATGCGCAGGACGACGCGCCCATAGCGGGTCAGCGCGGGGCTCCCCTTGTCGGTGACCTGCACGATCACGTGGGCGGTCGCCGGCACATCGACCTCGGGAATCCGCAGGCCGGCCCGACGCATGTTCTGCGCACCGAGATCGAGCGGTGCGGCCAGCGTGCCGGCCTCCGGGTAGCTGAACCACAGGAAGCTCAGGCTGTCGCCATCGGGGTCGGTCGTCGGCCCCGCGTCCAGGGTGACCCAGTCGCCGCCGCGCACCTGCAGCTCGGCGTCATGCGCCAGGCGCACCACCGGCGCGTGGTTCGCTTCGGCCGGCGCGCGCGTCGTCCAGAGCATGCGGGCGGCGAAGTCGTTCTGGAAGGCCTCGCGCCAGCGCCACAGCGTCACCCCCGGACCCACGAACTCGCGCTCGCCGGGCTTGACCGGCCGGCCATGGGCCGACGCCACGAACGGCCGATAGCGGTCGACGGCGTTGGTCCAGACGGGACGCGTCTCGGCCTCGACGGGAACGCCGCCGTTGAAGCCGTCCGGGTCGGTGTCCTCCCGGCGCGGCACGTAGAGGCTGTAGCGGCCGCCCCAGCCGCCCCAGTCGGGGTGCTCGGGCGCGTTCAGCCCGTTGGGGATCAGGCCGAGGAAGGACGGCGTGTCGCCCTCCATGCCGTAGGCGACGTCCGGGTACGCCGCGCCCAGCGGGCCGTGGCCCTGCTGGATGTGGCGGGCGAGCCAGGCATTGCCCACGTTCTCGTTGTCGAGGCCGTCCACCACGGAGAACATCGCGCCCCAGGTGCCGTTGCCGTAGCCGCCAGGGCTGACGATGTAGAAGAGGCCGGGGAACTCGCGGCGCAGCCAGGCGCCGCTGTCGTCCTGGTCGGAGATCGCATAGACGCGCAAGCGCCCCACGGCGGTCGCCACCGCGCCCGGGCTGCGCGCGCGCCGCAGGTCCAGCAGGGCCTGGGCCAGCGTGTTGGCACCGCCCCAGACGCTGACCCACAGCGGGCGCGGATCGCTGCGCTCCAGCTCGCGGCGCAGCAACTCGGAGCCCGGGCTGCCGCGCCCCTCGCCTACGGCCTGCATGCCGTAGCCGTCCTGGCCTGCCGCGACGCGGACCCGCAGCTCGTCCGCCCCGGGATAGGCGGCATCGTGCTCGCGCAGTCTCGGCAGCACCTCGGCATAGCGGTCGAGGATCCGCCGGATCGCTTCCGGATGCACGGCCTTGGGCAGGTGCACCGAGGTCGTGGCGACCAGGCCGCGCAGCTCGATGTCGTTCGCATACAGCAGCAGGCGCACCAGCGACTGGGTGTCGTCGGGCTCGTTCTCGATGTCGGTGAGCACGACCACGCGCGGCCGTGCCGCGGCCGCGGCCGATGCAGGCGGCTGCTCGCTCCAGGCGCCATGGGACTGGGCCAGGAGCATCAGCCCCAGAAGGACGGCTGGCTTCGCCATCATCCGCAGCGGCTCACCTCGCCGGAGGTCCGGCGTGCGCTACGGCGCGCTCCAGTCGATCGAGTCGACGTAGACCGTGCCGCTCCACGCCGCGCCGGTCGAGAACCTCAGGCCCAGCCGCTGCAGCGGCGTCGTGGCATCCGGCGGCACCTCGAGCGTCAGCGTGTTCCAGGCGCCCGCCGTCAGGCTCGTGTACGACGTGGCCGACCAAGCCCAGTGGTAGTCCTGCAGGTAGGGCTCGATGGACGTGAGCTGGTGCCCCGCAGGAACCCAGACGCGAAACGTCACCGTGGCCCCGGCGGGCATGACCGCGCCGGACAGGTCCACCGACGACTGGCCGCCGCTCGCTCCGTTGAAGTCCACGGCCATCGACTGCCTGCCTGCGTAGTGCTGCGCGGTGGACGTGGCGATCCCGGCGATCTGCGCACCGCTCGCCGACCAGGGCTGCGTGTCCGTCTCGAACGAGAACTTCGCCGGGTCGGGATTGACGCCGGGCGTGGTGGCGTAGGCCTCCTGCGAGAAGCCCGATCGCCCTGAGCTGTTCACGGCGACCACCTGGTAGTAGTAGCTCGTGCCGTCGTTGAGGCCGGTGTCGCTGTAGGTCGTGCCGGTGATGCCGCTGACGGACGGCGTGGCGGGCTCGTAGCCGGAGCGCGAGGTGCGGTACAGGTCGTAGCGGGTCGCCCCGGGGACGGCGCTCCACGAGAGGTTCACCTGGCCGGTTCCCGCAGCGTTGGCGGCCAGGCCGGTGACCGCGGCGGGCGCTCCATTCGGCGGCGGCGCAGCAGCGCCGCCGGTCAGGACGGAGACGAGCTCGGTGTCGGTGAGCGCACCCGTGCCGTAGTCGAAGGGGGCGTTGGGCGTGCTCCAGTAGAACGGGCTCAGGCCGTGGGCGCGCGCGGAGTCGCCGGCGTACTGGTTCCAGTAGAGCACCGAGGCCCGGTTCCAGGTCTTGTCGTCGCCCGTCAGGCCCGGCGTGCCGGCGGCGTGGAACTCGCCGACCAGCACCGGGACGCCCTTGTCGACGAACTGCTCCTTCAGCTGCTGATAGCCGGCATCGATGGCGCCCTCCTCGCCGAAGGTGGCGTTGCGGCCCGGGTTGCCGGCGTAGTGGTAGGCCGCTCCCCAGAACCAGATCGCGCTGCCCCAGGACTGGTCCTCGTGGATGATGGTGAACAGCGAGGGCGTGTAGTTGTGGAACTCCACCATCAGACGGCCGGGGGTCGGGTCGGTCGGCAGCGTGGTGAACCACGAGGTATCGCCGCCGCCTTGCAGCACCAGCCAGCGGTTGCCGTTCTTGCCGCCGGCGGCGCGCACCGTGTCGACGAAGGTCTGGTAGTAAGCCACCAGGGTCTTCATCTGGGCCGGGCTGCGGACGTCGGGCTCATTGGCCGCGGCAAACAGCAGGCGGTTGTCGTAGCCCGCGAACTCGGTGGCGATCTGGGTCCAGTAGGAGCGGATCTTCTCGGCGACGGCCGGGTCGACGCTGTCGCCGATGTGGCTGTCGAACCAGCCGCCGTCCCAGTGGACGTTGATGAAGACATGCATGCCCGCGGCGATGCTGCGATCGACCGCCAGCCTGACCTGGGCCATGTAGGCCGGATCGATCTGGTGGGTGGTCTTGTCGGCGTTCGAATCCCAGGCGCAGGGGACGCGGACGGCGTTGAACCCCGCCCCGGCCGCGGACGTGTAGACCGCCTCGCCAGGGTATGAGTAGCCCCAGATGGCTTCCAGCGAGTTGCCGAGGTTGAAGCCGTAGGTGGGCATTGGCAGCGGCGAAGTCGCGACCGCCACCTCGATCGAGCCGCTGTACAGGGTCGTCTCGCCGTCCTTGACCGTGATGGCCTTGGTCCCCTCCGTGTTGCTGGGCATGCATTGGAAGCGCGCCTCGGTGCTGCTGGTCGACAGCGTTCTCATGGCGGCGCAGTCGGCCACGGCCAGCGCCAGGGTGCCCGGCAGGTCGGTGCCGGTGACCTGGTAGTAGGCGCGCTCGTTCATCCGTGGCGCGACCGATGCCTCGAAGCCCGCGTCGGTCGATCTCACGTCGGTGATGCTGGCCTGGCCGGTGCCTCCGCCTGCGCCGCCGCCCCCTCCTCCGCTGCCTCCGCCATCACCCTCCCCGGCGCCACCTCCGCCACCGCCGCCGCCGCATCCGGCCACCAGGCTGCCGAGCAGCATCGAGAGGACGACGAGTTGTTTGCTGTCCATCATGAAGTTCCTGAAGGGGGTTCCGGTCAGTCGCCGTCCGCGGGAATGACCGAGAGTTCGGCGGCGCTGGTCCAGCCGTTGCGCCACACCTCGTCGAGCGCGGTGAAGCGGAAGAAGCGCGCCTTCACGGGCGAGAAGCGCACTTCCTGCAGATCGGGGTTGTTGCGCACGTTCGAGAAGGTGCCGCGTTCGACGGCGGTGCTCCAGGTCGTGCCGTCCTCGCTGACCTCGAAGCGGTAGTTCTCGACCGTGCCGTTGAGCATTCCGTCCTGCCGGGGCAGGTACACGAAGCCGGCGATGCGGTGCAGCTCGCCCATGTCGACCGTGATCGCATGCGGCAGCTCGAGGTCGGCGCCCCACCGCGTGTGCCAGCAGGTGGCCGGGTCGCCGTCTATGGCCAGCGCCGCGCCGTTCTGCCCTTGCGCGGTCTCTTCGCTGTCGACCGCCACCACCTTCCAGCCGCGCGGCGAAAGCCCGGCGAAGTTGCGCGAGCCCACCACGCCGATCCGCCCGTCGGGCAGCACGCGCGCGGCCTTGACCACGCCGCTCGCGGGCAGCGCCAGCGGCGCCCGGTACGCCGGCGACTCGGCCGTGGGCGTGGAGCCGTCGGTCGTATAGACAAGCCTGCCGCCCGCGGGATGGGTGATCTGCACGGTGCCGTCGGCCCCGCGCTCGCCGATCGCCGGTGGCAGCAGGTCGACCGCCTGCTTGTACAGGCCCACCTCGGCCAGCGTGGGCGCGAAACGGGCCCCGGTGATGCGCAGTCGCACGCGCTGCGCGCTCACCGGCTGCCGCAGCCGGATGAGGCGGCGGTGGCCCACGGTGGTGAGCGCGTCGCTGGCGATGGCCTGCGCCGGCACCCAGCGGCTGCCGTCCCAGGTGTCGATCGCGAAGGATTCGATGCGCTGCCCGCGGTGGTCCACCGCTTCCTGCAGGGAAACCACGTCGAAGGTCTCCGGCCGGCGCAGCTGCAGCGTCAGCGTGCCGGTGGTGCGGCCCGGCGCGGCCTCCCACCAGCTGTCGAGGCTGGCGTCGAGCGCCGCCGCGGCGCCGTGCTTCGGCGCGGCATGGTCGGCCGTCGCCCTGGCGCCCACGGCCAGGTTGCGCGCGAAGGTGTCGCGCACGATCTCGGCCATCTGGCCGAGCGCCGTCACCTGGTCGTCCGGCACCAGCCCGCGCTTGTCGGGCGAGAGGTTGAGGATGAGGTTGCCGTTGCGCCCGATCGACGAGTAGTAGATGTCCACCAGCTGCGTCACCGGGCGCGGCCGCTTGCTGCGTGCCCAGAACCACTGGCCGTTGCCGAGGAGGGTGACGTTGGTCTCGGCCGGGTACCACCAGAGGTGCGAGCCGGCCTTCAGCTGCTCGCGGCTGCCGAGGTCGCCGCCCTGCATGTCGGGCCAGGTGAACTGCCCGGGCGCAACGGGCAGCGGGATCACGCTCCACTCGGTGGTGCGGCCGTAGCCGCTCTCGGAGCCGACCCAGCGCACGTCGGGGCCCTTGCCCATGATCACGGCGTCGGGCTGCAGCCGGCGGATCAGGTCGTACCAGGCGTTGTAGTCGTAGCTTTGCTGCACGCTGGGGTCGGGGTTCGCGCCGTCGAACCACACCTCGTGCACAGGGCCGTACTCGGTCAGCAGCTCGTAGAGCTGGTTGAGGAAGTAGCGGTTGTAGTCATCGACCTCGTAGCTGTACGACTTGAAGCCCGGCGTGGGCGCCCTGCCCTTCGAGGGGTCGCTCTTGAAGGACGCCGGATCGGTGGGGATGGTGGACTTCAGCCTGGTGCTGCCGTTGCCGTAGTAGCCCGCCGGATTCTTCGGGTTGGTCCTGAGCTGGTACAGGTCTGCCGGCGAGAGGTAGATGCCCAGCTTCACGCCGGACTCGCGCGCAGCGTCGGCCACCTCGCGCACCAGGTCGCCCCGGCCGCCGCGCCACGGGCTGGCGGCCGACGAGTGGGCCGTATAGCGCGTGGGCCACATCGAGAAGCCGTCGTGGTGCTTGGCCACCAGCACCAGCATCTGGCCGTCCAGCTGCTTCACCGCGCGCAGCCACTGCCTCGCGTCCAGCGCGGTGGGGTTGAACAGGGAGGGATCCTCCCGGCCGGTGCCCCACTCCACCTCGTTGAAGGTGTTGACGCCGAAGTGCAGGAAGAAGGTGCGCTCGAGCCGCATCCAGGCGCCCTGGTTCGGCCGGGGCAGGACCTTGGCGGCCTTCTCGGCGATGACGGCCGCGGAGTCGCCCCCTTCGACGACGTGCTCGGTGGCGTAGGGGATGGTTGCCGCTGCCGCCTTGATGGCAGCAGCGAGCAACAGCCCGCCGGCCAGGGCGCTGAGCGCCCTTTCCTCTCTCATCACTCGCCGGCCCTCACTTCACGAACCGCGCCAGCAGGCGGATGTAGGCCACCTGGTAGCCGTTGGAGGGCTCGGCGACCGACCAGGAGTTCAGCGGCCAGCCGGTGTTGAAGTCGAGGTAGGACTTCGCACCCGGTTGGCCGTAGGGCGGCGCCGGCGGAGCCGAGCCGCATTGCGGCGAGACGTTCGGGCAGCCGCCATCCCAGCTGTACTGGCTGCCTGCCGGGCCGCCGACCAGGTACCCCGGCGCCGGGCCGTAGGCCGAGATCCGGGCGTCGTCCCAGGCGGTCTGGTCGAAGAACCAGGTGTGCCAGATCTGGTTCGTCGAGTTCTCGGCCCCGAAGCTGGTCATGTTGGTGAGGTAGACCTTGCCGAGCGGGTTCACGCCGTGCAGGTAGTGCAGGTAGTCGAGCGCGGCGGCGGCCCCCTGGTCGGCCGTGTGCGTGCCGATGCCGTAGTAGCCCTCCTCGGTGAACAGCGTGCCCGCGTTGGCCTTCACGCTGTTGCTGGCCCAGGTGTAGGTGCTGATCTGGGCGCGGTAGGCGTCCTTCTGCGACTCGACCGCGCCCCAGTTGTCGTAGTCGGCGCGGTTCATCAGGTCGCGGTATCGCGTCCGGATGTCGTCCGCCACCGAGGGGGTGGCACCAGGGAGCGAGGCGTAGTACAGCATGGGGCGCGCATTGCCGGCGCTGAATCCCGACAGGGACCAGTCCTTGAACATCGACGCCGACGTGTAGTGCGCATCGACGTAGTCGCGGTAGCTGGTGTCACCCGTGGCGGCGAACAGCCTGATGGCCGCCACCATGCGCAGCGTGTCACGCCCGTCGTCGTCGGTCTCCTGCTGGCCGACGCCCAGCCCTGCGGTCGCGCCCTCGTTGTTCCTGAAGATGACGTGGGGGTGGGCCACCGCCCAGTCGTAGGCGTTCCTCGCGCGCTGCAGCAGGTCGGCCGCATAGGCGTTCAGCGCCGCATTGTTCAAGCCGCCCAGGACCTTGGCGCCCTCGGCGAAGGCTGCGGCCGCCGCCAGCGTGGCCGAGGTGTTCACGTCACCGTAGTAGCTCGGCCCCTTGTCGGCCGACGGCGGGCTGGCGCCGCCCACGCCGACGATCGACAGCACCGAGCCGTCTGCGTTCTGCAGGCGCTTGAGGTAGTCCAGGCCCCACTTCGCCTCGTCGAGGAGGTCCGGGATGCCGTTGTACGACTCGGGGATGTTGAAGTCGTCGGTGAAGACCGTGGGGTTCTGGACGTAGGCGTCCATCAGCTCCTGGGCGTAGCCGGCCTCCCAGCTGGTGTACTTGTTGAAGTCGCCGGCATCGGCCCAGCCGCCGCGCAGGTCACGCGCGGTGGCCGCGTTGTTCTTGTCGAGGAAGCGCCGCGCCTGCGGATCCTGCCCCGGCCCCAGGTTGCCGGCGCCGTCGGCCCAGTTTGCCCCGGCATTCGACGCGCTCCTCGCCTGGCCGAGGCGCTGGTAGTAGAACATCCGAACGGCCTGGATGAGGACGTTGCGGTAGACGTTGTCGCCGATCTCGAATCGCGCCGACCTCTGGCCGCCGCTGTCGACGATCTCGTAGGTGCCCGGCGTGGTGACGTTGCTGAAGTCGAAGTACCAGACCTGGTCGCCCGAGGCGGGATCGGTGGCGCGGCTCTTCCATTCCGTGGGCCACCAGCTGTACACCGTGGCGCCGGTGGCCGAGTTCACGACGCTCAGCTTCTGCGGCCAGAAAGCCTGTCCGCCGGCGTCATAGCCGACCTTGGGCGTGCGCAGCACCGCCACCTTCTTCATGCTCGTCAGGTAGCCGAACTGGTCCACCATGATGAACTTGCCGGCGTTGGCGCCCATCGCGGGCCACACGGTGAAACTGAAGTTCTGCACCGTGCGCGCACCGCAGCTGTTGGTGTAGGTGGCCGTGGCGGTGCAGCTGGCCGCGAGCCTGATCGTCTGCTCGCGCGAAGAGCCGGAGGTGCCGCAGCCGCTCCACGACCAGCTGCCGCTGATCGGCTGCGGCCCAAGCACCACGCGCGAGCCGGCATTGAGCGAGGCCGAGGCCTTCTGCGCCCAGGCCGTGGTCCCGTTGATGTTGAGGTAGGGCGTGACCGCACTGGGCTGGCAGGTCTGCGCCCATGCGGGCGCCGTCGAGGCTGCCAAGGCGAGCAGCATGCATTTGCCGAATTCCAACGTTGTCTCCTTTGGTGGTCTGAGGGACTTCCCTGGACGCGCCGTCCATGGCGGCCGCGTGCGTTGTTGTTCGGGCGGCCTACTGCCGGGCCGCCTCCACGATGGCGTCGATCACGTCGGGCAACTTGCGGGCACCGGTGTGGCGGTCGATCAGCTCGCCGGTGTCCCACCACATCGGCACCAGGCCGTGCCGCACGATGGATCGCGTGACGTACTGCGCCCAGTAGCGGCGCTGCGCCGCCATGCCCGGGTACTGGGGCTTCACGTAGGCGCCGTACTCGCCCACGATCACGCCCACGCCCTTGTCGACGAAGTGCGTCTTCATCAGCTCGAACTGCGCGTCGGCCCAGGGCTCGTTCGCCCAGGTCTCGGTGGCAGCCGGGTCGGTGGCGAGCTTGCCCCACTGCCACACGCCGCTCTTGCCGTCGAGCGTGAAGTGGAACGGGTCGTAGTAGTGCACCTCCATGAACAGGCGGTCCGGCACGCTGTCCTTCGGCACCTTGTTGAACGCGACCGTGCTGTCGATGTTCGTGAAGTAGCCCTGCACCACGAGGTGGCGCGTGGCGTTGCGGCCGCCGGTGGCGCGCACGGTGTCCACGAAGACCTGGTTGAAGCCGTTCTGCACCTCGGCCCATTCGGGACTGGGCTTGCCCGAGGTGCCGGCCATGCCGACCTCGTTGGTGCCGGCGAACAGCAGGTGGTCGTCGTAATCCTTGAAGGTGCCGGCGATCTGCGTCCAGAGCTTCGCCAGGCGGGCGTTGATCCCGGCCTGCCGGTCGTGGGTGGGATGGTCCATCCAGCCGCCGTCCCAGTGCACGTTGATCAAGACGTACAGGCCGGCGTTGCGGGCGTAGTCGACCACCTGCTTCACGTGCGCCATCCACCCGGGGCGGATGTTGCCGCCATCGGCGTCGGCGTACTGGCTCCAGGAGATGGGGATGCGCACGCTCCTGAAGCCGGCCGCGCGGTAGGCGTTCATCAGCGCCTGCGTGGGCGCCGGCTGGCCCCAGGCCGTTTCGTCGGGGATGGCGTCCATCGTGTTGCCGAGGTTGATGCCGGGCACCAGCTGCTTCGACAGCTGCACGCTGGTGAGGTCGTCGGGCGCGGCGGAAAGCATCGGCGCCGACGCTGCGACGAGCTGGCCATGGCCAGCGGCGCAGCCCAGCAGCGCCAGGCACGCCAGGATGGCGCCCATGGCGCACAGGAAACTTCTGCTCAAGGGAACGTGCTCCGCAAAGGACGATGCGGGGCGGCCCCTCGCGAAGCCCACCCCGAAGGCTGGTCTCAGCTCACTTCGCCGCGTTGACGATGGT
>CAMLGG010000048.1 GCA_946479475.1 uncultured Ideonella sp. | reverse complement strand
GGGGTCGGGCAGGTAGTGGTCGTGGAAGTAGCGGATCGTGTCGCTCGTCAGCAGGTAGCCCTGGCCGTTGCGCTGGTGCGAGGGCTGGTTGCGGCGCTGGTCGGTGGCTGGGTAGATCAGCAGCTGGAAGGCGAGGGGAGGGGCGGTGTCGCCCTCCTCGGCGTCGTCGCGCAAGGCGATGGCAACGGCCGCGGCGAGGTTGCCGCCGGCGCTGTCGCCGCCGACGGCGATGCGCCTGGGGTCCAGGCCTAACGCCGAAGCTTGATGGCACATCCAGCGTGTGGCCGTGAGCGCATCGTCGTAGGCTGCGGGGAAGGGATGCTCGGGCGCGAGCCGGTAGTCCACCGAGGCGACCGCGCAGCCCGAGCCGTTGGCGAGCTCGCGGCAGAGCGTGTCGTGGGTGTCCAGGTCGCCGATCACCCAGCCGCCGCCGTGGAAGTAGACGAGGGCCGGGAGTGGCTCGGCAGCCGAGGAGCCGAGCGGCCGGTACAGGCGCAGCGGGATGCCTTCGGCCGAGAGTGCCCGGCATTCGGCGACCCCCGGTGGCTCCGGCTGCGTGTAGCCGCGGCGCTCGAGGTAGATGCGCCGGGCCTCCTGCGGCGTGAGCGTGTGCGTCGGCGGGACGCCGCGCTCCTCGATCAGCCTGAGCAGCGCGCGCGCTTGGGGGTGCAGCATGTCGGGGCCTCGCTGGAGTGCAAGGCCCCGAGCTTATGCCTTCAGGGGCAGCCGGTGCCGTAGCCTTCGCCGCCGAAGTAGAAGTAGGTCTTCCAGGTGCCGCTGTCGTAGGCGGTGTCGATGTCGTAGCAGGCCGACTTGGTGCGCGACTCGGTCAGGCTGGGCGTGTGGTAGGCGTAGTTGAGGTCGATGTAGCGGATCGTGCGCTGGTACGCCGCATAGCTCCAGCCGGCCGAGGGCTGGTAGCCGCTGCCCATGTCGGTGCGCGTGTGGCGGCCGCTCGGCCAGGTGTTCACGATCTCGCCGCCGAAGTCGATCTTGGTCGCCTTGTCGCGCAACCCGGCGGAGTTGTAGAGCGAACGCGGGTAGTAGCCGGCGTAGACGTCGCCGACCTTGACCCACCAGTGTCCGGTCGTGTGGTCCTTCAGCAGCATGATCTTGGTGGCGTACTGGGCGCCGCCGGCCACGCTGTGGTTGGTGAAGTAGCCACCGATGGCCACGTCGCTGTTGGTCTGCACGAAGTCGTCGCAGGTCAGGTCGTAGCAGCCGGTGTCGTCGTAGCCGTCCTGGGTCGAGTAGATGAACAGGTGGGCGTCGTGGATGTGGCTGTCCTGCCGGTTCGGGTAGACCTGCCAGCCGGCCTCCACCGTCTGCAGCCCGCTGCCGCTGCCGGCCACGGCCCAGATCTGCGAGAGCGAGAACTCGGAGTTCAGCTCGGTGTACGAGCGCCAGACGTTGAGCGTGGCCTCGCCGCCCCAGTTGGAGACGCTCTGGTAAGCGTGGGCGTACTCGTGCACCGTGGCCTCGGGCATCATCTGCCGGCCTTCGCCGGGCAGGCCGCCGGTGCCGGGCAGGCCACGCTTGTGGCGGAAGTGCTTCAGCGACTCGAAGGCGGCCAGGCGATCCAGCGTCAGGCGCTTCATCGGGATCGTGCCCTTGGCGCAGGTCTTGGCGTGGCCTTCGGCATCGACCTCCGCGGTGCCCGCGGCAGCAGGCTTCAGGAAGATGCCGGGGTCGCGGCCATGGCGATCGAGCGCCGGCGCGAGGTTCTCGTCCGCCTCCATGTCGGTGGGCGCCTGCGAAGGCCGGCGCTGCCAGTCGGCACGCGTGAGGCCCAAGCGGCGCGCGCCGGGCTGGGTGAGCTCGTCGACGCAGTCGAACACCTCGTTGGGCGAGAGCTCGAAGTGGTGGCGGGCCACCACGCCGGCGTAGTGCTGGCGCAGGTAGTCCTTCATGCGTTCGAACTCGGCGGCGTCGCGCACCCTGGCGCCGGGGCGGCCCTGGAAGTCGCTGGCCTGCAGGGTCTCCATGCGGGCGAGCGACTCGCCCAGGGTGGACGTGGCCGCTTCGGCGAAGGCGGGCAGGGTGGCCGCCACGAGCGTGGCGATGAGGGTGATGCGGTACATGGCAATTCCGTCCTTGAGCAGAGGTCGAGTGGAGGGCGACGCCCGCCGCGATGCACGCAACGGGCTGTCCTCTGCAAATACGGATCGGCTGCGCCGTACCGGACAGCGGCCGCGGCCCTAGGGGGCCGGCCTAGGGAGTCCGCGAGGCGTTGGGGAAGAACAGCTGCTCGCCGTTGATCCTGTACTCGGCGATCGTCGCCTGGCCCGCCGGGCCGGTGATCCAGTCGGCGAAGGCCTGGGCCTGGGCCTGCTTCACGTGCGGATGCTTCGCCGGGTTCACCACCATCACGCCGTACTGGTTGAACAGCCCCTTGTCGCCCTCGACCAGGATGGCGAGTTCGCCGCGGTTCTTGAACGACAGCCAGGTGCCCCGGTCGGCCAGCAGGTAGGCGTTGGTGCCGGCAGCCATGTTGAGCGCGGGGCCCATGCCGCAGCCGCATTCCTTGTAGCCCGGGGGCTTGGCCGAGGCGAGGTCGATGCCGGCGAGTTTCCACAAGCGCAATTCGGCGGCATGGGTGCCGCTCTTGTCGCCGCGCGAGATGAAGCTCGCGTCGGCCTTCTTCGACAGCCGCGCCAGGGCCGCGGTGATGTCGTTGCCCCTCACGCCGGCCGGGTCCGCCTTGGGGCCGATCAGGACGAAGTCGTTGTACATGACCGGCCGCCGCTGCAGGGACCAGCCTTCGGCCACGAACTTCTCCTCCGCCGCGGTGTCGTGGACCAGCACGGCGTCGGCATCGCCGCGGCGCGCCATGTCCAGCGCCTGGCCGGTGCCGACGGCCACCACGCGCACCTCGATGCCGGTGGCCTTGGTGAAGGCCGGCAGCAGGTGGGCGAACAGGCCCGACTGCTCGGTCGACGTGGTCGAGGCGAGCACGATGAAAGGTGTGTCGGCGGCGCCTGCCGGTGGCAGCGTTGCCCCCAGCAGCATTGCGAAGGCGAATGCGATCCGTCGTCTGGTCATGCCCAAGCCATCTCTCCTTTGAGGAACTGTGCTGCCTCCGCAGGCAGCTTGTCGGTCTGGAAGAACTCGTCCACCGGCTTCTCGACCACCAGCCGGCCGGCTTCGAGGTAGGCCACGCGACTGGCCAGGCGCTTGGCCTGGCCGAGGTTGTGGGTGGCTATCACCACCGTCATCCCTTCGGCCGCGAAATCCTCGATCAGCTGCTCCACCTCGCGCTTGGCGCCGGGGTCGAGGCTCGCGGTGGGCTCGTCGAGGAAGAGGATGTCCGGCTTGAGCGCCCAGGCGCGCGCGAGCGCGAGCCGCTGTTGCTGGCCGCCGGAGAGCTGGCGAGCCGGCCGGTTGCCCAGGCGCGCGAGGCCGACCCGCTGCAAGGCCATCTGCGTGAGCTCCGCCCGCTCGGGCTGCGGCACCCTGCGCAGCCACAGGCCGAGGGAAACATTGCGTTGGGCAGACAGATGCAGCAGGAACGGCCGCTGGAACAGCATCGCGCCCACGGGCCAGCGCTTCTCGGGCAGCAGCAGGTGCCGGGTGCAACGGCCTTCGCGGGGTCCGACCAGGCCATGCAGCAGCCGCAATAGCGTCGTCTTGCCGGAGCCGTTGGCGCCGACGAGGGCGAGCCGGTCGCCTCGGCGCAGCTCGAGGTCGACCTGACGCAGGGCAGTGACGCCGCCGAAGCGCACGGTTGCGCCCTTCAGCGTCACGAGCGGCGCGGCCGCGGCGCCCATCGGCATCGCCGGCGGCATGCCGGTCATGCCAGGGCCTCCTGCCTGCGCGCCTGCGCCGCGTCGGTAGCTCCGTGCAAGGCGGCGGCCGCGAGATTCAGGATGGCCACCACCAGCAGAAGCACGGCTCCGAGAGCCAGCGCGAGCGCGAGGTCGCCCTTGCTCGTCTCCAGCGCGATGGCCGTCGTCATCACACGCGTGACGCCGTTGATGTTGCCGCCGACGATCATGACCGCGCCGACCTCGGACACCGCGCGCCCGAAGGCCGTGATGCCCACGGTCAGCACGGCACGCCGCTCGTGCAGCAGCATCAGCAGCGCCGAGGTGAAGGGGCCGGCACCGAGCGAGCGCAGCTGGTCGCCGCCTTCATCCAGCGCGTCCTGCACCAGCCGGCGCGTCAACGCGGTGATCAACGGGAGAACGAGCACCGCCTGGGCGATCACCATCGCGCCGGGCGTGAAGAGCAGGCCGAACGAGCCCAGCGGGCCGGCCCGCGACAGCAGGAGGTAGATCAGCAAGCCGACCACGACGGAGGGCAGGGCGAGCGCGGTGTTGAGGCACCAGATCACGGCCCGCCAGCCGGAGAAGCGCGCGACGGCGAGCCACGCACCGAGCGCCAGTCCCGCCGCGCCGCCTACCGCACACGCGGCCAGGCTGACCTGCAGCGAAAGGCCCACGATGCCCCACAACTCGGCATCGCCTTGCCAGACGAGCCGGGCGGCGAGCGGCAGGGCATCGGCCAGGGTGGACATCTGAATCCATTCTCCCGGCCACGGTCGCGGCTTGCGATATGAACGGAGCTGCATACGACGAGGCGCGGCGCACAATCGCCACGCACAATCGCCGCATCCCCGCATTCCTTCCCTCGCATGGCAGCACCGACCGAACTCGGCCCCTCGCCCCTGTCCCAGGGCGATCTCCAGATCAGCGTGGCCGAGGCCCGCGCGCGCATCGCGGCGAGCCTGACGCCCCGCCAGGGCGTCGAGCGGCTGCCGCTCGCCCAGGCCCTGGGCCGCGTCCTGGCCGAGGACGTGGTCTCGCCCATCGACGTGCCCGCCCACGACAACTCGGCGATGGACGGCTTCGCCTTCCGCGGCGCGGAGTTGCGCGCGGACGGCGAAAGCAGCTTCCGCGTCGCCGGCGCGGTGATGGCGGGCGACGCTTCGCCGCCAGCCACGGCGCCTGGCGAATGCCTGCGGATCATGACGGGCGCGGTGATGCCGCCGGGGCTGGACACCGTGGTGCCGCTGGAACTTTGCCGCGAGGAGGCAGGGGTGATCCACGTCGCGGCCGGCGTGCTGAAGCCCGGCGAGAACCGCCGCCGCCAGGGCGAGGACGTGGCCCGCGGCAAGCCGGCCCTTGCGCGCGGCCGCGTGCTGCGCCCGGCCGACCTCGGCCTCGCCGCTTCGCTGGGCCTCACCGGACTGCCGGTGGTGCCGCGCCTGAAGGTGGCGCTCTTCTCCACCGGCAACGAGTTGCGCGAGGCGGGCCAGCCGCTGGACCCCGGCTGCATCTACGACAGCAACCGGCACAGCCTGGCGGCGGCGCTGCGGCGCATGGGCGTGGTCGAGGTGCTCGACCTGGGGCTGGTCCGCGACGAACCGGCCGCCCTGCAGGCCACGCTTGAAAGCGCGCTTCGCGACGCGGACGTGGTGCTCACCAGTGGCGGCGTGAGCATGGGCGACGCGGACTACACGCGCGACCTGCTGACGCGCCACGGCGAGGTCGCCTTCTGGAAGGTGGCCATGCGCCCGGGCCGTCCCTTCGCCTTCGGGCCGCTGCGGCGCACCGGCGCCGAGGGGCCGGCCTGGCTGTTCGCGCTGCCCGGCAATCCCGTTGCGGCGCTGGTCACCTTCTACGCCTTCGCGCAGGATGCGTTGTGGCAACTGGCCGGCGCTTCCCGCGCCCCCACGCCGCGCCTGCAGGCGCGCAGCGCGGCGCCCATCCGCAAGCGGCCGGGCCGCACCGAGTTCCAGCGGGCCATCGTCGAGCCGGCGGCCGACGGCAGCGGCTGGGAGGTGAGGCTGACCGGCAGCCAGGGGGCCGGCATCCTGCGCAGCATGAGCGAGGCCAATGCCCTGCTGGTGCTGGGCCACGAGCAGGGCTCGGTGGCAGCGGGCGAGAGGGTCGAGGTGTGGCTGTTCGAGGGCCTGGTCTGACAGGGGCCGCTCAGCCGGCCTCCACCCGGTCGCGTCCCCGTGCCTTGGCCTGGTAGAGGCCACGGTCGGCGCGCCTGAGCAGCGTGTCGGCGCTGTCGCCGGGTTGCCAGGCCGCGACGCCGAGGCTGGCGGTCACCGCGTGCATGCCTTCTGCGGAGGCGGGCCGCGCGACCTGCTGCCGCAGGTGCTCGGCCACCACCAGCGCGCCGTTCAAGTCCACGCCCGGCAAGAGCACGCTGAACTCCTCGCCACCGTAGCGGAAGGGCAGGTCCGACGGGCTCACGCTGCTGCGCAGGCGAAGCGCGAACTCGGCGAGCACGGCATCGCCCGTCGAGTGGCCGAAGTCGTCGTTGATGCGCTTGAAATGGTCCACGTCGACCATCGCCACCGCGAAGGAACGCTGGGTCTGCTCGGCTTGCACCAGCGCCTGCGCGATCGCCAGGTCCAGCGCGCGCCGGTTCGCCAGGCCGGTCAGCTCGTCGGTCATCGCCTGCAGGCGAACCTCCGCTTCCGCCCGCATCTTGCACATCAGCAGGAAGCCGAGGTTGGTGACGATCACGAAGAGAAAGCCGAAGGCGTAGACCGGCTCCTGCCAGGCCAGCGGGTGCTCGAGATAGTCGATGCCGGAGCCTTGCAGGAGCAGGGCCGTCGCGCGCAGCGGAAGGACGAGGCCCATCGCCAGGTAGAACAGGGCGACGAGGCGCTGCACGCGGTGCGATGCCGCCGCCGGCACGCGCAGCAGCGCCCAGCCGTTGAGCAGCTGCACGGCGCCGTAGACGTAGCCGTTGAAGATGGTGGCGGTCTCGTACTTCGTGCCGGCCGCGGTTGCCACGCAGGCGACCAGCACGACCATCGCCGCCAGCGGCCACCATCGCCACGCGCGGCCCAGGAAGCGGCGGATCGCCGCGAAGAACAGCGCCACGCTGAGGGCGCCGAGCACATTGCCGCCGAAGGCCGTCAGCCACAGCGGCAGCCGGCCCGCGTTGGCCAGCAGCAGGTAGGCCGCGGCCTGCGTCGTCACCGCCCAGGTCCAGGTGTCGAGGCCGGAGCCTTCGTCGGCCGGGGCCCGAGCCGCCCACAGCATCGCGGCCGTGGCCCCCAGCGCACCCGTCTGGGCGAGGAAGAGGGTGCGGACATCCATCGGGGGAACTGCGGGCGTTGGGGGAAAGCGCGGCATCCTAGCCCGCCAGAGCCACAATCCGCCCCTGCCGCGCCACGCCCGCCACACTTGCCCGAGGAACAACGCACATGCCACGCCGACACCTGATCCCCTCGCTGCTCGCTGTTGCCGCGCTTGCCGCCTGCGCGCCCATGCGCACCACCGGCCCGGCCGGCCTCGACCGCATCGAGAACATCGTCGTCATCTACGCCGAGAACCGCAGTTTCGACCACCTTTACGGCCTGTTCCCGGGCGCGGAAGGCATCGCCCAGGCGACCGCCGAGCAGAAGACCCAGCTCGACCACGACGGCCGGCCCCTGGCCACGCTGCCCCCGGTCTACGAAGGCGGCAAACCCAGCGCGCGATTCCCCACCGGTCTGCCCAACGGACCCTTCCGCATCGACCAGCCGCCGGTCGACCGGCGGCTCGACGAGATCCTCCCCAGCCCCATCCACAACTTCTGGCAGAACCAGGAGCAGATCAACGGCGGCGCCAACAACAGGTTCGTCGCCATGACGACGGTCGGCGCGTGGACCATGGGCTACTGGGACGGCTCGCGGATGAAGATGTGGAAGTGGGCGCAGCAGTACACGCTGGCCGACCACTTCTTCATGGGCGCCTTCGGCGGCTCGTTCCTCAATCACCAGTGGCTCGTCTGCGCCTGCACGCCGGCCTTCCCCAACGCGCCCGATTCGCTCAGGGCCAAGCTCGACGCGGACGGCCGGCTGGTGCGCAAGGACGCTTCGCCGGCCAGCGTGATGAACGGGCCGGTGCAGCTCTTCGACGGCCCCGTGACGCCGGACGGCTACGCGGTGAACACCAGCCAGCCGTCCTACCAGCCCAGCGGGGCACCGCCTGCGGCGGGCGGCAACCTCGACTTCGCCGACCCGGCGAAGAACCCCGTCCCGCCGCAGACGGCAAGGACCATTGGCGACACCCTGTCGGCCAAGGGCGTGACCTGGGCCTGGTACGCCGGCGGCTGGAATGCCGCCGTGGCCGACGGCCGCCAGCCGCCCGACCAGCGCCGCGGGGTGATCTACAACGGCTCCACGCGCGAGGCCCTGGCCTTCCAGCCGCACCACCAGCCCTTCAACTACTTCGCCCGCTTCGCGCCCGGCACCCCGGACCGCGCGGAGCACCTGAAGGACTACGAGGACTTCGCCGCCGCCATCGATGCCGGCAAGCTGCCCGCCGTGAGCTTCTACAAGCCGGTGGGCCGGCTCACCCAGCACCCCAGCTACACCGACCTCGCCCAGGGCGACGAACACCTGGACGAGCTGCTGCAGCGCCTGGTCAGGAGCCCGCAATGGCCGAAGATGGCGGTCATCGTCACCTACGACGAGAACGGCGGCTACTGGGACCACGTGCCGCCGCCCCAGGGCGACCGCTGGGGCCCCGGCACGCGCATCCCCGCGATCGTCATTTCGCCGTTCGCCAGGAAGGGCTTCGTCGACAAGACGAGCTACGACACCACGTCCATCATCAAGTTCATCACGAGGCGCTACGGCCTCGAGCCCCTGCCCGGCGCGCGCGCGGGCGCGGGCGACCTGACGAACGCCTTTGCCTTCTGACGGCCGCGCCGGGCCCCCGATGGGCGCAGTGCCGCGGCGGGTCCTGCCCGTCATCGTCGTCTCGCAGTTCTGCGGCACCTCGCTGTGGTTCGCCGCCAATGCGGTGATGCCGGACCTGCAGCGCGACTGGGGCCTGCCGGCCTCGGCCGCCGGCACGCTGACCTCGGCGGTGCAGATCGGGTTCGTCTGCGGGACGCTGGCCTTCGCGCTGCTGATGGTGGCCGACCGCTTCCGGCCCACCAGGGTGTTCCTGGCCTGCGCGCTGGCGGGTGCGGCGGCCAACGCGGCGGCCGTGCTGCTGCACGGGCAATGGACGGCACTGCTCGCGCTGCGCTTCGCGGTGGGCTTCCTGCTGGCCGGCATCTACCCGGTGGGCATGCGTATCGCCGCGGCATGGCACCGCCAGGGCCTGGGCGCGGCGCTGGGCGTGCTCATCGCCGCGCTGGTGCTGGGCACGGCGCTGCCGCATGGGCTGCGTGCCATCGGTGTCTCGCTGCCCTGGCAAGGGGTGCTGCTGGCCGTCTCGGCGCTGGCAGCCTTCGGCGGGATCGCCACCGCCACGCTCCTGCCCGAGACGCCGCAAGCTCCGCGCGGTGCGCCGATCACGCCGCGCGCGCTGGCCCTGATCTGGACGGACCGCCGGCTGCGATCGTCGGTGTTCGGCTACTTCGGCCACATGTGGGAGCTCTACACCTTCTACGTGCTGTTGCCGCTGGTGCTCGGCACGCGGATGTCGGGCGCATCGATCAGCGCGGCGTCGTTCGCCGTCATCGGCGGCGGCTTCGCGGGCTGCGTCGTGGGCGGCCTGCTCGTCCGGCGCCACGGGCCGGCGCGGGTGGCCGCGGTCCAGCTGGCCACCAGCGGCGCCTGCGGACTCGTGAGTCCCTGGATGCTGAGCGCGCCCCTGCCGCTGTTCATCGCCTGGCTGGCCCTGTGGGGGATCACCGTGGTGGGCGATTCCCCGCAGCTTTCCACGCTGACCGCCCAGAACGCCCCGCCGGCCCTCGTCGGCAGCGTGCTCACCTTCGCCAACTGCATGGGTTTTGCGATCACCGTGGGCAGCATCGAGCTGTTCACCCGGGCCGCGCCCGTGCTGCCCCTGGCCGGCCTGCTGCCCTGGCTGGCCCTCGGGCCGGCATTCGGCCTGCTGATGCTGCGTCCGTTGTGGCGAGGGGCGCCGGCGCGGCCGTGAGAGTTGGCCTACAAGCGCACGCGGCCTGGGCCGGCAGATGCGAACGACGTTTGCTTCAGAGTAAAGCTTTTCCAGCGTCCCCGGAGTCCGCCATGATCCGCAAGCTGTCTACCGGCGAATACCGGCTCTACTCCCGCAAGACCGATCCCAAGACCGGCAAGCGCCGCAACCTCGGGACCTTCCAGACCCGCGAGGCGGCCGAGCAGCACGAACGCGAAGTCCAGTTCTTCAAGCGGCGCGGCTGAGCCGGCCGGTGTCGCCAGGAGCCCGCCATGCCCACCCGCAGGAGTGCCCTCAAGCTGCCTTTGCTCGGCCTTTCGATGAGCCTCGGCGCCACATCGTCCACCTGGGCCGCGCCGCCGCGCCTGGCGGTGCGCGGCCCCGACATCGTCGGGCCCGACGGCCAGCCGCTGATCCTTCGAGGCTGGAACTGGGGCCACTGGGCCAAGAGCGATCCGCAAGACGCGGCCGAGAACGCTGCGCAGGGGGCCAACGCGGTGCGGCTGCCCCTTCGCTGGTGGGGCAACTATCCCGGCAAGGGGGTCGAGAGCCGCGACGACAAGGCCACCGCCACCGCCGGCATCGCGCCTTCCAACATCGCCCGGCTCGACCAGTTCGTGCGAGCGGCCTCGGCCGCCAGGCTCTGGATCGTGCTGTTCCTGGATTCGGACTGCGGCCAGAACGGCGTGATGCAGCCCGAGCAGCGGCGCTACTGCGACCCGGGCGGGCAATACGGCGACAAGGGCCACAACTTCTGGACCGACGCGGGCCTGCGCCAGAAGTTCATCGCCGCCTGGCGCTTCGTCGCCAGCCGCTACAAGGACACGCCCTACCTGGGCATGTTCGAGCCCCTGCCGGAGCCCAATCCGCACGGCTCCAGCGGCGCCGAGATCAAGGCCTTCTACGCCGAGGTGATGGCCGCCATCCGGGAGGTCGCGCCTGGCGTGCCGCTGCTGATCGGGGGCCGCAGCTACCACGCGCAGGCGGTCGACGAGGTCTACGACCCGGCCTGGAAGGACGTGGTCTACACCGGCAACCTGTTCCTCCACGCGAAGAAGAACGGTGCCGACGACGCCGCGCTGGCGGAATTCCGCGATCGCCTGAAGAAGCTGGCGGACTTCCGCATGCAGCGCAGGGTGCCGGTCTTCATCCAGCAGGTCGGGGTGCGCTCGAAGGAGGATCCGGACCGCCGCGCCCTGCGCGAGATGATGCAGGCGCTCGTGGCCAGCCGTGTCGGCTTCACCTACTGGGACTATCGCGGCGCCGGCAACCCCGACGAGTATTCGGTGCTCTTCGAGCGCGGCAGGGACTGGGTCGTCAAGCGCGACTGGATAGACACCATCTCCGCCGCCTTCCGCCAACGCTGAAGGGCCGTGCATTCCTGCCGGCGCCGGCCGGCGAAAGTCCTCAAGAGCCGCCGCGGCGGGCCGACACGGCGGAAGGTCCCGCGCTTCATTGCGCGGCATGGTTGGCATCCACCCGGTTCAAGCGCCCCACGCTGGTGCCGATGACAGTTCCCTGAAGGGTGGCATTTCGCTGCCCGGATGGCCAATGGAATCGGAACACGAGATGGACAAGCGCCGGCTGCTGCGGCGAAAGGCGTCATGGACGTGGGCTGCCGCGTGCGCCGCGTGCACCGTGCTGGCCGCGTCGCCCGGCCGCGCTCAGACTGCCCAAGCCGACGATGGCGGCGACCTGGCCCGGCTGCTCGACGTGGAGGTCGAGGGCGTGTCGCGCTACGCGCAGAGCACCCTGGATGCCCCCGCGGTGGTTCGGGTGTTCGAGCGCGTCGACTCGATGATGCTGGGCCACGAGACCGTGGGCGACGTCCTGCAGCGGCTGCCGGGCGTCTACCTCAGCTCCAACCGCAGCTACACCTCGTTCGGCTTGCGCGGCTTCAATCGCGCGGGCGACTTCAACTCGCGCACCCTGATGACCATCGACGGCCTGCGGGTCAACGATGCGGTCTTCGACCAGGCCCTGCCCGGCTACGAGTTCCCCGTCCCGCCGGACTGGGTCAAGCGCACCGAGCTGGCCTACGGCCCCGGCGGGTCGGTCTACGGCAGCAACGCCCTGTTCGGGGTGGTCAACTTCGCGATGCTCGATGGCGCCGACGCGCCGGGAGCGATGGCGCGGGCGAGCGCGGGCAGCTTCGGGCGTACCCGTGCCGCCGCCAGCTACGGGCTGGCCGACCCCTCCGGCGTGGACCTCTTCGTCGGCGTGGTCGGCTACCGCGACCAGGGCGAAGACCTGAGCTTGCCGGAGCTCGCTTCGCCGCAGGCGCCCGACGGCGTGGCCCGCGGCCTGGACGGCACGCGCTACCACGCCCTGCTGGCCAAGCTGCGCGCCGGCCCCTGGCGCGCGACGCTGATCTCGCACGAGCGCGACAAGGACGTGGCGACCGGCGAGTACGAGACCAGCTTCGGCGCCCCGGGCACCCACTACATCGACGAGTACCGCTTCGGCGAGCTCGGCTGGGACGGCGGCTGGGCCGGCTCGCTGCGGCCCGGCGCCCGCCTGGCCCTCGGCCACTACCGCTACCTCGGCTACTACCGCTTCGATGCCGGCACGCCGGACGAATCGACCAACGTGGACGACCTCGGCGCCCGCTGGCTCGACGGCGAAGCCAAGCTCCAGTGGAACGGCTGGACCAACCATGTCGTGGTCGCCGGCCTCGACTGGCGCAGGGTGTACAGCGCACGGCTGCTCAACCACGACGTCGGTTCCGCGGACAGCGATCTCGACCGGAGGGTGGACAACTGGCGCGCGGGCCTGTACCTGCAGGACCAGTGGCGGGCGACCGAGCGCTGGGCCGTCACGACCGGCCTGCGGATCGACCGGCTGGGCCACGGCGAAGCCGAGTTTTCGCCGCGCCTGGCCGTCAACTACCGTCCCGATGCCCACGATGCGTGGAAGTTGAGCCTCGGCCGGGCTTTCCGCGCGCCCAACATCGCCGAGCTCTACTACGACGACGGCTCCTCGCAGGCGGCCAATCCTTCGCTGGGGCTCGAGCACATCACCACGGCCGAACTGGCCTGGGAGCACGCCTTGCCCTCCGGCGTCCGGGTGTCCACCAGCATCTACCGCTACCAGCTCGGCCAGATGATCGACTTCGTGCTGCCCGAAGATTCGCAGATCGGGCAGTACCGCAACGTCGGCAGCGCGAGCACGAGCGGGCTGGACCTCGACCTGGAGCAGGCCGAAGGGGCGTGGCGCTGGCGCGCCAGCATGACCCTGACCCATGCCCTCGTGAACGGCGACGCGGCCTCGAATTCGCCTCGCTGGCTGCTCAAGGGCCATCTGCTCGCGCCGCTGGCGCCTTCCTGGTGGGTGGGCCTGGAGGCGAACGCCGTCGGGCGCCGCAGCGGCGAGGCCGACGTGCCGGCGTATGCCCTGCTCAACGCCGTGCTTCGCCACCAGCCGCGGCCCGGCAGCAGCGTGGCCCTGCGGGTCACCAACGTCGCCGACGCCCGCGCCCACGACGTCACGACGCCCGCGCTGCCGATCGAACGCGTGCCCTTGCCTCGCCGTGCGCTGGCGCTGGATTGCACGCTCGCGTTCTGAGCCGACGCCAGGCACCGACATGCGCTTCGCCAGCCTCCTGACCGCCCTGATCGCCCTCGCGCTGGTGTGGGCCATGCCTGCGCAGGCGCAGCGGCAGGAGCAGGAGCTCAAGGCTCAGGTGCTGTTCCAGATCCTGCTGTTCGTGCAGTGGCCGGGGCGCTCGGGTGAGACGAGCTTCCAGTTCTGCGCGCTGGACGACACTCCGCTGGCGCAGGCGATGCGCGGCTTCGAGGGTCGTCGCATCAACGACCGGGTGTTCAGCTGGCATCGCGTGACACCCGGGCAGCTCGCGGCCTGCCACGTGGCCTACGTCGGCCAGGCCGGCCTGGCGAGCCTGCAGCAGCAGGCCGGCCTGCACGGCTTGCTGTGGGTGGGCGACGAGCTGGGCCTGCTCGAAAGAGGCGCGATGCTCAACCTGCAGGTCGACAGCGGCAAGGTCGTGTTCGACATCGGCCTGGAGTCGCTGCGTCGCAGCGGCCTGGACATCAGCGCGAAGGTGCTTCGCCTGGCCCGCTACGTGAAGGAAACCTGAGATGGGCCCCGCAGACGAACACGCCGCGCGGCGGTCGCCCTGGCACGAGATGCTGGGAGAAGGCGTCGTCGCGACCATCGCCGCGGCCGTCCTGGTGCTGCTGCTGTCGGTGCTGCAGTACGTCGCGCTGCGCGACCGGATGGTGCAGGAGCTCCAGACGCAGGCCGAGATCGTCGGCCGCACGGCCAACGCGGCCGTGCTGTTCGACAGCGCCTCGGATGCGCGAGAGATCCTGGAGTCCCTGGCGGGCTCGCCGATGGTGCTTGAGGGCCGCCTGCTGCGCGAGGACGGGCGACTGCTGGCCGAGTACCGCCGCGAAGGACGGCCGCCCCATTGGTGGAGCGGCCGGGTGGGCGAGGTGCAGGTGCGACACGGCATCCAGGCCAATGGCAAGGAGGTCGGGCAGCTGGAGATCCGCGCCGAGCTGGCCGGCGTCTGGCTGGGCCTGGCCAAGTTCATCGGCGGAGCGCTGGCCGTGATGCTGATGTCGCTGGCCTTGACGCTGGTCGCTTCCCGGCGGCTCGGGGCGCGGGTGCGCGAGGTCGAGGCGCGCACGCGGTTCCTGGCAGCGCACGATGCCCTGACCGGGCTGCCCAACCGAAGCTCGTTCCAGATGCTGCTTTCGCACGCCCAGGGCCATTGGGAACGCGGCTCGCGCCGGGATGCGCTGCTGTTCGTCGACATCGACAACTTCAAGCAGATCAACGACCGCCTCGGCCATGCCGCGGGCGACGCGGTGCTGCGGACGGTCGCGCAGCGGCTGCGGGATGCGATCCGCCACAGCGACGTGGTGGCGCGGCTGTCCGGCGACGAGTTCGCCATCCTGCTGGATGCGGTGGACGCGGCGACCGCCACGCGCGTGGCCGCCGAGGTGGTCAGGCGCCTGCCCGAGCCCATCTCGTTCGAAGGCTCGGAACTGCGCGTGAGCGCTTCCGTGGGCGTGGCGCTCTTGCCTGCCGACGCGGCGACGCCGGAAGAGGCGATCCGCTGTGCCGACGCGGCCATGTACGAGGCCAAGCGCGAAGGCAAGGACGCGTACCACTTCTACTCGGCGCAGCTCGGCGAGGCGATGAAGGCGCGCCTCATGCTCGAGGCGGACCTCAGGGTCGGTCTGCCGCGCGGCGAACTCTCGCTGGCCTACCAGCCCATCTTCGACGGCGGCGGCCGCGTGGTGTCCTTCGAGGCGCTGGCGCGCTGGCAGCATCCCGTGCGCGGCTGGGTGCCGCCGCAGGAGTTCATCGCCGTGGCCGAGCAGTCGGAGCTGATCGCTTCGCTGGGCCTGGCCCTGCTGCGCCGCCTGCGCACCGACCTCACGCGATGGAGCGAGCAGGGCCTGGCGGCGATGCCGCGCGTGGCGCTGAACCTGTCGGCCCGGCAGTTTCGACGCCAGGGCCAGCGGCAGGCCTTCCTCGACCTGCTGTACGAGCTCGGGCTCGGCCCCACGGCGGTGGAGTTCGAGCTGACCGAATCCAACGTCTTCGAGGACATCGACTCGCCGGACTCGATCCTGGTCGCCCTGCAGAGCATGGGCTACGCCTTGTCGATCGACGACTTCGGCACCGGCTACAGCTCGCTGGGCTACCTGCGACGCATGCGCTGCAGCAAGCTCAAGATCGACCGCAGCTTCGTCAAGGGCGTCAGCGCGTCGGACGATGCCTCCACCCTGGTGCAGTCGATCATCGACGTGGCGCACTCGCTGCGCATGCAGGTGGTGGCCGAGGGGGTGGAGACGGCCGGCGACCTGGACCACCTGAACGGCTTGCGCTGCGACTACTTCCAGGGCTTCGGCCTGGGCCGGCCGATGTCGGTGGAGCAGGTGGTGCGGCTGATGGGCCGGCAGGCCGCCGGCCAGTTCGCTGCCGTCGAGGCCTGAGCTACGTCGACCGCCGGTTCACCTCCACGGCAGCCCGGACGAGGGCCTTGAGCGCCTTCTCGTCGACGGCCTCGCCCTCGTGGAAATCGATGGCGCGCCGCACGTGGCCGTCCAGGCTGGAGTTGAAGAGCTTCGAGGGATCGGGCAGCGAGGCGCCCCTGGGGAAGGTCATCTTCACCACCTTCTTGTAGCTCTCTCCCGTGCAGATCAGCCCGTCGTGCGACCAGACGGGGTTGTTCCACTTCCATTCCTCGGTGACGCCTGGGTCGGCCTCGCGGATGAGGGCGCGCAGCCGGGAGAGCATCTGGCCGCGCCAGTCGCCGAGCTCGGCGATGCGCGCGTCGATCCGCTCGGAGGCCGGCCGGGTCTCGGGTTTCGGTGTGGGCATCTCGACTCCTGGTTCCTGCGCGGTTCGGCATCCGCGGCTGCGTGAAACGAGGAGCGAAGGCTACAGCCGGCCGGCGTCTGGCGCCAACGCCAGCCCGCCTATGCGCGCGGTCTTGCCGTGCCCCGCAGTGCCGATGAAAGCGCCGCGCTGACGATGACGAGCGGCAGGCCCAGCCCGAAGGTCCAGCGGATGCCCCAGTGCTCGGCAACGAAGCCGAGCAGCGGCGGCGCCATGAGGAAGCTGACGAACGAGGTCTGCGCCAGCGCGGCCACGTTGGTGGCGGCCGGCCGGTCGGTGCGCTGGGCGGCGGCCGACATGGCCAGCGGGAACATCACGCTCGTTCCGACGCCGAGGAGGACGAAGCCCAGCAATGCGAGTGGTGCGGCCGGAGCCAAGGTGACCAGCAGTGCGCCCAGGCCCAATACACCCAGCAGCATGCGAGCGATCGCCCGCGGGCTGTGGCGCTCGACGAAGCGGTCGGCGATGTAGCGCGTGCCACCCTGCGCGAAGGCGACGCAGGAGACGGCGAGCGCGCCGACGAAGGGGGCCGAGCCGAACACGTCGCGCATGTAGATGGCCGACCAGTCGATGCCCGCGCCTTCGAGCACGAGGCCGGAAAGGGAGAACAGGACCAGGCCCATGATGGCCACGGTCGGCCGTGCGAAGTGGTGTGCCGCCTCCTCGCTGCTGCCGGCGCGCCGGGGTGCCCCCTCGAACCGGCCGAGAAGCAGCAGGGCCAGGACCGCGTTCAGCGGCACCACGGCTGCGAGGTGCCACTGCGGCGAGATCCCCAGGCGCGCGGCCAGCGCACCGACCAGGCCGGCACCGAAGAAGCCGAAGCTCCAGAAGGCGTGCGCCCGGTTCATGATCCGCCGCCCGCCCTGGTGCTCGACGCGGTCGGCCTCGAGGTTGACCACCAGCTCGATCGCGCCGATGCACAGCCCGGCCGGCACCAGGCAAAGGAAGAGCGCCATCGGGCCGCGAGCGTGCGCCGCCACGGCGTAGGAAACCGGCAGCAAGGGCAGCAGCGCGAGCAGGAGGCGGCGATGCCCGATCCGCTCGACGGGCCGGCCCGCGAAGCTGAGCGAGAACAGCGTGCCGCAGGCCGCGCCTATCAGGCCGAGCCCCAGTTCGCCTTCGCTGACGCCGAGCGTGCGCTGCAGCTCGGCCAGCCTCGGAAAGAAGCCGCCCAGGGAAAAGGCGTAGAGGAAGAAGGCGGCGAAGACCTGCCGATGCGCCGGCAGCGACAGGCCGATGCGGCGGGCGTGTTCGAATGGCACGAAAGCGATCGGAAGACGAAAGGGCGCGATCCTGCCACGGACGACGAGCGGCAGGGGCGATGCGGCGGCGGGCGGCGGCCACGCTCGTCGTCGCAGGGCAGTACTTCAGCGCGGCGGCGCGCCGGACGTTCCGGACAGGGCGGCTCGCAGTCGACCCCTCAGGCCCTCGTCCACCAAGGGATAGTGCGCCAGCCAGCGATCGAGGTCGAACGCTGGCTCGCGCTGGAGCACCTCGGTCATCTGCCATTGCGCGGCCTCGCGGTCCCCCTGCCGGGCCGCGGCGGCGGCCAGGTACAGCCGGGCCTCGACGTTGTCGGCATTGCGCTCCAGGGCGCGCTCGAGCTGGAAGCGCGCCTGCTCGAGGTCGCCGATGAAGAACCAGGCCCGCCCCAGCAGCAGGAGGTAGAGCGAACCCGCGTCGGGGTTGAGCCGCAGCGCGCGCTGCAGGTCCTCCAGCCCGCGATCGGGCTGCCCGACGTAGGTGTACAGCCCTCCGCGCAGGGCATAGGCATCGGCATAGGAGGGGTCCAGGCGCAGGGCGTCGGCCAGGTGCGCGAGGGCGGCGGCCGCCTCCCGCCTCTGCACGGCCACGAAGGCCAGCGTCCAGTGGGCCTCGGGCAGGTCCGGCCTCAGCGCGGCGGCAGTCGAGGCGAAGCGTTGGGCGCGCTGCAGGGCACCCGCATCGTCCGACCAGCCTTGCTGAAAGGGCAGCGCCTCGCTCATCGCCAGGCCCGCATACGCGCGTGCAAAGGCCGGGTCGTGGCGGATCGCCGACCAGCACAGCGCCCGCGCGCGTTCGTTCTCGGCGGGGCGGCGAGCCTGCAGCGCAGACCTCGCCGCGGTGAACAGCCGGTAGGCCTCCAGGCTTCTCGTGCTTCGCTCGGCCTGGCGGCGGGTCTCTGCCTCGACGAGCCGGCCCGGGAGCTCCGCAGCCACGCGTTGCGCGAGGTTCTCCTGCATCGCGAAGGCTTCATCGGCGGCCGGCTCCATCCTTGCGGCCCAGACCTGGACGCCGGAGCGTGAATCGACCACGTTGACATGCAGGCGCAGCCGCCCGCCGTGCTGCTGCAGCTGTCCTTCCAGCGCGTAGTACGGCTTGCCTGCGGGCGGCATGCGCGCGACGGTCAGGCCCTCGACCTTGGCCAGCGTGGTGGCCAGTTCGGCCGAGAGGGCCCTGGCGGCGGCTGCGCCTTCGGCTTGCGTCGCCTCGACGGGCCGCACCACCAGCAGGGGGCGTGCTTCTGCGGCTTCGGCGCGCCGCAACGCGGGCGCGGGTCGCAGCACGGATCCGCCCCACCATGTGCCCAGCGCGGCGGCGGTGGCCGAAATCGCGACGAGCGCAACGGCCAGGACAGGGCGGCCGAGCCGAGGCGCGGGCGCCGCGGCAGGTTCGGCGCTGGCCCGCGGCGGGCTCGGGCAGGCGGCCACGGGCGCGATCAGGCGATAGCCCTTCTTGGCCACGGCCTCGATGTAGCGCGGGTGCTTCGCCGCGTCGCCCAGGCCGCTGCGAAGCTTGTTGACCACCTGGGTGAGGGCGTTGTCGCCCACCACCACGCCGGGCCACACCGCCTGCATCAGTTCGTCCCGGCTGACCACCTGGCCGGCGCGGGCGGCCAGGTGCAGCAGCACGGCCATCACCTTCGGCTCCAGGCGCACGACCTCGCCGGCGCGCTCGATGCGGTGCAGGTCGCCGTGCACCCGCCATTCGCCGATCTCGACTGGACCGTTCGACACCGAATCCTCACCGAAAGTGAAGCGCGCCGTGAGGACGCGAGGCGATTCGCGGGCCTACCTTGCGCTCGTCGACTTGTAGCAGAACCCACCGAAAGGAGGATCCCATGTCCACACCCCGTTCGTTGTCGGCCGGCATCCTGCTGGTCGTGTCGATGCTGTGCAGCGCGCCGCCCGCCCCGGCCCAGCAGCCCACCGGCACGCTGAGCCTGAAGTCCCTGGCGCAGGCACGTGTCGACCACCTCCCGCCCGGCGAGCTCTGGTGGCGCATCGAGCAGTTCGACAGCGTCGCCGGGGCCCGCTCCGCCGCCGGCCCCTGGACGCTGGTGGCCGAGGCCGATGGCAAGGTCTGGTCGTTCACCCTGGGGCCTGCGGGCGGCCGGTCGCCCGCAGCCAGGCCGGTCGCCGAGGTCGGCCCCATCCCACGGGTGGAGGCAAGCCACTACCTGCTGCGCATCAACGACGCCAGCGGCCCGCCGGGGGCCGAGACCGCCGTGCACAGCCATCCAGGCTCGGAGGCGTTCTTCGTCCTCGCGGGCGAACAGAGCATCCGGAGTCCCGCCGGGACCGTGCGCATCCCCGCCGGCCGCAGCGAGGCCGGACGCGGCGCCGACCAGCCCATGCAGGTGTCCAGCAGCGGCGGCACCGACCTGCACGCGCTGGTGATGTTCGTGGTCGATGCCGACCGGCCGTTCTCCACGCCCGCCAAGTGGCCTTGACGGCCGGAAGCCGCGGCTTCGGCCCGCCTTCCTGCCTCAGCGCCTGCCCTGCAGGCTCTGCAGCTCGGCCAGGGTGTTGGCGTTGAAGAAGGCGCCTGCGTTGTCGAACACCACCTCGGCACAGCGGTGTTGCCTGGCCCAGCGGTCGATCTTGCGTTCGCCGGCGGTGGTGGCGCGCACCAGGCTTTCCAGCAGGCTGGCACGCATCAGGCAGAACACGGGCTGGGACTGCAGGCTGCCGTCGGGCTCCCGGGTGGCGGCGATGGCGATCTCGGCCTGCTGCTCCTCGGCTGCGGCAGCCAGGCGCGCCACGAGATCGGAAGGGAAGTCGGGCGTGTCGCAGGGCACGGTGACGAGCCAGGGCGTCTCGCAATGCTCCAGCCCGGCCAGGAAGCCGGCCAGCGGGCCGGGGTAGTCGGGCAAGGCGTCGGGCCACACCGGCGCGCCCATGGACTCGTAGGCCGCCAGGTTGCGGTTGGCATTGACCATGGTCGCGCCGACCTGCTGGCCCAGCCGCAGCAACGCATGCAGGGCCAGCGGCATGCCCCGGTGGTTCTGCAGCCCCTTGTCGACGCCGCCCATGCGGCTGCCGCGCCCGCCGGCGAGGACGAGGCCGGTGATGTCGTGTGCTTCGATCATGCGGCTATTCCAGCATGTCGAAGGCCTGGGTCTCGACCTGCATGAAGGCGCGGGTGAAGCGGGCCAGTTCGCGCCAGCAGCACGCAGCGGGGTGTGCCTCGACCGCTTCGCACAGCCGCCCGACCCAGGGCTGCAGGTGGCCGCGGAAGAAGCGCCGCTGCTGCTCGAGCGTGCAGGCGGCGGGGTCGTCGCCCGCGATCAGATAGCGCATCACCTCCAGGCCGTAGGCGATGTGGTCCTCGGTCTCGCCGCGCGCTTCGTCACGCGTCAGGCCCAGGGCCGCAAGGTCGCCGCGAAGCGCGGCCAGGGGCTTCTCGTTGAGGAAGCCGGAGAGGTAGTACGAGCCGTAGAGGAAGACCTCGGGCTTGCCGACGCCGCCGAAGAGGGTGTCGTACTCGGCCGCGGCTTCACTGGCCGTCGTCGTCCGCCAGGCGCCGACGAGGGCCTGCCACGGGCCTTCCAGGTGGGCGCCCGACACGGGCGCCTGCGTGACGGCAACGCGGAACTGCTCCAGCAGGGCCTCGTCCGGCGCAGCGAGCCACAGGCGCGCCAGCAGGGTGTAGAGCTCGGCGCGGGCCAGCTCCTCTGCCTGGTCGGGCGACGCGAAGTGCAGGGGGGAAGCGGTCATCGGAGCCCCTCGGCCGACGAGTACGTCGGCCGATCCCCCGGGGGGATGCGGGCCGGCTTGGGAGCGGCCCTGCACTCGGCCCGCCAGGAGGGTGTTGACCCAGGATGTCTCATCGGCGGTTCAGAGGTCGGTGATTCGGACTTCGGCCTGGCTGGTGTGGATGTCGATGACGCGGCAGTCGCCGCACATCTTCAGGCGCTCGGCCGCCGCGCCCTGGAAGGCCGAATGGCCAGAGAGCTTGCTCAGCATGGCCTCGATGGCGCGCAGCGTGCCGAAGGGCTTGCCGCAGCGCACGCAGGCGAAGGGCTGGGCCTCGTTCAGCACCCGCATTTCCTTGCGGGCGCGGCCCTCGTCGGCCAGCAGCAGGCGCGGCACGAGGGTGATCGCCCCTTCGGGGCAGGTGCTGGCGCACAGGCCGCATTGGACACAGTTCTTCTCGATGAACTTCAGCTGCGGCCGCTCCGGGTTGTCGGCCAGCGCGGCCTCGGGGCAGGCGCCGACGCAGGCCAGGCACAGCGTGCAGCGCTCGGTGTCGACCCGCAGGCTGCCGAAGGGCGAGCCGGCGGCCGGCAGGGCGATAGCCTCCGGCACCGTGGGCGCTTGTTGGCGCAGGTGGTCGACCGCCAGCTCCAGGGTGGGCCGCTTGTCCGCCTGGGCCGCGAAGGCGGCGGCCTGCTTCACGACCTGGGCCGGCGGGGCACGCAACGCCTCGTCGAGCGCAGCCAGGTCGCGCGCATCCCTCGCCTGGATCAGCCTGAAGTGCTCGCCGGCGTAGCCCAGCCCGGTCAGGATCGCCTGGCCGACGGCCATCTGCTCGGCCAGCGCTTCGCGGTACTCGGGGGCCTCTTCCTCGGTCAAGAGCACCCACACCTGCGAAGCACCCTGCGAGAGGGCGGCCAGCCAGAGGTCGAGCCCGACGCTCGCCGTGTGCCAGAGCGCCACGGGGATGACACGGGCGGGCACGCCGTGCAGCGATGCGTCCAGCCTTGCTGCCCGGCCCAGCTCGTGCACCAGGCGCTGGCCTGCGCCTTCGCTGTGCAGCAACAGCGCGGCGTCCCTGCCGCCGGCGCGTGCGTAGGTGGCCAGCAGCGTCTGCAGACGCCTGCCCTGACCGGCGGGCGATGGCGTCGCGTAGCTCAGGGCACCGCTGGGGCAGACGGTGGTGCAAGCGCCGCAACCGACGCACAGGTGCGGCTCGACCACGATGCCGCCCGGGGGCTGCAGGTCGTTCCTCGATCGGCCCTTGGCCGAGGCGTCGCTGCGGATCGCGCGGGCCGAGCAGACCTCGATGCAGGCCGTGCAACCGACCTGCTCGTTGCGGCTGTGGGCGCACAGGCGCTGCTGGTAGCGGAAGAAGCGCGGCTTGTCGAACTCGCCGACCAGCTCGCGCATCTGCAGCACGGCGGCCATCAGCCTGCGCTCGTCGCCGCCCACATGCAGGTAGCCCTGGGGCGGCTGGTGCATGGTGAAGGCGGGCGAGGGCCGCAGGTCCAGAACGAGGTCGAAGCCTTCGCGGTGGCGCACCGCGCCGCGCTCGAAGTCGATCGCCCCGGCAGCCTCGCACACGCGCACGCAGTCGCGGTGGCTGCGGCACAGGTCGAGGTCGACCTGGTAGTCCAGCCCGATCGCGCCCTCGGGACAGGCGGCCACGCAGGCATTGCAGCGGGTGCACAGGTCGGCATCGATCGGGTTGCCGCTTTCCCACTCGGCCTCGAAGGCGCCCAGCCAGCCCGAGAGCCGAACGAGCTGGCCGGTGTGCACGGCATGGTCGCGCTGCTGGGGCAGGCTGCTGCCTGGCCGGTCGACCAGCAGGCTGGCCTGCAGGCCTTCACCCAACAGCTCCGCGGCGCGGCTCGCGGCCTCGGCGGGGCCGATGACGAGCGTGCGGCCGGCCGAGGCGTAGCCGACCGTGGCCACCGGCTCCGGCAACGGGAGCTGTGCGGCCGCGAGCAGCGCCGCGATCTTGGGCGTGGCCTTCGCCGCATCCTTCGACCAGCCGCCCGTCTCGCGGATGTTCACGAAGCGGATCGGACGCTCGGCGATCGGCCGCGCGCCCGCCGTCTCCTCGTTCAGCTCAGCGAACAGTCGCGCCTCCTGCGTGCAGGCGACGACGAGGGTCTCGCCCTCCTCGCGTGCCACCCGCTGGAAGGCCGCGGCCTCGCGCCGGCAAAGCAGGCTGTGGGTCGACTGCAGGCCTTCAGGACTCGCGCCGGGCGTCTTCGCCAGCGCCTGGGCCAGGGCCTGGGCATCCAGCGGCATGGTGCGGTTGCAGTCGCAGATCAGGGTCTTCATCGGGCAGGGGGGCAGGGGCTTGCGCGGCGGGCAGGGCGGCCGCGGTGTGCGGTTCTTCGGGCTCGTCGGTGACGAGGCCGAGGAAGCGGGCCTGGGCCATCTTCTTCAGCATCGCGGCCGGCAGGGGGCTGGGCTGGCTGTAGTCGTCGATGTAGGTGTCCAGGCCGTCCATCAGGTTGAAGTGCGGGTCGGCGAAGAGAGTCTTCAGCGCCGCGTTCTTCACCTCCGGCTGCACGTCGCGGGCGACGAAGCGGCTGAAGTCCGAGGCCGGCGTGAGCCGGGCGACATCGGCCAGGGTGGGCGGTGGCTCGGGCGGCTCTGTCGGCGGCTGGGAGGCCGCTTCGGCCACTGCGGGGATAGGCGCCGGGACGGGCGCGAGAGGCGCGGGCTGCGCCGGCAGGCAAGCCTCTCCGCCCTGCCTGGCCAGCGTCTTGCGCTGCGACCAGCGCGCGAGGAAGCCTGTGGATTCCGGCGCGCTCATCGCCGGCCTCCGCGCTCTTCCGGCGCCCTGAAGGAGGCGGGCCGCTGCCGCTTGCGAGGCTCGGGCTTGTAGTGCTCGTCGGCATAGGCCTGCAAGAGCGCGATGACGTTCATCGGCAGCGGCCAGTTGTCGACACGCTCCTGCGCATCCAGCCATCGGCCGGCCTCGTGGTAGGACAGCGTGACGATCTCGGGCCACGCGCGCGAAGGATCCTCGTCGTCCACCCGCCACATGACGAACCACACCGGCTGGCCGCTGGTCAGGTTGAGCACGTAGCCCTCGGCCTGGTCGGGGTGCAACTCCACCGGGAAGCCGGGGAAGGCCCAGAGCGCCACGCGGCCGTCGTCCCGCAGCACGCGCGGGGCTTGCAAGTCCAGTGGCAGGTCCTCGGGCCCGCCGGCGAGGTGGCTGGCCAGGTGACCGTCGTCGAGCTCGACGCCCGCGAGGCGGAAGCGCCAGTCCTCCCACGGGTTGGGCGCACGCTCGCGCTCCATCAGCACGGCGGCGCGCAGCGTGAAGCGGCGCTCGACGGCGGGCGTGTCGAGGGTGGTTTCCATCATGCGGCCGCCATCAGGGCGACGAGGACGACACCACCCGCATCGCCGCCGGCTCGGGCAGCGGCTCCGAGTCGAATCGTTCGAAGCCGGTATAGCAGAGGAAGTGCTTGTTGGCCGCCCGGCCGAAGAGCGTCATGCCCAGGCGGGTGGCGAGGTCGTGGCCCATCTGGGTGACGCCGTTGCGCGAGACGACGATGGGCACGCCCATGTGCGCCGCCTTCATCACCATCTCGCTGGTGAGCCGCCCGGTCGTGTAGAAGCACTTGTCCTCGCCGGTGATGCCGTTCACCCACATCCAGCCGGCGATGGTGTCGATGGCGTTGTGGCGGCCCACGTCCTCCACGAACATCAGCATCTCGCCGCCGCGGAACAGCGCGCAGCCGTGCACGGAGCCGGCCTTGCGGTGGATGCTGTCCTGCTGGCGCATCACCTCGAGCATCGAGGCCAGGGTGGACTGGCGGATGCGCGCCTGCCCGGCCGGCGGCAGCGTCAGGCCGGAGACGTCGTGCATCAGCTCGCCGAAGACGGTGCCCTGGCCGCAGCCGGTGGTCACGGTGCGGCGGGAGGTGCGCTCGGCCAGGTCCTTCAGGCCATCGCGGGTGTGCACGGCCGCGGCCGCCACTTCCCAGTCGACGGTGATCGACTCCACTTCGTCCATCGAGGCGACGAGACGCTGGTTTCGCAGGTAGCCCAGCACCAGCAGTTCGGGCTCGGCGCCCAGGGTCATCAGGGTGACGAGCTCGCTCTTGTCCACGAAGACGGTCAGCGGCCGCTCGGCCGGGATGTGGATGCGGCGGCGGGCGCCGTACTCGTCGAGGATCTCGATCTCGCGCAGCAGCGGCTCGCGGGCGGCCGTCATGCGTGGCGCGCGAGCCGCACCCTCGGAGGG
>CAMLGG010000047.1 GCA_946479475.1 uncultured Ideonella sp. | reverse complement strand
CGGCGCGCTGTCGGTGCCGGCCGCACTCACCGCGCTGGCCATCCTGGCCAAGGGCCAGGCCGGCCTGAACGGCCGCCGCGGCTACCAGCCGCGCGGCAAGGTGCTGGGCGGTTCGAGCTCGGTCAACGCGATGATCTACATCCGCGGCCAGCGAGAGGATTACGACCACTGGGCCAGCCTCGGCAACCCGGGCTGGGGCCACGCGGACGTGCTGCCCTACTTCCTGCGGGCCGAGCACAACGAGCGCGGGGCCAGCGCGTGGCACGCGACGGGCGGCCCGCTGAACGTGATGGACCTGCGCTCGCCCAATCGCCACACGCCGGCCTTCATCGAGGCCGGCCGCCAGGCGGGTTATCCGTTCAATGGCGACTTCAACGGCGACAGCCAGGAGGGCGTCGGCCCCTACCAGGTGACCCACAAGAATGGCGAGCGCTGCAGCGCCGCCAAGGCTTACCTGACGCCCGCGCTCGGCCGGCCGAACCTCGAGGTGATCACCGGCGCGCAGGCCACCCGGCTGCTGATGGACGGCCGGCGCGTGGTGGGCGTGGAGGTGCTTCGCGGCAGCCAGCGCGTCAGCCTGCGGGCGCGGCGCGAGGTGCTGCTCAGTGCCGGCGCACTGCAATCGCCGCAGCTGCTGATGCTCTCGGGCATCGGCCCGGCGGATGAGCTTCGGCGCCACGGCATCGCGGTGGCGCACGAGCTGCCCGGTGTCGGCCGCAACCTGCACGACCACGTGGACGTGGTGCAGGTGGTCGATGCGCCCTTGCAGACCGACCTCTTCGGCCTGTCCTTCAAGGGCCTGGTCAACGTCTGGCAGGGGCTGGGCCAGTGGCGGCGAGAGCGCCGCGGCATGCTGACGACGAACTTCGCCGAGGCCGGCGCCTTCCTGCGCAGCGAGCCAGGCGAGGCCACGCCCGACCTCCAGCTGCACTTCGTCGTCGGCAAGCTGGTCGACCACGGCCGCAAGACCGTCTTCGGCCACGGCTTCTCCTGCCACGTCTGCCTGCTGCGCCCGAAGAGCCGAGGCCGGCTGACCCTGGCCAGCGCCGATCCGCTGGCCGCCCCTTCGATCGACCCGAACTTCCTCGGCGATGCCGACGACACCGCGCGCCTGGTGCGCGGCTTCAAGATCATGCGGCGCATCCTCCAGCAGCCGGCGCTGGCCGCGCTGGGCGGCCGCGAGCTCGCCGCCTCGGCGAGTGCGCAGACCGACGGCGAGATCGAGGCCTTCCTGCGCGCCAAGGCCGACACCATCTACCACCCGGTGGGCACCTGCCGCATGGGCAGTGACGCCGAGGCGGTGGTCGATTCGCGGCTGCGCGTGCATGGCATCCAGGGCCTGCGCGTGGTGGACGCGTCGATCATGCCGCGCATCGTCAGCGGCAACACCAACGCCCCCACGATCATGATCGCCGAGAAGGCGGTCGACATGATCCGCCAGGACGGCTGACGTTTTTTCGCGAATCACCGGGATCGCTTCGGGGGGACTGGACGGGTGTCCTGAACCTGAACGGTAGCGTCGGCCTCGCCTGCCCCGAGTCGCCTTGCATCGGCACCGCGGCAGGCCTGTCCACCCACCGACACCGAAGACCAGATCCCTCATGAAGACCACCCTGACGCTGATCGCCGCCCTGACCCTCGGCGCCACCCTGACCGCCCGCGCCGAAGGCACGCCAGCGCACTGGAGCTATGCCGAGCACGGCGGCGCCGCCCAGTGGGCCGAGCTGGACAAGTCCTTCGAGACCTGCAAGCTGGGCAAGAACCAGTCGCCGATCGACATCGTCACCAAGGGCGTGAAGCCGGCCGCCGCCGACGTGAAGCCGGTCTCGTTCGCCTACACCGCCGGCGCCGGCGAAGTGGTCAACAACGGCCACACCATCCAGGTCAACCTGCCCGCCTCGGGCTCGATCACGCTGGACGGCACCGAGTACAAGCTGCTGCAGTTCCACTTCCACACGCCGAGCGAGGAGAAGGTCGACGGCAAGGCCTACCCGCTGGTCGCGCACCTGGTGCACAAGAGCGCCGAAGGCAAGCTGGCCGTGGTCGCCGTGCTGTTCAAGCAAGGCAAGGAGAACGCCACGCTGAAGCCGGTCTTCGCCAAGCTGCCGGCCAAGGAAGGCGACAAGGTCGCGCTGGAAGGCACCCTCGACGTCGGCGCCTTGCTGCCCGTCGATCACGCCTACTTCTCGTTCCCGGGCTCGCTCACCACGCCGCCCTGCAGCGAGGAGGTGCGTTGGCAAGTGCTGAAGACGCCGGTCGAGATCTCCGGCGCCCAGCTGGCCGCCTTCCGCAAGCTCTACAAGATGAACGCGCGGCCGGTGCAGCCGCTGAACGACCGGCAGGTGCTGCTGGTCAAGTGATCGTGCGATGGGGCCGAGCCTTCGACAGGCTCAGGCTCCGCCATCCAGCCGAAGCTGCTGCGGGCCCTTCGACAAGCTCAGGGTGAACGGAAAAGGGTATCTCGGCCTTCGCACATGCCCAATCGTTCGGCCTGAGCATCACTCCACCGTTCGGCCTGAGCATCACTCCACCGTTCGGCCTGAGCCTGTCGAAGGCGAGAGACCTGCGCAGGAGGCTCCGACCAGCGCAGGTCGAGCGGAGTGCGGGTTGACGGCCTTTGCGCGCACTCCACCCGTTCTGGCTGAGCCTGTCGAAGCCCCTTCCACCGAACGGTTCGCAGCCCTACTCCTCCCCGAGGAACCCGCCGCTCTGGTGCGCCCACAGCCGGGCGTAAAGGCCGCCGCGGGCGAGCAGGCTGCGGTGGTCTCCCTGTTCCACGATGCGCCCGCCGTCCATGACGACCAGGCGGTCCATCGCGGCGATGGTGGACAGGCGGTGGGCGATGGCCACCACCGTCTTGCCCTGCATCAGCGCATAGAGGCTTTGCTGGATGGCCACCTCGACCTCGCTGTCGAGCGCACTCGTCGCCTCGTCCAGCAGGAGGATGGGAGCGTCCTTGAGCATCACGCGGGCGATGGCGATGCGCTGGCGCTGCCCGCCTGACAGCTTCACCCCCCGTTCGCCCACGTAGGCGTCGTAACCGCGCCTGTGCTTGGGGTCGACCAGCGCCTGGATGAACTCGTGCGCCTCGGCGCGGCGGGCCGCGTCCATCATCTGCTCGTCCGTCGCACCGGGCCGGCCGTAGACCAGGTTCTCGCGCACCGAGCGGTGCAGCAGCGAGGTGTCCTGCGTGACCATGCCGACCTGCGCGCGAAGCGAGTTCTGCGTGACCTGCGAGATGTCCTGCCCGTCGATCAGGATGCGGCCGCCCTCGACGTCGTAGAAGCGCAGCAGCAGGTTGACCAGCGTCGACTTGCCCGCGCCCGAGCGGCCCACCAGGCCGATCTTCTCTCCCGGCTCGATGGTCAGCGAGAAGTCGTCGATCACGCGCCGCTGCCCGTTCTCGCGGCCATAGCCGAAGACGACGTGCTCGAAGCGCAGCTCGCCGCGCGTGACCACCAGTTCCTTCGCATCGGGCTTGTCGACCACCGCCGCGTGCCGCGTCAAGGTGTTCAGGCCGTCGGCCACCGTGCCGATCTGCTCGAACAGCGAGGCCATCTCCCACATGATCCAGTGCGACACGCCGTTCAGCCGCAGCGCCATCGCCGTGGCCGCTGCCACCGCGCCGACCCCCGCGCCGCCTTGCGTCCACAGCCAAAGCGTCGCGCCCGCCGTGGCCAGCACCAGGCCCATGCTCAGCGTGTGGATCACGATCTCCAGCCCGCTGACCAGCCGCATCTGGCGGTAGGCGATGCGCATGAAATCCTGCATCGCGCCGCGCACGTAGCCCGACTCGCGGCCGGCATGCGAGAACAGCTTGACCGTGGCGATGTTGGTGTAGGCGTCCGAGATGCGGCCGACCATCAGCGAGCGCGCATCGGCCTGCTCGCGCGCGGCCCGGCCGAGCCGGGGCACGAAGAACCACAGCGCCAGCACGTACAGCGCCAGCCAGCCGAGGAAGGGCAGCAGCAGGCGCAGGTCCACCCCGCCGACCACGGCGAGCATGGTGACGAAGTAGATGATGATGAAGACGAGGATGTCGGCCACCGTCATCACCGTGTCGCGCACCGCGAGCGCCGTCTGCATCACCTTGGTCGCCACGCGGCCGGCGAACTCGTCCTGGTAGAAGGCCAGGCTCTGGCCGAGCATCTGCCGATGGAAGTTCCAGCGCAGCCGCATCGGGAAGTTGCCGTTGAGCGTCTGGTACTTGGCCAACGCCTGCCAGGCGACCAGCAGCGGGCTGGCGATCAGCACGGCGGCGAGCATGAACAGGCGGCCCCGTTCCTCGGTCCACCAGCGTGCCGGCTCGGTGTGTGAAAGTCCGTCGACGATCTGGCCCAGGAAGGCGAAGAGCAGGGCCTCGAAGGCGCCGATGACGGCCGTCAGCGCCGTCATCGCGACGACGTAGCGGCGCACGCCCAGCGTGTTGGCCCAGATGAACGGCCACAGGCCCGTGGGCGCCGGCGGCGGCACCACTTCCGGGTAGGGATCGACGAGGCGCTCGAAGAAGGTGAACACGGGCGGCGCAGGCGAAAGGCGAAACGCCACAGCGTAGCCGATCACGCCGGCGCGTCCTGCCATATGAGCCCGGCGGATATGGAACGCCGGTTTCGTTCGTTCCCAGGCGGCGCCCGGCGGCCCACCATCGGCGGCATGGACACGACCCCCACCTCCCCGCCTGCCGGCCTGCAGCTGCCCTGCACCGGACAGGCCCTGCGCACCGCACTGCAGCGGCGCGACCTGCGGATGCTGGACGAGCTGACTCGGCATCTCCGCGTGGCGGGCTACCGCTTCGACGCCATCGGGCTCGCGACGGCCCTGCTCGAGCACGGCTGCTGCAGCGTGGCCGATGCCTTCGGCCATCGCGTGCCGGTGTACGTGCGGGTGCCGGCCCGGCCGGCGCCGCCGCAGCCGCAGCCGCGCGACGAACGCACGCCTTTCGCGATCGCCCTGTGAGTTGCACCGGCGGTCACTCACTCATCCTCACGAAGACCCGCAACGAACCATGAGCATCCTCGCCGTCAACGCCCGCAACCAGTTCAGAGGCAAGATCAAGGAGATCATCGAAGGCCCCGTGGTCTCCGAGGTCGATGTCGAGACGCCCTCGGGGCTGATCGTCACTTCGGTGATCACCACCCGCTCGGTGCACGAGCTCGGCCTTCGCGTGGGCCGCGACGTGGTGGCCCTGGTGAAGTCGACCGAAGTCTCGATCGCGACGCTCTGATCGCCCGCGATGGCCACCTCCTTCGACACCCCCTTCCACCGCGGCGTGCGCCTGCTCGTCGTGCCGGGCCTTCATGGCAGCGAGGCCGATCATTGGCAGACCTGGCTGGAGCGCGCCGAGCCGGGTGCCGTGCGCATCAAGCTCGACGACTGGGGCCATGCCGACCTCGACCGCTGGGCCGCCGCGATCGACGAGGTCCTGCAGCAGCGACGAGCGCAAGCCTGGATCGCGGTGGCGCACAGCTTCGGCTGCCTGGCGCTGGCGCACCACGCGGCGCGAGGAGGGCGAGGGCTGCACGGCGCCCTGCTGGTCGCGCCGGCGGACCCGGCGCGCTTCGGCGTCGACGAAGGCCGCCTCGGCCAGCCGCTGCCCTACGCGAGCACGCTGGTGGCGAGCTCCAACGATCCCTGGATGTCGCATGCCGATGCCCTGTACTTCGGCAGGCGCTGGGGCTGCTCGATCGTGGAGGCGGGCGACGCAGGCCACGTCAACCCGGGTTCCGGCTATGGCCCGTGGCCCGCTGCGCGCCAGTGGGTGGCCCAGCACGCCGAGCGGGTGGCCGCCGGGCTGCGGCCCCGCGAGCGCGAGGCCGCACCGGCCCTCGGCTTCGCGGTCTGAGGCCGACACGGCGAGCGCATAAGCAGCGGCGTTTTCATTCGTTCCTCGGTTGGTGCGGCCTTCCTAGCATCGTCGGGACACATCCACTCACGAGGAACGCCCCCATGCTGCCCCGTTCGCTGACGACTGCCGTTGCCGCCAGCCTGATCGCCCTCACTTCGCTCGCCGCCTCGGCCAAGGACGTGACGCTCCTGAACGTCTCCTACGACCCGACCCGCGAGCTCTACCAGGATTTCAACAAGTCCTTCGCCGCCTACTGGAAGGCGAAGACAGGCGACACCGTGACGGTCAAGCAATCGCACGGCGGCTCGGGCAAGCAGGCCCGCTCGGTCATCGATGGCCTGGAGGCCGACGTGGTCACGCTCGCCCTGGCCTACGACATCGACGAGCTGGCCGACAAAGGCAAGCTCATCCCCGCCCAATGGCAGAAGCGCCTGGCGCACAACTCCAGCCCCTACACCTCGACCATCGTGTTCCTGGTGCGCAAGGGCAACCCGAAGAACATCAAGGACTGGAGCGACCTGGTCAGGCCGGGCATCGAGGTCATCACGCCCAACCCCAAGACCAGCGGCGGCGCGCGCTGGAACTACCTGGCCGCCTGGGGCTATGCGCTGAAGGCGCCGGGCGGCAACGAGGCCAGGGCCAGGGACTTCGTCACCGCCCTGTACAGGAACGTGCCGGTGCTCGACTCCGGCGCGCGAGGCTCGACCACGACCTTCGTCGAGCGCGGCATAGGCGACGTCTTCATCTCGTGGGAGAACGAGGCCTTCCTCGCGGTGAAGGAGCTAGGGCCGGACAAGTTCCAGATCGTCGTGCCCTCGGTGAGCATCCTGGCCGAGCCGCCGGTGACGGTGGTCGACAAGGTGGTCGACAAGCGCGGCACTCGCGAGGTCGCCAAGGCCTACCTCGAGTACCTCTACTCGCCCGAGGGCCAGAAGATCGCCGGCGAGAACTACTACCGCCCGATCGACCCGAAGGTCGCCGCGCAGTTCGACAAGCTGTTCCCGAGGATCACCCTGTTCACCATCGACGAGGTCTTCGGCGGCTGGAGCAAGGCGCAGAAGGCGCACTTCGCCGACGGCGGCGTGTTCGACGCCATCTACGCGAAGAAGTAGGCCGCATCGATTCAAGCGGACTGGCGCAGCCAGACCCGAAGAGGCCCGACGGAACTGAAGCCGGCCTCTTCGGCGAGGCGAAGGTCCTCGCCCGATTCGTATCCCACCAGGGCATCTTCGGGACAGAGGCCTTGCGCCGCCTGTAGCAGCTCGGCGTAGACGAGTGCGCGCTCTTCACCTTGCGGCAGGAAGACGCAGGCCAGGCCGGCCACGCCATCGCCCTTCAAGAGCGCGGCACCGCCGATGAGCGTTCCGTCCGGCCGCCGGCCGAGCAGGAAGGCCAGGCCCGGCTTCTCCAGCAGCGACGGCGGGAACAGCCGCAGCGGCGGCGGCCCCTCCTGCACGCCGCGCCACCACGCGGCTTCCCAAGCGGCCAGGGCCGCTTCGTCAGGGGCCATCGACCAGTTCAAGCAGGGCGCCGAGGGCGCCGCGGGTTGCGGCTCGCGCCAGATCCACTGCGCATCGAACAAGGGGGCGAAATCCAGGTTGCCCAGGTCGAGCCGGGCGAAGCTGTCCTTGACGGCCAGCTCGCCCTCCGGCGGGATGGCCGCCAGCTCCGGCACGCCGAAGGCATGGGGGTCCAGCGTGACCAGGTTCGGGTAGTAGGGCGGGCTCGGCCGGCGGTTGAACCAGGCACTGGCGCCGAAGGCGGTGTCGCCGCCGTGCGCGTTGCAGACGGCGTTGCACCAGCGGGCATTGTTGTGGGCGGCTCGCCGCGCGCGTTCGAGGTCCATGGTGCGCCGTCTTGAAGGTGATCCGCACATGCTGCAGCGCGGGTCACGCATAAGCAAGCACGTTTTGCTTCGTTCCTCGCGGCAGGGCGGCTGCCTAGCATCGCTTGTCGCATGAACAAATATCGGCGGTGCGCAACCGTTGCACCGCGCCACCACGCCGTGTTCTTCTCCCGCACCCTGCTCCGCCGCCACAGCGTGCTGCCCGGTTTCGACCTGGCGCTCGGCTTCGCGCTGCTCTACCTGAGCCTCGTGGTCCTGGTGCCGCTGTCGGCAGTGTTCCTCAAGACCTTCACGCTCACCTGGCCCGCGTTCTGGGACACGGTGACCTCGCCCCGCGTGATGGCCTCGTACCGCTTGACCTTCGGCGCGTCGCTCGCGGCTGCGTTGATCAATGCCGTGTTCGGTTTGCTCGTCGCGTGGGTGCTGGTGCGCTACCGCTTCCCGTTCAAACGCGTGGTCGATGCGCTGGTCGACCTGCCGTTTGCGCTGCCCACCGCGGTCGCCGGTATCGCCCTCACTTCGCTCTACGCCGCCAACGGCTGGATTGGCCAATGGCTGCCGTTCAAGGTCGCATTCAAGCCGCTGGGCGTGTTCGTGGCCCTGACCTTCATCGGCCTGCCCTTCGTCGTGCGCACGGTGCAGCCGGTGCTGGAGGACCTGCAGAAGGAGCTGGAGGAGGCCGCGGCCACGCTAGGCGCCTCCCGCGGGCAGGCGTTCGTGCACGTCATCCTGCCCACTCTGACACCAGCACTGCTCACCGGCTTCGCCCTCGCCTTCGCCCGGGCGCTGGGCGAGTACGGCTCGGTGATCTTCATCGCCGGCAACATGCCGATGGTCAGCGAGATCACGCCGCTGCTGATCATCACCAAGCTCGAGCAGTACGACTACGCGGGTGCCACGGCCATCGCCGTCGTGATGCTGCTGATCGCCTTCACGCTGCTGCTGGCCATCAACCTGATCCAGGCCTGGGCGCGCAAGCGGCAGGGACGCTGAACATGAGTGCCACGACCCTTGCCGCCCCGCTGCGCGCGCCGCAGGCCCGCCCTCGCTCCGCCTTGAGCGCCACCACCGAGCCCGCATGGATCCGCTGGTCGCTGATCGGCCTGGCCTTCGGCTTCCTCTCGCTCTTTCTCTTCGTGCCACTGGCCGCGGTCTTCCACGAGGCGCTGAAGAAGGGCGTCGAGGTCTACCTCGCCGCGATCGTCGAGCCCGACGCCCTCTCGGCGATCCAGCTGACGCTGCTGGCCGCCTTCATCTCGGTGCCGCTGAACCTGGTGTTCGGCATCTGTGCGGCCTGGGCGATCGCCAAGTTCGACTTCCGCGGCAAGAGCCTGCTGCTCACGCTGATCGACCTGCCCTTCTCGGTGAGCCCGGTGATCGCGGGCCTGGTCTACATGCTGGTGTTCGGCCTGCAGGGCTGGCTCGGCGAATGGCTGCGAGACCACGACCTGAAGATCGTCTTCGCCGTGCCCGGCATCGTGCTGGCCACGGTCTTCGTCACCTTCCCCTTCATCGCGCGCGAGCTGATCCCGCTGATGCAGGCGCAGGGCAACGACGAGGAGCAGGCCGCCATCGTGCTGGGCGCCACCGGCTGGCAGACCTTCTGGTACGTGACCCTGCCCAACATCAAGTGGGGCCTGCTGTACGGCGTGATCCTGTGCAATGCGCGGGCGATGGGCGAGTTCGGCGCGGTGTCGGTGGTCTCGGGCCACATCCGCGGCGCGACCAACACCATGCCGCTGCACATCGAGATCCTCTACAACGAGTACCAGTTCGCGGCGGCCTTCGCCGTTGCGTCACTGCTCGCGGGCCTGGCGCTGGTGACGCTGATCCTCAAGTACATCGTCGAGCAAAGAGTCAGGCACGAGAAGGTCGCGGCGACCGCCGGGCACGAGTGAGAAGGGCATCATCATGAGCATCGAGATCCGCAACCTCGTCAAGCGCTTCGGCACGCTCGCCGTCTGCGATCACCTGAACCTCGACATCCCCTCGGGCGAACTGGTCGCCTTGCTCGGCCCCTCGGGCTCCGGCAAGACCACCCTGCTGCGGATGATCGCCGGGCTGGAGCAGCCCGACTCCGGCGCGGTGCTCTTCCACGGCGAGGACGCCACCTATGCCGACGTGCGCGAGCGCAACGTGGGCTTCGTGTTCCAGCACTACGCCCTGTTCGGGCACATGACGATCTTCGAGAACATCGCCTTCGGGTTGCGGGTCCGCCCCCGGGCCACGCGGCCCAGCGAACAGGCCATCCGCGCCAAGGTGATGGCCCTGCTGTCGCTGGTCCAGCTGGACCCTCTGGCCCGGCGCTTTCCGCACCAGCTCTCGGGCGGCCAGCGCCAGCGCGTGGCGCTGGCCCGCGCGCTCGCCGTCGAGCCCAAGGTGCTGCTGCTGGACGAACCATTCGGCGCGCTCGACGCCAAGGTCCGCAAGGAGCTGCGCCGCTGGCTGCGCCGCCTGCACGACGAGATGCACGTCACCTCCGTCTTCGTCACCCACGACCAGGAGGAGGCGATGGAGGTCGCCGACCGCATCGTCGTGATGAACGAAGGCCGCATCGAGCAGGTCGGCGCGCCCGACGAGGTCTACGACCGGCCCGCGACGCCTTTCGTGCTGAAGTTCCTCGGCGACGTGAACCTCTTCCACGGCCGCGCCGGCCTCGCGCCCGGGCACGACGAGGGCGTGAGCTACGTGCGCCCGCACGAGCTCGACATCGTCGCCGAGCCGGGCGACGGCACCTGGGCGGTGACGCTGGCGCAGACGCTCACCGTCGGCCCCAACACCCGCATCGAGTTCAGGCGCGAGGAGGACGGCTCCTTCGTCGACGTCGAGCTGGCGCGCGAGCACTACCTGCACCTGCGCGATTCGCTGGACCTCAGGCAGGGCCGCAAGGTCTTCCTGCGGCCCCGCCGCGTGACGAGGTTTTCGGTGCCGGCCTAAAGTCGGCCGGATGACGAACGCCCCCTGGACCCTCTACCTCGCCCCGGGCACCTGCGCCCAGGCCGTCCACATCGCCCTGCACGATGCCGAGGCGCCGCACCGCCTGCAGGTGCTGGACTTCGCCGCCGGCGAGCAGCGCAGCGCCGCCTACCTGGCCGTCAACCCGCGCGGACGCGTGCCGGCCCTGGTGACGGACAAGGGCACGCTGACCGAAGTCCCCGCGCTGCTGCTGTTCATCGCCCAGAGCTTCCCGGCCGCCCGGCTCGCCCCGCTGGACGATCCCTTCCGAATGGCTCAGGTCCAGGCCTTCAACAGCTACCTCTGCTCGACCGTGCACGTGGCCCACGCCCACAAGCGCCGCGGCGCCCGCTGGGCCGACGACCCTGCCGCCCACGAGGCGATGCAGCGCAAGGTGCCGTCGAACATGGGCGACTGCTTCGCCCACATCGAGGCCGACGTCCTGAAGGGGCCGTGGGTCTTCGGCGAGGACTACACGATCGCCGACCCGTACCTCTTCACCATCGCCGAATGGCTCGAAGCCGACGGCGTCGACGTCACGCGCTTTCCGAAGGTGCTCGCGCACCGCGCGCGCATGCAGGCCCGCGAGTCCGTTCAGCGGGCCAAGGCCGCACTCGAGCGCTGACCGCTACAGCGGCGCACCGGGAATCCCGGCCGGCGCGGCCTGCGCCTGCTGCACGACCTCGTGCGTCAGGTGCGGCGCGAAGGTCTGGATGAAGTCGTAGGCGAAGCCGCGCAGCAGGCCGCCGCGGCGCACGGCGACGCTGGTGGTGTTGATCGAGAAGAGGTGCCGCGCGTCGAGCGCCCGCAGGTGGCTGTCGCGCTCCTCGTCGAAGGCGATCGAGGCCATGATGCCGACGCCCAGGCCCAGCTCGACGTAGGTCTTGATCACGTCGGCGTCCATCGCCGTCAGCACCACCCGGGGCGAGAGTCCGGCGCGCTCGAAGGCGTCGTCGATGCTGCCGCGGCCGGTCAGGCCGGTGTCGTAGGTGATGACCGGGTGCTCGGCCAGGCGCTCGAGCGTGAGTGGCGCGTCCAGCAGGGCATGGCCCGCCGGCACCACCACCGAGTGCGTCCAGCGGTAGCAGGGCAGCGCGACCAGCTCCGGGTTGTCGGCCAGCACGTGGGAGGCCACGCCGATGTCGGCCGCGCCGGTGAGCAGCATCTGCGCGATCTGGGCCGGCGAACCCTGGTGCATCTGCAGCTGGACCTTGGGGTGCAGGGCGCGGAAGTCGTGCACCGCCTGCGGCAAGGCATAGCGGGCCTGGGAGTGGGTGGCGGCGATCGCGAGCATGCCGCTGTCGCCCAGCCGGAAGTCGTCGCTCGCCCGCTGCAGGTTCTCCACGTCCAGCAGGGCCTTCTCGACCCACGGCAGGACCCGCTCCCCGGCCGGCGTGAGGCCGGTCAGCCGCTTGCCGGCCCGCACGAAGATCTCTACACCCAGCTCGTCCTCCAGCTCGCGGATCTGCCGGCTGATGCCCGGCTGCGAGGTGTGCAGCGCATCGGCCACCGTCGTCAGGTTGAAGCCCTGGCGCACCGCCTCGCGCACCGACCGCAGTTGCTGGAAGTTCATGTCGCAGTTTCACCGCCGGAATCGCGGCCCTTCATCGTTTTTCGCATTATCGAAACCCCCGGCGCGGCCGCCAACGACGCAGGTCGACGCAACTTCTGCGTCCAGCGCATAAGCGCCGATCCCGAGTCAGGCCGCCGGTGCGGCGACTTAACATCCAGCGCCCGGCCCACCGGCCGCCCAGACCACCTTCTGCTCGGGAGATCCCCATGCCGATCCGCCAGCTCTCGCTCGGCGCTGCCCTGCTCGCCGCCTGCCTCGCGGCCCTCGCCGGCCCGCCGCCGGCCCCCGTGCGCGACGTGACGCAAACCCTGCACGGCGTCACCGTCCACGACCCCTACCGCAGCCTGGAGGACGTCAAGAGCCCCGCCACGCTCGACTGGCTCAAGGCCCAGGGCGCCTACGCCGAATCCGTGCTGGCCACCATGCCCGAGCGCGACAAGCTGGCGGCCCGGATCGACGAGCTCGCCCGCGCCACCGGCGACGCCGTGCGCGAAGTCGTCCGCCTGCCGGGCGAAAAGCTGTTCTACCTCAAGCGCGAGGCGGGCCATTCGCAGTTCAAGCTGATGACCCGCACAGGCCTGGGCGGCGCCGAGCGCGTGCTCGTCGACCCGGAGGCGCTCGCCAAGGCCAAGGGCGTGCCCCACGCCATCAACTACTTCGTGCCCTCGTGGGACGGCAAGCGCCTGGCCTACGGCATGTCGGCCGGCGGCTCGGAGGACGCGTCCCTGTACGTGCTCGACGTGGCCACGGGCCAGCCGATCGGCGAGCCCATCCCGCGCGTGCACGAGAACCTCGTCCACTGGACGCCGGACAACCAGCGCCTGACCTACAACCAGGTGCGCGAGCTGCCGCCGGACGCGCCGCCGACCGAGACCTATCTCGACAGCACGGTCTTCCTGCTGAAGGCCGGCGAGCCCGAGAGCAAGGCGAGGCCGCTGTTCGGCCCGCTGGTCGACAAGGCCCTGAAGCTGGACAGGCTGGACGTGGCCGGCGTGATCTTCGATCCGACCAGCCGCTTCATGCTCGCCCGCACCACCGACACCACCGTGCCGGAGGGCAAGCTGTTCGTCGCGCCGGTCGCCGACCTGGCCAAGCCGAGGATCGCCTGGCGGCAGGTCTCGGCCTTCGAAGACCGCATCACCGACGTCCAGCTCTACCGCGACACGCTCTACCTGCGCAGCACCAAGGGCTCGCCGCGGGGACGCTGGCTGGCGCTCGATCTCGCCAAGGGCGGGCCGCTGGCGAGCGCGAAGCCGGCGATCGCGGAGCCGGCGCAGGGTGTGTTGAAGAACCTCGTCGTCGGCCGCGGCGGCGCCCTGTTCGCCGAGGTCTCGCAGGGCTTCACCACGCGCACCTACCGCTTCGGCACCGGCCCGGCGCCGCTCGACGCCGCGCCCGGCATCGAGGGCACCGCCTTCGCCATCGACGACCCGGCCCACGCCTACGACGAGGCCTGGCTGGTGAACCTGTCCTGGACGGCGCCGCCGAAGATCCTGCGCAGCCGCGGCGCGCAGCAGCCGCCCGTGGACACCGGCCTGCTGGTCCAGCGCATGCCGCCGAACGTGCCCGCGCTCACGGTGCGTGAGGTGCTGGTCACCAGCCATGACGGCGCGAAGGTGCCCCTGGCCATCGTCCACCGCGCCGACCTGAAGCTGGACGGGCCGCATCCGACCCTGCTCAACGGCTACGGCGCCTACGGGTTCTCGTTCGAGGCCGGCTTCGACGCCCGGCGTTACGCCTGGCTGGAGCGCGGCGGCATCCTTGCCTATGCCAACGTCCGCGGCAGCGGCGCCTTCGGCGACGCCTGGCACCGTGCCGGCTTCAAGACCACCAAGTCCAACACCTGGAAGGACGGCATCGCCTGCGCGAAGTACCTGGTCGACCAGGGCTACGCGACGCCGAAGACGCTCGGCATCTGGGGCACCTCGGCCGGCGGCATCTTCGTCGGCCGCTCGGTCACCGCGGCGCCGGAGCTGTTCGCGGCCGCGGTGTTCGACGTGGGCATGATGGACACCATCCGCTCCGAGGAGTCGGCCAACGGGATCACCAACATCTCGGAGTTCGGCACGGTGAAGGACCCCGAGGAGTTCAAGGGCCTGCTCGAGATGAGCACCTACCACCAGATCCAGGACGGCGTGGCCTACCCCGCCGTGCTGCTGATCCACGGCCTGAACGACCCGCGGGTCGACGTGTGGCAGAGCGGCAAGGCAGCCGCGCGCCTGCAGGCGGCCAGCTCCAGCGGCAAGCCGGTGCTGCTGCGCCTGGACGGCCAGGCGGGCCACGGCGTGGGCAGCACGATGCAGCAGCAGGTGAGCAAGCTGGCGGACGTCTATGCCTTCCTGCTATGGCAATTCAATACGCCTGCAGCGACCGCCACGGCGGCCGCTTCGGCACCTGCCAAGCCCTGACGGAACGGAAAAGGCGCTCCGACGGAGCCGCCTTCTTCAAGCGGCGTGCGCGGATCCGGCTCTGCCGGTCCGCTGCGCGAGCCCCCGTGGGGGGGCAGCCCCGGAAGGGGGCGCGGGGGCCTACTTCCTCAGGTGGGTCTCCATCCTCGCCTTGGCGTCCTTCAGCGGCTGCGGCAGGTGGTAGGCCAGCTGGTCGAACAGCTGCTGGTGCAGCTTGAGCTCTTCACGCCAGGCGTCGGGCGCCGCATCGATGATGGTGGCGAACTGCTCGCGGGTGAAGTCCAGGCCGGCCCATTCGAGGTCATCGTAGCGCGGGCTGATGCCGAAGAAGTGCTCCTCGCCGCCGGCCTGGCCCTCGATGCGCTCGATCATCCACTTGAGCACGCGCATGTTGTCGCCGTAGCCCGGCCAGACGAACTTGCCATCGGCGCCCTTGCGGAACCAGTTCACGCAGAAGATCTTCGGCAGGGTGTGGCCGCTGTCCTCCAGGCGCTTCTCCATGTCGAGCCAGTGCTGGAAGTAGTCGCTCATGTTGTAGCCGCAGAACGGCAGCATGGCGAACGGGTCGCGCCGCACGGCGCCGTTGCCCCCGACCATGGCCGCCGTCGTCTCCGAGCCCATGGTGGCGGCCATGTAGACGCCCTCCATCCAGTTGCGCGCCTCGGTGACCAGCGGCACCGTCGTCGAGCGGCGGCCGCCGAAGATGAAGGCGTCGATGGGCACGCCGGCCGCGTCGTCCCAGGCTTCGTCGAGCGCCGGGTTGTTGGTGGCGGCGACGGTGAAGCGCGAGTTCGGGTGGGCCGCCTTGCGGCCGGTCTCCTTGGCGATCGCGGGCGTCCAGTCCTGGCCCTGCCAGTCGATGCAATGGGCCGGGGCTTCGCCCATGCCTTCCCACCAGACGTCGCCGTCGTCGGTCAGGGCCACGTTCGTGAAGATCACGTCGCGGTCCAGGCTCTTCATGCAGTTCGGGTTGGTGTGGCTGTTGGTGCCCGGCGCCACGCCGAAATAGCCCGCCTCGGGGTTGATCGCGTACATGCGGCCGTCGGCGTGCGGCTTGATCCACGCGATGTCGTCGCCGATGGTGGTGACCTTCCAGCCGTTCAGCTCCTTTGGCGGGATCAGCATCGCGAAGTTGGTCTTGCCGCAGGCGCTCGGGAAGGCGGCCGCGACGTGGTACTTCTTGCCGGCCGGGGAGGTGACGCCGAGGATCAGCATGTGCTCGGCGAGCCAGCCCTGGTCACGGCCCATGGTCGAGGCGATGCGCAGCGCGAAGCACTTCTTGCCCAGCAGGGCGTTGCCGCCGTAGCCCGAGCCGTAGCTCCAGATCTCGCGCGTCTCGGGGTACTGGACGATGTACTTGGTCTGGTTGCAGGGCCAGGCGACGTCCTTCTGGCCGGGCTGCAGCGGCGCCCCCACGGTGTGCACGCACGGCACGAACGCTCCATCGGTGCCCAGCAGCTCGATCACCGCGCGGCCCATGCGGGTCATGAGGCGCATGTTCACCGCCACGTACGGGCTGTCGGAAAGCTCGACGCCGATGTGGGCGATGGGCGAGCCCAGCGGGCCCATCGAGAAGGGCACGACGTACAGCGTGCGGCCACGCATGCAGCCCTTGAACAGCGCCTTGTCGCCGGTCTGCAGCAAGCTGCGCATCTCGGCCGGGTCCATCCAGTTGTTGGTCGGGCCGGCGTCCTCCTTCTTCTGCGAGCAGATGAAGGTGCGGTCTTCGACCCGGGCGACGTCGGAGGGATCGGAACAGGCCAGGTAGCTGTTGGGGCGCTTGGCGGGGTCGAGCTTCTTGAAGGTGCCGGCCGCGACCAGCTGCTGGCACAGGCGCTCGTACTCTTCCTGGGAACCGTCGCACCAGTAGACGTCGGCGGCTTCGGTCAGGGCGGCGATCTCGCTCACCCAGGCGATGAGGCGAGCGTTCTTGACGTAGGCGGGCGCGTTCAGGCGCAGCCCCTCCATGGTGGGACGGTTCACGGGCAGATCTCCAGGGTTCAAAGACAAGATGCGACGAAGCGGGATTGGGCGAGCCTCGCTGCGAACCGGGGGGTGCAGCGGGGCTCGCCCAATGCCGTGGGCCCGCAGGTGGCGGCTCGGCCGGTGGCTGTGCAGTTACGGCAGGTTTCGCGCCTGCTCGCCTGGAAAAACAGCTTCCTCGCTGGGAGGCCACCCGTCGTTCGAGTGTAATTTCGTGGTAACCGGGCCCGTCTGCACGTTTATGCAAATACGGAATGGGCCGATGCGCGAAAGTTCACGGCGGCCTTGAGCGTGGTCAAAACGAAAAAGCCCCTGCCGGGCTGCGGCAGGGGCCGGGCTTGGAGGCGCAGGGGCCTACGGCCGCTGGATCGTCACCACCGGCGAGGTCCAGGTCTCCCAGTCGGCGGCGTTGTCGGCATTGCCGAGCGCCTTGAGCACCGACAGCTTGACCACGTACTGGCCGTTGGGCACGGGGCTGGGCGCACCGTTCTTCCGGAAGGTCGTGCCGTCCCAGGTCCAGGTGAAGAAGCCGGTGGCCGTCGAGCTGCGAGGCAGGAAGTTGTCCAGGCTCACGTAGTGCATGGCCTTGCCGCTCACCGCCTCGAAGGCCTCGAGCTTCAGCTGGCGCGACTGGTGGTCCAGGTGGACCAGGAAGAACGGGATGTCGTTGCCCGACATCGTGTAGGTCGCGCCGCCGGACTGGTTGGTGTAGTTCGTGCCGTCGAACTTGGCTAGCCACGGGAATCCGTTGGCGGTCGGCGCGAGCACCTGGATGGACTGGTAGTCGCCCTTCAGGCCCGCGTAGGGCACGCGGATGGCCTTGCCGTCGGCCTGCGAGGTCGCGACGACGTAGCCGTCGAAGATGCCCTTGTCGGGCAGGCTGGCCGGTGCGGTCACCGTGACGTCGACCGTCGCGCTGCCCTTGGCCGGCACCGTGAGGGTCGTCGTGCTGAAGCTCACGTCGGCGAAGCTGTCATAGGCCGAGACGGTGAACTCGTTCGGACCGGTGGCCAGTGCGGGCGCGTGGCTGAGCTCGTAGGTGACGGGGCTGGTGCCCTTGTTGGTGAAGGTCAGGGTGCGGGTCACCGGGCCGTTCTGGCTCTCGCCCAGGGCCAGCTGGCCGGGTTGCACCAGGGTCTTCGCCTGCACCGCGCCGACCAGGTCCAGCATGCCGGCGCCCTGGCGCTGCACCTCGTCGAGGTAGCCCAGGCCGGGGTTGCCCTGCCACGCCGCCGGATCGGCGGAGTTCTGCAGGCGGTCGCGCATGTCCTTGGCCTTCAGCTTCGGATCGGCCTGCAGCAGCAGCGCCGCGCCGCCCGCGGTGTGCGGCGAGGCCATCGAGGTGCCCGACAGCGTCGCGTAGCCGCCCAGCTCCAGCGGGTAGGTCGAGTAGATCAGGCCGCCCGGGGCGCCGATGTCGGGCTTGACGCTCAGGTCCGCGGCCAGGCCATAGGAGCTGAAGCTGGAGATCAGGCCGCCGGTGAGGTTCGGGAAAGTGCCCAGGTCCGGCGTCCAGGTCATGTCGACGGCGCCCGAGGCCAGGCGCGAGTCGATCAGTGCGCCTTCGGTGTCGGAGATGCTGACCACCGGGATGGTGATGGCCGGCGTGCCCACCACCGTCGGGCTGATGCGACCCGGCACGTTGTTGTAGAGCACGACGCCGGCAGCGCCCGCGGCCTGCGCGTTGAACGACTTCTGGTAGAAGCTGCACGAGCCGCGGCGGATCAGCGCCACGGTGCCGGTCAGGCTGCCCGGGGGCAGCGCCGTGCAGGCATCGGCGGTGGAAGCCACGGTGCCCGTGCGCGACATCGGCTGCAAGCCGGAAAGCGGCGCGTTCGGCGCGCCGGTGGCCTGCTGCCAGCCGATCGCGGTGTTGTCGTCCGAGACGGTGAACTGGTTGAGCTTGACGTGGGTGTTGTCGAACGAGGCCACGCCGATCACGTTCTTGCCCACGCCGGGCGCGCCGGCCGCGTACAGGCCGCTGGTGCCGCTGTTGCCGATCGAGGCCACCATCACGACGCCGGCCTTGACCAGGCGGTCCGCCGCCTTGGCCGTCGGGTACTCCGGCCACTGGAAGGACGAGCCGATCGACTGGTTGACGACCTGCATGCCGTCGGCGAGCGCGCGCTCCATCGCGGCGATCATCACGTCGGCCTCGGTCGAGCCGTCGCAGCCGAAGACGCGGTAGGCGCCGAAGGTCACGTTGGGCGCGACACCTCCGGCGTTGGCGCCGATGATGCCGGCGACGTGGGTGCCGTGGCCGGCACAGTCGTCCGGGTTGGCATCGGGATGGGGCACGGGGTCGTAGTTCGGGCTCGCCGGGTCGGCGTTGTAGGCGTCGCCGACGAAGTCGTAGCCGTACTGCACGCGCGAGGAAGGAAAGGCCGTGCTGCCCGGCGTGCCGTTGCCGCCCAGCAGCGGGTGGTCATAGTCGACGCCGGTGTCGATCACGCCGACCTTGACGCCTGCGCCGTTGAAGCCCATGGCCTGCACCTGGTCGGCGCCGGTCAGCTGCAAGGCAACGTCGAGGTCGCTCGCGCCGGCCAGCTTCTCGCCCTTGATGGGCCTGGGCGCCTGGATGAGCTCGACGGGGTACATCGCCTTCACGCCCGGCAGTCGCGCGATCCTGGCGCGCATGGCCGGGCTCGCGTCGATCGACACGCCGTTGAACAGCACGTCGAACGCGCGGCGCTCCTTGAACGAGATGCCCGCAGCCCTGGCCGCGGCACGGAAGGCGGCCTTCTCGCCGCGCACCTTGTCGAGCGCCGTGCCCTCGATGGTCGGCAGGCTGTTGAACTCGACGAACCAGTGGCGGGCCTGCTCGGCCGACTTGGCGGACACGCTTTGCGTCGCGGCATGGGCGGCGCCTGCTCCCAACGACAACAAGGCCGCTGCGGCCGCGCTGGCCAGCAGCGTCTTACGGATTTGCTTCAACTCCAACTCCTCGGTGGCATGGCGCCGGCTGGTGGCCGCGCGCCTACGGTGAACCCCAAAAAAAACCGCGGCTCATGGCCGCGCACCGCACGCGCCGGGCCGGCAATCGGCATCAGGCGCATCCGACGATTCCATCTTGGACACGCCGGGTTACAGCGTCGACCCAGCAAGCCCTCGGGTATGAGGTTTGTTGAGGATTGGGCCAGGGGCCGAGCCGCACCTGCCGGGACAGCACAATGCCGTCGCATGCACATCGTCAGCGTCAACACGGCACGGGCCACGCCGCGCCTCATCAATGAGCGAGAGGTCCTCACCGGTATCGGCAAGCAGCCGCGCCACGGGCCGGTGGCCGTCACCCGAATGGGGCTCGAGGGTGACGAGCAGGCCGACCTTTCGGTGCACGGCGGCCCATCGAAGGCGGTCTATGCCTATCCGCTGGCGCACTACCCGTTCTGGCGCACCGTGCGCGCCCAGGCGCGCCTGGATGCGTGGGACGCACCTCTGCTGCCGCCCGGCGCGATGGGCGAGAACCTCACGCTGGATGGCATCACCGAGCGCGAGCTGTGGGTCGGCGATCGGCTGGTCTTCGAGCATGGGACGGTGCTCGCCGTGAGCGAGCCGCGCTTTCCCTGCTTCAAGTTCAACGCAGCGATGGGCTTCGCCAAGGCGGCCAAGCTGATGGTCGAGTCGGGCTACTGCGGCGCCTACCTCGGCGTGATCGAGGCCCGCACGCTGCAGGCCGGCGAAACGTTCACCGTGCAGCCCGGCCCGCGCGAAGTGAACATCGTGGACATCTTCCGTTCGCGCACGGCCGGCAAGCGGTTCTGAGCGGCCCCGGGGCTCGGCCGGCCGCCGGCGCTAGCCCTGGACCACCGCGCCCGCCTGCTTGTTGGCCGGAACGGCGACGTCGATCAGCCGCGGCCGCGGCAGGTTCAGTGCGTCCATCAGCGCGATGAACTCCTCGCGCGACTTGCCCGCCAGCCGCGGGTTGGTCTCGCGCTCCTCGGCGATGCAGGAAACGCGGCGGCCGCGGTAGTCGTGGCCGGGATAGACCAGCGTCTCGCCCGGCAACGTGAACAGGCGCCGGGTGATCGCGTCGTAGAGCTGGCCGGCGTCGCCGCCCTGGAAGTCGGTGCGGCCGCAGCCGCCGAGGAGCAACGCGTCGCCCGTGAACACCCGGTCGCGCCACAGGAAGCTCATGCTGCCCGGCGTGTGGCCGGGCGTGGCGATCACGTCGAGGTGCTCGTCGCCGAAGGCGAGCCGCTCGCCATCGACCAGCGCGTGCTCGTAGCCATCGGCCTCGCAGGCCAGGCCGACAGCGATCGTCGGCCTGGCGCCGGGCGGCAGCGCCTGCTTCAGCGGCGTGGCCGAGGTCACGTGGTCGGCGTGGACGTGCGTGTCGAGCAGCCAGCGCGGGGCGAGCCGCAGCTCACCGAGCAGGGCCAGATCCCGGTCGCGCTGCTCCATCACCGGATCGATCAGCACCGCCTCCCGGGTCCGGTCGCAGGCCAGCAGGTAGGTGTAAGTGGACGAGACGGGGTCGAAGAGTTGGCGAAACATCGGTCGCTCGGGTTGGCGGCGGATGGCAGAGCGTAAACCCTGCGGCCGCGTTCTGCCCGGCTGTCGTGTCCGCATCGGCCTGCGGGATCCGTCTGGACACTCAGGTGGCTATCACAAACGCTATCGATTCATCACAAGTGTTGATGGTGGTCGAGCCCATTACCCCCTAGCTTGAGGTACTCTCATCACTGCTCACAAAGAACAAACGAGGGAGCCAACAGCCGTGGGCCGGATCAGTTTCGATCGAGAGGCTGGCGTGCGATTGCCAGCCCTGCCTGCCGCCAACGGGGGCGGCGATGCGCCCAGCGACGGGGCCCTCGGGCCAGCCATCGAGGCGCACGTTTCTCGCCTCGGCCTGCGGGCGGCCCACTTCGAGGCCGTCTACGAGCCCGAGGGCGGCGTGCTTCGCCTGTCCGGTTGCGCCGAGAGCCAGGACGTGCGCGAGCGCATCGTCCTGTGCTGCGGCAACGTCCGCGGCGTGGCGGCGGTGGAGGATTGCATGACGGTGCTGATGCCGTCCGACGTCTCCCGTTGGCGCTTCGTGCAGCCGGGCGACACGCTCGCGCGCATCGCCGCCGACGCCTACCGCGACGCCAATCGCGCGCAGCACCTTCGCGCCGCCAACCAGCCGCTGCTGGGCGATACGGACGAACTCCAGCCGGGGTGGCTGCTGCGCGTGCCGGCCTGAGCGCGCCGCGGCCCGCTCAGGGCTCGATGGTGATGCTGGTCGTCGGGAACAGCTGCGAGAAATCGGTCTCGCCGCCCAGCAGGCTGGTCGTCAGCACCGTCATGTTGCGGGCCTGGTCGTTCAGCACCACGTACTGCAGCAGGTAGCGACCAGGGGTCTGGTCTGCGCGCGGCTGGCCGCCCAGGCGCAGCGTGGCACTGCGCCGGCCGAATTCGTTGGCGTGGCCCTGCAGCTCGAAGCGGTCGACGCAGTTGGCGTACCGGTCCGGCAGGCAGAACGCGGCGATGGCATCCGCTGGCCCTGCGATGGTGCCATTGCCATCGTCCACCACGCGCATGCCCGCCGACAGGTTCGGCAACGTGCCCTCCCAGGTGCCCGGCGGCGGCGTGCTCAGCGAGACGCGCTTCGACTCGATCACGCCACCGAGCAGGCGCGGGCCGGTCTTGTCGTGGCCGCCCGGGTTTCTCACCGTGAAGCTCGTGCGGCCCATCGCCGCCAGTTCCTCGCGGCCGTAGAACCGGCCGTTGTAGGCACCGTCGCTGATGAAGAGCGAGTCGACCATCCAGGTGCCGGGCTCGGTGTAGCGCGAGAAGGGCACGGTGGCGACGGGAGCCGCGCCGATCGACATGCGCCCTTCCACCCGGCGCTGTCCGGTGGCGACGCCCTCCACGCGCTGGACCATCTGGCCCGAGGGGCCGACGAGGGTGACGATCCAGGTCTGGACGCCCGCCAGGTCGTCGGTGATCGACAAGTCGGCAACGGCAGCAGGCGCCGGTGCCTGGGCGTCGACGTCGCCCTCGATGGCGAACCGGTTCAGGACCGGAGGCTGGTTGTCCTGAGAGGGCGCGGCGGCGGCGCGAGCGGCATGCTCCGCGCGATACCACTCGGCCACCGCCTGCACGCGCTGGCGGGGCGTCATGGCTCGGGTGTCAGGCGCCTGGGTGGCGGGCGCGGCGGTCAGGCCAGGGGCCACCGTCGCCAGGGCCAGTGCCCATATCGCCGGGGCGGCGACACGGTTCAGGCAGTGCTTCGCGTTCGAGGGCATGCGACTCTCCTAAGGATTGAGCACCCAGCTTATGCGGAGCCGCGCCGCGTGGCGACAGTTTTTGAACATATGCTGAGCATATTTGAAGATTGCTTGGCGCTAAGCTGCCGCCATGCCGACCTCCGCTTCGCCCGCTGCTTTCGTTCCTGTGGCCGACGATGCCGTGCGCCGTCGCGCGGAGGCGGTGGGGGGAGCACTCCAGGCGGCCGTGAGCGACCTCATCGGCCAGCTCCAGGCGCAGGGACTGCGGGACCAGAAGGCCATGCAGCGCGTGCTGCAGCTCAGCCAGTCGGCGGTGAGCCGGCTCGTCTCCTCGGTCCGCGCCGGCGACCCGTTGGCGACGCTGTGCTCCATCCCCGGGCAGGAGGCATTGCGCCAGATGCTCAAGGGTCCGGGCCTGCGCTCCCTGGCCGACGCCGACTGCCTGCGCCGGGTCGAATCGGCAGTCGCCGATTTCGAGCGCTTCCTCGACGCCGAAGCCGGCGATCGCAGCACCCTGGACGCGATGCTGAGCGACTGGGTGCGCGAATCGCGATCGAGCTTCGAGCTGCGCCACAAGGCGGCCGCCTTCAAGGCCATGAGCGCCCTGCGAGGCGTGCAGGCGGACCTCGTCTTCAACACCGGCATCCTCCATCCCTCTTCGGAACCGGACCGCTACGAATGCGTGGGCATCGACGGCGTCCTCGGCTGCCGGCGCACCCGCCCTTCGGGGGTGCTCCACCTTTTCGGCTACACGCTCGTGCAGGCCAGGCGCGACATCAGCATCAGCCGCCTCGACGGCACCCCGGCCTCGGCCTGGCCGGAGCTCATCGTGCCGGGCTTCTCCACGCTCGGCGAGCAGGACGCGGAGACGGTGATCCACGACAGCGTGATGCAGACCACCGTGCGTGGCCTGCCCTTGGGCAAGTCGGTGCCCGGCGGCGCCGACCTGATCTGCGCCCAGCGCCTGGCCGGGGTGCACCGCGCCTGGCGCGCGGACGACGGCTCGCCGAGTTCCGGCGTCGGCGGCCAGGCCGAACCGCCCACCGCCTGCTACGTGGTCGACGCCCTCCTGCACGACGACGTGTGGCCCGGCGTCACGCCCGAGCTGAGGGTCTACGACACCGTCGTGCGAGGGGTGGCCCACCCCGACGACGAGGCCCGGCGCGCCGACCGCCTCGACATGGTCGAGTCGGTCGACTTCCTGGGCCGCGGACTCGATGCCCTGCGCCTGCCCGGCTATCCGCGTTACACCGAGCTGGTCGCCCACGCCTGCGCCGCGGCTGGCTGGGACTCGCAGCGCCTGCGCGGCTGGCGCTGCACGGTGCGCTACCCGGTCTACGGATCGCAGATCGGCCTGTCCTTCGAACTGCCCGCCGCGCCGGGCGCGCCGAACGCTCAGGCCTCCAGCAGGGCCGGATAGTCGGTGTAGCCGCGTTCGCCGCCGCCGTAGAAGGTGGCGGCGTCGGGCGTGTTCAGCTCGGCGCCTTCGCGCAGGCGGCGGCCCAGGTCGGGATTGGCAATGAAGGGCTTGCCGAAGGCGACCAGGTCGGCGCGGCCGCCGGCGACGGTCGCCTCGGCCATCGCGCGGTCGTAGCCGTTGTTGACCATCCAGGCCCCCGGGAACCTGCGGCGCAGGGCGACGTAGTCGAACGGCGCGACGCCTTGCGACTCGAGGTCGCGTGCGCCCCCGGTCGCCCCCTCGACCACGTGCACGTAGGCCAGGCCGAAGGGCGCGAAGCGCTCGACGGCCCGGCCGTACAGCGCCTGCGCGTCGCTGTCCTGGCCGGCATCGTTGCTCGGAGTGATCGGCGAAAGGCGCACGCCGGTGCGGCCGCCGCCGATCTCGGCGGTGATGGCCTGCAGCACCTCGGTGATCAGCCGCGTGCGGTTCTCGATGGAGCCGCCGTATTCGTCCGTCCGGTCGTTGATGCTGTCGCGCAGGAACTGCTCGATCAGGTAGCCGTTGGCCGCATGCAGCTCGACGCCGTCGAAGCCGGCCTGCATCGCCAGGCCCGCGGCGCGCCGGTAGTCGGCCACCAGGGCGGGGATCTCATCGGTGCGCAGCGCACGCGGTTCGGAGACGGGAAAGAAGCCGCCCTGGATGAAGGTGCGGGTCTTGGCCGCGCGGCTGGTCGAGGACACCGGTGCGGCACCGCCCGGCAGCAGCGAGGTGTGCGAGATGCGCCCCACGTGCCAGAGCTGGATCACGATCCGGCCGCCTTCGGCGTGCACCGCTTCGGTCACCCGCCTCCAGCCGGCCACCTGCTCGGGCGAATGGATGCCCGGCGTGTCGAGGTAGCCCTGGCCCATGGGGCTGATCTGGCTGGCCTCGGTGACGATGAGGCCGGCACCGGTCTCGGGGTTGGCGCGCTGGCGGTAGTACTGCGCCATCAGCTCGGTAGGCACCTGGCCGGCGCCGGCACGGTTGCGGGTCAGGGGCGCCATCACTATGCGGCTGTTCAGCCGGATGTCGCCGATCTGGATCGGGTCGTAGAGAGTCGTCGTCATGGGCCAAGCCTAGCCAATGCCGTGCGGCTACAGTGCCGACTGGATCAAAGCCCCACGCCGCCGAAGCCCTCGGCGCGGGCCCGTGCAGCACGGACCCGTTCGAGATAAGGCCCCCCATGCTCGCCTACCCACACGACATCAAACCCCCCAACCAAGCCGACGGCCACAAACACCGAGACCTCGACCATGTGGTGCGCAACA
>CAMLGG010000046.1 GCA_946479475.1 uncultured Ideonella sp. | reverse complement strand
CATGGTGTCGGCCGTGCCGGCCGGCGAGGTGATGGCGCGCGAGGAGGTCTTGGGCATGGTCACGCCGCAGGCGGTGACGATGGGCACCACGATCAGCGTCGTCCGGTTGCCGGGCAGGCCGCCGACGCAGTGCTTGTCCATCACCGGCGTGCGCGGCCAGTGCAGCCGCTCGCCGACGTCGACCATCGCGCGCGTCAACGCGATGACCTCGGCCCTGTCCAGCCGGCCGCCGGCGCAGGCGGTCACGAAGGCCGCGAGCTGCAGGTCGGACAGCCGGCCCTCGCCGATGTCGGCCACCAGCGCGCGCATCGACGGGTAGTCGAGCTTGCGCCCGTAGACCTTGGCGCGCAGGAAGCGAAGCGACTCCAGCGGCGTCGCATGCCGCACGCGCAGCTCGTCGCCCTCGGCCAGGCCAAGCAGGCTCCAGGCGGCATCGGACAGCGCGGCTTCGTCGTGGCCCAGCCAGTCGGCATCGACCCGGTGCAGCAAGGCGGGCACCTCGCGGCCGTTGGCCACCAGCTCCACCTGCGCCTGCGCCTCGAAGCCCTCGGCGCGGCACACCGCGCAATCGCGCCGCATGTAGACCACCGGCTGCTGGTAGGTGTCGATGCGGGCCCGGCGAGCCTTCAGCGGGTGGTCGCTGCGCAGCACATCCTGCGAGATGAGCTCCGTTGCCTCTGCGGGCGGTACAGCCAGGCTCATAGGCTGAACGAGTCGCGGTACTCGGGCACCGTGCAGGGCCAGCCGTGACGCTCTTCGAGGGCCTGCCTCAGCGCGTCGGCCGCCACCGGCTCGCCATGCGTGATGAACACGCGCCGCGGCGGCGCGGGCAGCGCCCCGGCCCAGGCCAGCAACTCGTCGCGGTCGGCATGCGCGGATAGCGCGTCCACGTGGGTGATCTCGGCCCGCACCGGGACCTGTTCGCCGTGGATCTTCACGCTCGGCGCGCCGGCCAGCATCGATGCGCCGCGCGTGCCCGCAGCCTGGTAGCCGACGAACAGGATGCCGTTCTTCGGATCGGGCGCGAAGGCCTTCAGGTGGTGCAGCACCCGGCCGCCCGAGGCCATGCCGCTGGCCGAGATGATGACGGCCGGTTCGTGCAGCAGGTTGAGCCGCTTCGATTCATCGACCGTGTTGACGATCTGGGCGGCCCGCGTCATCGCCTGGCAGTCGGCCGCGCTGAGGCGGTGCTCGCCGGCATGGTCGACGTAGATCTCGGTGGCGCCGGCCGCCATCGGGCTGTTCAGGTAGACCGGCACGTCGGCGATGCGGCGTTGCCTGCGCAGCTCGGCCACGATCCACATCAGCGTCTGCGCGCGGCCCACGGCGAAGGCCGGGATGACGAGCACCCCGCCGCGGCTGGCCGTGCGGTTGATCACGTCCGCGATCGCGGTCAACGGATCGGTCCTCGCGTGGGCCCGGTCGCCGTAGGTCGATTCGAGCACCAGCCAGTCCGCCGCCTCGGGCAGCTCGGGCGGGCGCATCAGCAGGTCGTTGCCGCGGCCCAGGTCGCCCGAGAACAGCAGCGAGCGGCCATCCCACTCGATGCGCACGCTGGCGGCGCCGAGCAGGTGCCCGGCCCGGCGGTAGAGCACCCGCAGGCCCGGCAGCGGCTCGAAGCCACGGTCGTAGTCGCGGGTGGTGAAGTGCTCCATCGCCTCGCGCGCCGCCTGCTCGGTGTAGAGCGGCAGCGCGGGCTGGTGCTTGGAGAAACCATGCCGGTTGGCGTAGTCCGCTTCCTCCTCCAGCAGGCGGCCGGAATCCGCCAGCAGCAGGCCGCAGAGCGCCCGTGTCCCTGCGGTGGCGTACACGCGCCCGCGAAAGCCCTGGCGCACCAGGCGAGGCACGTAGCCGCTGTGGTCGAGGTGGGCGTGCGTCAGCACCACCGCGTCGATGGACGAGGGCAACACGGGGAAGTTGTCCCAGTTGCGCAGTCGCAGCTGCTTCAGGCCCTGGAACAGCCCGCAGTCGACGAGCAGCCGGCGGCCATCGTGCTCGAGCAGGTATTTCGATCCGGTGACGGTGCCGGTTCCACCGAGGAAGGTGAGCTTCATCGCGATCGGCCGACGGCGGCCCGTGAAGGTGTGGCCCCACGATAGGCCGATGCTTCCCGCGGCCGTTGATCGCGGTCAACGCACGCTCGGCGTGCCGATCCGCCGTGCCCGCCGCTTGACGGATCGCCGTTCAGGCGCCCGTGCCGGCCAGGAGCAGCCGGCGCAGCAGCTCCGCCGGCGGCATCGCGGGCGCGAGCAGCGGGCCCTGCAGCTCGTCGCAGCCGAAGCCGGCGAGGACGTCGCATTCGCCCTGGGTCTCGACGCCCTCGGCCACGACGCCCAGGCCGAGCGCATGGGCCAGGCGCACCGCGCCATCGACGATCGCACGGGCATCGGCGCTGCGCTCGAGCTGCCGCACGAAGCCCTGGTCGATCTTGACCTCGCGCGCGGACAGCCGGCGCAGCCCACCCAGGCTCGAGAACCCGCGGCCGAAGTCCACGATGGAGAGCAAGACGCCGATCCGTGCCAGGCCTTCGAAGGCCCGCCGGCCGGCTTCGCTCCCCTCCATCGCGACCGACTCCGGCACCTCGCACAGCAGCTGGGCAGGATCCAGGCCGTGGCGCTCGAGCTCCCGGCCGATGCGTTCGGCGAGATCGTCCTCGCGCAGCTGTTGCGCCGAAAGCGGGATCGCCACGCCAATGCTCACTCCCCGGTCGATCCACTCCCGCATCTGTCGGCAGGCTTCCTGGAGGATCCACTGGCCGAGCGCGCCGGCGAGCCCGAAGCGCTCCGCCAGCGGGACGAACACCGCGAGGGCGATCGGACCACGCACCGGATGCTGCCAGCGGGGCAGCGCCTGCACGCCGCGGATGCGCCGGCGCTCGACAGCGACCTTGGGCTGGTAGTGCAGCGAGAGTTCGCCGCGTTCGATGGCGTGTCGCAACTCGCCCTGCAGGCTGAGCTGGTCCAGCGGATCGGCATCAAGGCGTGGCTCGAAGGGCATGAAGGCGTGTCCGAGGCAGGCCCGCAGCGTACAGGTGCGCGTCCGGCCTGGGCAAGACGAGCCTGCGCGCAGTGTCGGCCCGGGGCACCGGGGATTGCGTGAGGCGCTTCAAAACGATATAAACCGTATATATCGTTTCAAAGGAGCCATCGACATGGCCGAGACCACCGCCGCCAACGACGCGGAGAAGTCCGACGCACCGAAGAACAAGCTGGTGCGCGACAGCTTCACCATCCCCAAGGCCGAGTACGCCGTGCTCAACGAGCTCAAGCAGCGCGCCACGCGGTTGACGCAGCCCGCCAAGAAGAGCGAGATCCTGCGGGCCGGCATCGAGCTGCTCAAGGGCCTGTCGGATGCGGCCTTCCTCGCCGCGCTGGCGGCCGTACCCAACCTCAAGACCGGCCGCCCGCCGAAGGAAGGCGAAGACGAGGCCGAGGGCGACAAGGTCAAGCGGCACGTCAAGGACAAGACCGCCCCGAAAGCCAAGGCCGGCGCCAATGGCGCGGCAGCGCCCGCGGCCAGGCCCGACCGGGCCGCGGCCCGCGCTGCGCGGGTGGCCGCCAAGCCTCAGAAGGCGGCGCGCGCCGACAAGCCGGCCAAGGCCCCCAGGCCCGCGAAGCCCGCCAAGGCGATCACCCCCGAAAAGCAGGCTGCGAAGGCCGCCAAGCAGGCCGCCAAGGGTCGCAGCGCGAGCTGAGCCTTCGCCGGCTCAGCGTCCCAGGCGGTCGCGCGCGGCGCGGCGCAGGGCCACTGCGTCGGCGCCGACGATCTCCGCGTCGTCCGCGCGGCCGAGCTTGAACACCCGCACCGCGGCCGAGACCGTCTCGGCGCGGTCCTGCAAGCCGACGGCCGACTCGGCCACCTGCGCCACCAGCGATGCGTTCTGCTGGGTGATCGCGTCGATCTGGCCCACCGCCGCGTTCACCTGCGAGATGCCGGCCAGCTGTTCCTGGGCACCGCTGCTGATGCCCTGGATGAGCTGGGTCACCTGCTGCACGGAGCCGAGCACGCGCTCGATGGCCCGGCAGGCCTGCCCGGCCTGGCGCGAGCCGGCCTGCACGTTCTCGCCGGAGGCCTCGATGAGCGAGCGCACCTCCTTGGCCGCGCCGGTCGTGCGCTGGGCCAGTGCGCGCACTTCGGCGGCCACCACCGCGAAGCCGCGGCCGTGTTCGCCGGCCCGCGCGGCCTCCACCGCCGCGTTGAGCGACAACAGGCCGGTCTGCATCGCGATGCCTTCGATCACGCCGATGATCTCGCCGATGCGCTGCGAAGAGGTGCTGATCTGGTCCATGGTCGACGAGAGCGTCTGCACCGCCCCGCTGCCGGCCTGGGTGACGGCGTCGGCATCGGCGGCGAGCTCAGCCGCCTTCCGGGCGGACTCGGCGCTCTGGCGCACGGTGGCGGTGATCTGCTCCATCGACGAGGCCGTCTCCTCCAGGCTCGCCGCCTGGGATTCGGTGCGCGCCGAAAGGTCACGGTTGCCGGCGGCGATCTCGTGCGTGGCCGCGCGCATGCGTTCGACCTCCTGGCGCGCGTCGCCGACCACCGAAAGCAGGTTCACGTTGAGCTGGTTGAAGGCCAACGCGAGTTCGCCCTGCAGGCCCGGGCGGCTGGCGTCCAGGCGCTGCCGCAGGTCGCCGGCGGCCATGCGGTTGCAGGCATCCAGGGCCATCCGAAGCGGCTTCAGAGCCAGCGCCTGCAGGCGCCACCACGCCCAGGCCGTGGCCAGCGCGGCCGGCACGGCTGCGGCCAGGGTCCTTTCCGTGTCGCCGCCGGCCCAGGAGGCGGCGGCGAAAGCCAGCGCGGCGGGCGCCACGGCGATCGCTGCCAGGCGCGCAGCGGGCGTCGGGCGGCTCAAGGCATCGAAGCGTCCCTTCCAGCCCTTGCGCTCCACTCGGCCCGCGCGCAGACGGATTCCGGGCGAGGCTTCGCGCAGCCTGGCATAAAGCGCCTCGGCTGCGCGCACCTGCTCGCGCGTCGGATGGACGCGGACCGACATGTACCCCACCGGCGCGTCGCCCTCGATGACGGGCGTGACGTTGGCCATCACCCAGTAGTGGCTGCCATCCTTGCGGCGGTTCTTCACCGCGGCCGACCACGGCCGTCCGGCCTGGATCGTCTCCCACAGGTCGCGGAACGCCTCTGCCGGCATGTCCGGGTGGCGGATCAGGTTGTGCGGCTGGCCCAGCAGCTCGTCCTCTGCGTAGCCGCTGACGGCCACGAAGGCGGGGTTGCAGTAGACGATCCGGCCCTTCAGGTCGGTGATGGAGACCAGCGTCTGGTCTTCGGGATAGTCGAACTCGCTGTCTATCGTGGGGCCGGTGTGACGCATGGCGGGGCTGCTGAGGGTGCGCGAACTTGCTCAGATCTCATCGGTACCCCCGGCTCCTGACTGTAGGGCTCCCGCAGGTCCCCTTAAGAATGTCGTAAGACTCGATTGACGGGCGTCAAACTCAGTCCGATTCCTTGATCAGCCGCCCGGCCACGCGCTGCACCGGCCGGGCGTTCATCGGATAGAGGTGGGCAAAGATGTCGACCTGCTCCGGCGACACCGGCACCGGCGTCTTCATCACCATCCAAAGCACGCCCTCGCTGCAAGGCGGCGTGGTGAGCGAACCCATGTAGGTGTAGTAGCGCCGGTCCTCCGGCAGCAGCTTGTTCAGGTCGATGGGGCCGGGCGCTGCCTGGGCCTCGTTCTTCTCCAGCGGCAGCGCATTCCAGACCGCCTGGATCACCGGTTGCGCCACGCCGCGGTCGAGCAGCACGGCCACCACCGCGAGCCTGCCCTCGGCATCCTTGTGCACCAGGTGGACGACCATGTCGTACTGCCGCCCGTTGATGCGCTCTTCCGAAGGCTTGTGGAAGTGGAACTGCAGCAGCTCGAACCGGCGGCCCAGCACCGTGATGGCATTGCCGGCGGGCAGGTTCACCTGCACCGTGTGGCCGTTGTCGATCACCGAGAAGCCGGTCGTCCGGTAGTCGAACTGGATGGGCTCCAGCTGCACGGCGATGCCGCCGCGGATGTCGATCGGGCTCTGGCGCTCGCCGGTGGAGCACTTGGCGTACTCGGGCTTCAGGCGGCCCCAGGCCTCGGGCCCCGCCTCGCCCTCGTAGTCCCAATGGCCGTCCGCAGGGAGGTGGGCGACCGGATGCGACGACGCTTCCACGCGTTTGGGCGCGGGTGGCGCGGCCGGCGCGCTGGTGGCCACCGTCGCGGTCCTCGATGGCAAGCCGGGCGCGGGCGCTGGCGGGGTTGCCACGGCGCTGCGGTTGTCCACGCGCATCACGTCGCCGGTGCGCGCATCGGGCTTCTGCGCCCCCAGCCGCTCGGCCAGCTTCTGGCGCAGCGCATCCATCGGATCCTCGGCCGCGGCGCGCGGATTCGCCGCCGCTGCCCGCGCTTCGCTCCTGCGCTCCGCCTCGGCCGCATCCGAAGGCGGGCTCCACGCGCCGGCCAGGGCGAGGGCCAGGACGGTCCAGGCGCATCGGCGCAGGGACGGCGCGGCACGGCGCGCAGCGGGCACGGGGCGGAAGGGCAGGTCGAGGGGCATGAGGACTCCGGCGCCCCGGGATGTGGCACCGGGGCATCGCCCGGATTTCGGCGGCGCGGCCGCGTACTTGAGGCCGGCGCGGCCTCAGAGCATCTCGAGCGGCGCCGGCCCGTCGGGCGGCTCGAACAGGCCGTCGAGCTGCTGCAACTGGGCCGGCGAGAGCGGCATCTGCGCGGCGGCGGCGTTCTCTTCCAGGCGCGCCCGGTGGCCCGTCTTGGGGATGGCGATCACGCCCTCCTGCGCCAGCAGCCAGCCCAGCGCGGCCTGCGAAGGCGTCATGCCGTGCTCCTTCGCGAAGGCCCTCAGGCCCGGTTGCTTCAGCAACCGGCCCTGCTCGACGGGCGAGTAGGCCATGGCGGGGATGCGGCGCTCGCGCAGCCAGGGCAGCAGGTCCCACTCCACGCCGCGGCGGGTCAGGTTGTAGAGCACCTGGTCGACCTGCACGGCCTGGCCGCCCGTTTGTTCCCAGAGCTCCTTCATCTCGCCGGTGTCCAGGTTGCTCACGCCCCAGTGGCGGATCTTGCCCTCGCGCTGCAGCGCCTCGAAGGCCTGCACCGTCTCCTCGATCGGCACGCTGCCCGACCAGTGCAGGAGGTACAGGTCGATGGTCTTGATGCCCAGGCGGCGCAGGCTGTTCGCGCAGGCCACCGGCATCGCGCGGCGCGAGGCGTTGTGCGGGTAGACCTTGGTCACGACGAAGACCTCGTTGCGCCGGCCGCGGATCGCCTCGCCCACCAGCTCTTCGGACGCGCCTTCGCCGTACATCTCGGCCGTGTCGATCAGCGTCAGCCCGAGATCGATGCCACGTTGGAGCGTCGCGAGCTCCTCCTTGCGGCGCGAGCGGTCGTCGCCCATGTTCCATGTGCCTTGGCCCAGCGCCGGCACCTGTTCGCCGCAAGGCAGCGTGATGCGCTTCATCGATGGCCCTCCTGCCCCAGCGCGAGGCGCGGCTTGACCCAGGCCCAGGCGACCACGCCTATGCCCATCATCAGCAGCGACGCCAGGGCGAGGCTGCGCGTCGAATGCATCACCAGCGGCGCGATGGCGCCGGCCACCAGCGCGTTGGCCACGCTGCCGATGCAGGCCTGCAGCGAGGAGGCCATGCCGCGCCGGTCAGGCGCCTGGTCCAGCACCAGCAGCGTCACCACAGGCACCATCAGCGCCCAGCCGAAGGCGAACAGCGCGATCAGCGGGATCGCCCAGGCGGGGTGCGGCGGCAGCACGAAGTTCAGCGCGACGTTGACCAGCGAAACCGCGCCCATGATGCGGAAGCCCCGACGGATCTGGCGCTGCGGCGGCAGCCGGCCCGCCAGCCGGCCCGACCACCAGGCACCGCCCATGATCCCGCTGATGGTCGAGAGGAAGAACCAGAAGAACTCGGTCGGCCCCAGGCCCAGCAGGTCGCCCAGGAAGACGGGCGCCGACAGCACGTAGAGGAACATGCCGTTGAAGGGCACGCCCGAGGCGAAGGCCAGGGCGATGAACTTGGGGCTGGAGGCCATCTGCCAGTAGCCGCGCAGCAGGTTCAGCACGCCGAAGGGCTGGACCTGGCTCGGATGCAGCGTCTCGGGCAGCATGCGCCACATGGTCGTCCACAGCAGCACGCCCACGCCGACCAGGAACCAGAAGATCGAGTGCCAGCCGATGTGCACGAACAGGAAGCCGCCGACGATGGGCGCGATGGCCGGCGCCACGCCGAAGTAGATCGTGACCTGCGACATCACCCGCTGTGCCTCGGAGGGCGGGAACAGGTCGCGGATGATGGCGCGCGAAACGACCATGCCGGCACCCGCCGACATGCCCTGCACGGCACGGAAGAACACCAGCGCGCCTATGGTCTGGCTGAGCGCGCAGCCGACCGAGGCCAGCGTGAACAGCGCGACGCCGCCCAGCACGATCGGCCGGCGGCCGAAACTGTCGGCCAGCGCACCGTGGAACAGGTTCATGATCGCGAAGCCGAGCAGGTACGCCGACAGCGTCTGCTGCATCTGGACCGGCGTGGCGCCGAGCGAGTCCGCGATGCCGGTGAAGGCCGGCAGGTAGGTGTCGATGGAGAACGGCCCCAGCATGCCCAGGCATGCCAGCAGCGCGGCGAGCAACCAGCGCGGACCGCGCCAGACTTGGGAGGCTTCGGGGTTCATCGGCGAAGCCGCGAGTGTAGGTGGTCACGCGTTCAGCGGTGCCACCCCATGAGCCATCCAGCCCGTGGACGAAAGAAAAGTGTGAAGCAGGCCGGTAGGCCGGATTCTGTGCGGCAATCGCCTCTTGCGAAGCGAAGGCCGTGACCGCCATTCCTCTGGGCCGGGCGGTTGCCCGCCTGGCTCGATGCCACCTACCCGCCGGCTCGGCGAGCCGCGTCAAAGCCGGCCTATTTGGTGTTGCTGCGCGTAGAGATTGCCGCGTTTCACCCCTGCCGGGGCCGAGCCCCGGCAGGGGTGGCTACTCGGTTCGGGCTTGCGCCCGAGCCAGCGGGCTGAAGCCCGCTGGCGGCCGGCAGGAGCCGGGCCCTCATAGAACACCCACGTCGGAAGCCCCGGCAGGACTCGTCTCTGTGGCTCTGATCCGCACCTCGCGGTGGACGGGCGTTACCCGCTACGCTGCTCTTTGCAGTCCGGACCTTCCTCCAGTGCCGCCTTTCGGCGCTCGCACCAGCGGCGGTCTGGCCTGCTTCACGATGCGCATTGTCCCATGCCGGCGCGGGCGGCGCCGGCAGCGCGCGTCAGCCCTGTGCGGTGGCGCCGGCCTGCGGGGCGACCTGGGTCGGGGTGACCTGGCCGTAGTAACGGTACTTGTAGCGGTAGTAGCCGCGGGCGGGGACCACCACGCAGGCGGAAACCATGCTGCTGACCACCAGGGCGGCGGTGAGCGCCATCAGGGGGCGTCGGTACTTCTTCATCGGAGCATCCCTCGTGGGGTATGTGGCGATGACCGACCAACGCCTCGCCCGGCGCCCGCGTGGACCGCCCGCGCGGGCCTTTACACAGCGTTGCACTGGCGCCAGGCCAGGGTCTCCCCGCCTCGCAACGGCTTGATGCTCGCCTCCTCGGCGAAGGGCATGGACTCCGGCAGGGTCCACGGCTCTCGCTCGAGGGTCACGGTGCCCGTGTTGCGCGGCAGGCCGTAGAAGGCCGGGCCGTGGTGGCTGGCGAAGGCTTCCAGCTTGTCCAGCGCCCCGGCCGCCTCGAAGGCCTCGGCGTAGAGCTCCAGCGCCGAGGGCGCGGTGAAGCAACCCGCGCCGCACACCGAGGCCTCCTTCATCACCGCCGCATGCGGCGCCGAATCGGTGCCCAGGAAGAAGCGATCGGAGCCGGAGGCGACGGCCGCCACGAGCGCCTGGCGATGCACCTCGCGCTTGAGGACCGGCAGGCAGTAGTAGTGAGGCCGCAGGCCGCCCTGGAAGATCGCGTTGCGGTTGTAGAGCAGGTGGTGGGCGGTGACCGTGGCGGCCGTGTGCGCGCCGGCTTGGGCCACGTACTCCGCGGCTTCCCTGGTGGTGATGTGCTCGAAGACGACCTTCAGCTCCGGGAAGTCGCGGCGCAGCGGCTTCATCACGCGGTCGATGAAGACCGCCTCGCGGTCGAACACGTCGATGGCCGGATCCGTGACCTCGCCGTGCACGAGCAGCAGCAGGCCCTCGCGCTGCATCGCCTCCAGCGTGGCGTAGGTCTTGCGGATGTCGGTCACGCCCGCGTCGCTGTTCGTCGTGGCGCCGGCGGGGTAGAGCTTGAGGGCGACGATGCCGGCCTCCTTCGCGCGCCGGATCTCATCCGGCGGCGTCAGGTCGGTCAGGTACAGCGTCATCAGGGGCTCGAAGTCGGCGCCGGGCTGGCCGGCCTCGGGACGGGCCGCGAGGATGCGCTCGCGGTAGGCCAGCGCCTGCGCTGTGGTGGTCACCGGCGGGCGCAGGTTGGGCATGATGATCGCGCGGCCGAACTGGCGCGCGGTCCAGGGCAGCACGCTGGCCAGCGCCGCGCCGTCGCGCACGTGCAGGTGCCAGTCGTCGGGGCGGGTCAGCGTGAGGGTGGCGGGTACTGCGGAGGAAGGCATGGGCGGATTGTCGCAGCCGCCGTGCATCCGCACGGGCGCGCGCGGCGTACTCCCCGATGCCGGATCCACCGGAAGGAGACCCTCATGAGCACGCCCCTCGACCTCGTCCAGAACGCCTACGCCGCCTTCGGTCGCGGCGACATCCCGGGCCTGCTGGCCCTGCTCGCGCCGGACATCCGCTGGCAGTTCGCCGGCGACAGCCGCGCACCCTACACCGGCACCGCCAAGGGGCACGGCCAGGTGGCGGAGTGGTTCCAGTCGGTGGCCCAGGCCGACGGCATCCAGGCCTTCGAACCGCGCGAGTTCCTCGAGGGGCCCGGCCACGTCACCGTCCTCGGCTGGGAGCGAACGCAGGCGCTGCCGGGCGGCGGCGTGTTCGAGTGTGAATGGGTGCACGTCTGGCAGGTCCGCGATGGCCGGGTGACGCGCTTCTGGGGCATGCTGGACACCGAAGCCGCCGCACGGGCCCGGCCTTGAGCCGGCAGGGCGGCTTTGCGCCGCGCCGCACCGCGGGCATATGATCGTCCAGGGGCCCGTGCAGCAGCCCCGCCCCAGGACGTTCGACCCACGAAAAGCAGCAATGTCCGAATCCCCGGCCCTGCCCCCGGAAGATTTCAGCGCCGACCAGTTCCGCCTCCTGGCCGACAACGTGCCGGCGCTCATCGCCTGCTACGACGCCGCGACCCGCCGCTGCCTGTTCGCCAACAAGCAGTACGCGCGCACCTTCGGCTGCGACGAGCGCTCCATCGTCGGCCGCACCTTCGCCGAGGTGATAGGCGAGTCGGCCGCGCGCGAGATCGCGCCCCAGGTCGACCACGTGCTCGAGCAGCGCGAGGCCGTGATGTACGAGCGGCGGGTGTTCGACAGCCAGGGCCAGCCGCGCTGGCTCGAGGTGAACCTGCTGCCCCACCTGAACCCGGACGGGACGCCACAGTCCTGCTTCGTGCTCATCAGCGACATCACCAAGCATCGCCTGGCCGAAGCCGCGGTGCGCGAGTCGGAAGAGCGCCTGGGCAAGTTCATGCAGGCCAGCGCCGAGGGCATCGTCTTCCACAAGGACGGGCTGGTGACCGACGCCAACCCGCCCATCTGCGCCCTCACCGGCTACACCCTGCAGGAGATGCTCGGCCGACACGTGCTCAGCTTCATCGCGCCCGAGCACGTGGCTCGCGTGCTCGGCGTGATGAGCGCGGGCCAGGAGACGACCTACGAGCTCGCCATCCTGCACAAGGACGGCACGCCCATTCCCGTGGAGTTCATCGTGCGCACGATGGTGCGAAACGGCGAGCGCTACCGCATGACCATCGTGCGCGACATGCGCGACCGGCACGCCGCGCAGGAGCGCATCCACCACCTGGCGCACCACGACGTGCTGACCGGCCTGCTGAACCGCGGCGCGTTCATGGAGCGCATAGACCACCTGATGGAAGCCGCGCGCGGCACCGAGGGCCGCCTTGCCCTGCTGTTCGTCGACCTCGACCATTTCAAGCGGGTCAACGACTCGCTGGGCCACCTGGTCGGCGACACGCTGCTGCGCACGGTCGCCGTGCGCATCACCGATTGCCTGCGCGCCACCGACGTGGTGGCGCGCTTCGGCGGCGACGAGTTCATGGTGCTGCTGCCAGCGGCCCAGCAGCGCGAAGATGCCGAGGAGGTGGCCCACAAGCTGCTTCGCGCCATCGAGGCGCCGCTGGAGGTCGAAGGCCAGTCGCTGTCCGTCACGCCGTCCATCGGCATCGCGCTCTATCCGGACCACGGGGAGACGCCGGCCACCCTGATCAAGCATGCCGACACGGCGATGTATGTCGCCAAGTCGCGCGGCCGCGCCAACTGCCAGTTCTTCGAGGCCTCGATGGCGCACATGGCCTACGAGGCGCTGCTGCTGGAGATCCAGCTCGGCCATGCGCTGGAGCGCGGCGAGTTCGAGCTGCTCTACCAGCCGCTGGTGCGGGCAAGCGACGGGGCCTGCGTCGGCGCCGAGGCCCTGATCCGCTGGCACCACCCCGAGCGCGGCCTGCTGGGGCCGGAGGATTTCGTGCCCGTGGCCGAGCAGCGGCGGCTGATGCAGCGTATCGGGCGCTGGTCGATGCGCCAGGCGCTTCGCGCGGCCAAGGCATGGCGGGAGCGCCACGGGCTGCCGGCCATGCCGGTGACGGTGAACATGTCGGCGCTGGAGTTCCATGCCGAAGAGTTCGTCGGCGACGTCGCGGCCCTGCTGCGGGAAGAAGGCGTGCCCGGCGACTGGCTGGAGCTCGACCTGACCGAGCGCGTGCTGATGGACGACATCGAAGGCGTGCAGAAGGCCCTCGCGCGCCTGAGGCGGCTGGGCGTACGCATCGCCATCGACGATTTCGGCACGGGCCATTCCTCGCTCGCCCACCTGCGCGAGCTCGCCGTCGACCGCATCAAGATCGACCACTCCTTCGTCGCGGGCCTGCCGGGCGATGCGAGCGCCGAGGCGATAGTCCGCGCCGTCGTGCAGCTCGCGCACGGCCTGAAGCTGACCGTCACCGCCGAAGGCGTCGAGACCGAGCGCCAGCGCGCGGCGCTGGCTGCCATGGGCTGCGACGTGATCCAGGGCTACCTGATCAGCCGCCCCCTCGCCGCCGCTGCCTTCGGCGACTGGCTGGCCTCCCGGGCGACGGTCGGCTGAAGGTCAGTGCTGGAGGATCTTCGACAGGAACTCCTTGGCGCGCGGTGAGCGCGCATCGGGGTTGCCGAAGAACTCGTCCTTCTTGCAGTCCTCGATGATCCTGCCCGCGTCCATGAAGATGACGCGGTGGCTGACCTTCCTGGCGAAGCCCATCTCGTGGGTCACGCACATCATGGTCATGCCCTCGTTGGCGAGCTGCACCATCACGTCGAGCACCTCGCCCACCATCTCGGGGTCGAGCGCCGAGGTCGGCTCGTCGAACAGCATCACGATCGGGTCCATGGACAGGGCGCGGGCGATGGCCACGCGCTGCTGCTGACCGCCCGAAAGCTGGCCGGGGAACTTGTCCTTGTGGGCCATCAGGCCGACGCGGTCCAGCATCTTCAGGCCGCGGGCCTTCGCGTCGTCGAGGTTGCGCCCCAGCACCTTCACCTGGGCCAGCGTGAGGTTCTCGGTCACGGAAAGATGCGGGAACAGCTCGAAGTGCTGGAACACCATGCCGACGCGGCTGCGCAGCTTGGGCAGGTTGGTCTTCGGGTCGGCCACCGACACGCCGTCGACCACGATGTCGCCCTTCTGGAAGGGCTCGAGCGCATTGACAGTCTTGATGAGCGTGGACTTGCCCGACCCGGAGGGGCCGCAGACCACGACGACCTCGCCCTTCTGGATGGAGGTCGTGCAGTCGGTCAGCACCTGGAAGCTGCCGTACCACTTGGAAACGTTCTTGATGTCGATCATCGAGGGCATGGCGGGCCTCTTGTTCAGCGAATGATGGCGATCTTCTTCTGCAGCCGCTTGACCACGGTCGACAGCGTGAAGCAGATGACGAAATAGGTGACGGCGGCCGCGAGGTAGGTCTCGACCGGGCGGCCGTAATTCTTGCCGAGCGTCTCGAAGCCGTGCAGCAGGTCGTAGGCGCCGATCGCGTAGACCAGCGAGGTGTCCTGGAACAGCACGATGGTCTGCGTCAGCAGCACCGGCAGCATGTTGCGGAAGGCTTGCGGCAGGATCACGTAGCGCATGTTCTGCGCGTAGCTCAGGCCCATGGCCTGGCCGGCGAAGACCTGGCCGCGCGAGATCGACTGGATGCCGGCCCGCATGATCTCGGAGTAGTAGGCGGCCTCGAAGATCGTGAAGGTCACGATGGCGGAGATCTCCTTGCCGATCGGCTTGCCGAGGAACAGCGGGATCAGCAGGTAGACCCACAGGATCACCATCACCAGCGGGATGGAGCGCAGCCCGTCGACGTAGATGCGCGCCGGGATCTCGAGCACCTTGGAGCCTGAAAGGCGCATCAGCGCCAGCAGCGTCCCGAGCAGGATGCCGCCCACCATCGCGATCAGGGTCAGTTGCACGCTGAAGGCCAGCCCCGAGAGCACGAAGCCCTTGAGCAGGTCGAAGCTGAAGACGGAGAAGTCGAAGTTGCTCATTCTTGCCCCCTGCGACGCTGCGCGCCGGTCCCCCCAAGGGGGAGCGAGCGCCTCGGGAGCGGCCCAGCGGCGCTCATTTCGCCGCTCCGACCGTGCCGGGCACGCGCACGCGGTGCTCGATGAAGGCCATGATGCGATTCACCGCGAAGGCCGAGACGATGTAGAGCGTGGTGACGGCAAAGTAGATCTCGATGCCGCGCGAGGTCTCCTCCTGCGCCTGCATCGCGAACTGGATCATCTCGGCGATCGAGACCGCAAAGGCCACCGACGAGTTCTTGATGATGTTCATCGCCTCGCTGGTCAGCGGCGGCAGGATGATGCGGAAGGCCATCGGCAGGACCACGTAGCGATAGGTCTGCGGCACCGTCAGGCCCATGGCCGAGCCGGCCATCATCTGGCCCCGGGGCAGGCTCTGGATGCCGGCACGGACCTGCTCGGCCACGCGGGCCGAGGTGAAGAAGCCGAGCGCGCACACCACGAGGACGAACGAGGGCACGCTCTTGAGCGACGGCACCATGGCCGGGATCACGTGGTACCAGATGAAGACCTGGACCAGCACCGGAATGTTGCGGAACAGCTCCACCCACGCATTGCCCACCAGTTGCAGGCCCTTGTTCGGCACGGTGCGCAGCACGCCGACCAACGAGCCGACGACCAGGGCCACGAGCCAGGCCAAAGCCGACACGGTCAGCGTCCAGCCCCAGGCAGACAGGAGCCAGTCGAGGTAGGTCTCGCCGCCCCCGGTGTCCTGCAGGAAGACCTGCCAATCCCATTGGTATGACGTCATGCGCTCTCTCCCGCCCGGCCCCTCGCCCGGACGTCTCCACTCATGTCTTCTCTAGCCAGATCCGTGCCGCCCGGCGCCGGCGCGGCGCCCAGTGGACATCGCTGGCCCGGGGGCTGTCAATCGGCGGCAGCCTGAAAGAAAACGCCCACCCGGGGGACCGGGTGGGCGCTCCGGTGGGCTGGCTTACTTCTTGGCGTAGTCTTCCGCCGGCTTGTCGTTCGGGTTGGCGATGGCGTTCTTCAGCGAAGCCGTCATCGGCATGTTGACCGACACGTTTCGGGGCGGGATCGGGCCGGTGAACCACTTGTTGTAGATCTTCTCGATCTCGCCGCTCTTCATCATCGCCTTGACCGCGTCGTCGACGACCTTCTTGAAGTTCGGATCGTCCTTGCGGTACATGATCGCGATCGGCTCTTCCGACAGCGTCTCGCCGACGATCTTGAACTCGGCCGGGTTCTTGGCGTTGACGATGTTGCCCGCCAGGATGTTGTCGTCCATCACGAAGGCATCGGCGCGGCCGGTGTCGAGCAGCAGGAAGCTGTCGGCGTGGTCCTTGCCGAACACCTCCTCGAAGTTCACGCCGTTGGCGCGCTCGTGCTTGCGCAGCAGCTGCACCGAGGTGGTGCCGGTGGTGGTGGCGACCTTCTTGCCATTGAGCTGGGCGATGGAGGTGATGCCGGAGCTGGTCTTGACCGCGATGCGCACGTTGGTCACGTAGGTCGTCGGCGCGAAGGCCACCTGCTGCTGGCGGGCCTTGTTGTTGGTGGTCGAGCCGCACTCGAGATCCACCGTGCCGTTGACGACCAGCGGGATGCGGTTCTGCGAGGTGACCAGCGTGTACTCGGTGCCGAGGTTGGGCAGCTTCAGGTCGGCCTTGATGGCGTCGACGATGCGGTTGCAGATCTCGACGTGGTAGCCGGTGTACTTGCCGTCGCCGGTGGTGTAGGCCAGCGGGGCGGACGAGTCGCGGGTGCCGATCACCACCTTGCCCGCGGCCTTGATCTTGGCCAGGGTGTCGTTGGCCTGGGCGTGGGCCGGACCCACGGCGGCCAGGGCGACGGCGACCGCGAACAGGGACTTCTTCATGCGTGCTCCTTGAAGGGACAAACGAGGTTCAGGTGTAACGTCAATCGACTCGGCCGGGACTACGTGCAAGCCCGTACGGTCGTCCAGCCCGCCTGGCAGGAGGCGGGCCGCCACGCTGGGCGCGGACTGTAGCGGCTCCCGCCGCCGACCGGCCAATGCCGATTGCCTGAGGGGTCATGCATGCCTTGCATGACCCCTGAGGGTTTACACCATGAGGCGCGGCCGGGATCAGCGCCGCGACTGCAGGAAGCCCCAGAGCTCCTGCGCACCCGCCTTGGCGTGGCGGGCCACCTCGGGCCGCTCGCGGTAGATGCGCACCTCCATCGTCAGCTCGTAGTCGGACGAGCCTGCCGCCACCAGGCGGCGGCCCTTGAGCTCCTTGCGAACCGAGCTCGCCGGCAGGAAGGCCAGCCCATGGCCCTCCAGCGCCATCGCCTTGAGGCCCTCGGCCATGTCGGTCTCGTAGACCGGGTCCAGGACGGGCGGCACCGGCGCGTGCTTGATGATCTGCTCCACCAGCCGCCCCATGTAGGCGCCGGAGGCATAGCTGAGGAAAGGCACCGGTGCCCCCGCGCGGCCCGGCAGCCGCACCTGGGGTTGTCCGTCGGGGCCGGCCTTGGCGTAGGGCGCGATCGTCTCGGTGCCCAGGCTCAGCATCTCGTAGCGGTCCGGGCTCAGCTGCAGCGGCTGGCTCGGGTGGTGGTAGGAAATGAGCAGGTCGCAGCTGCCTTCGGTCAGGCGCATCACCGCGTCGTGGACGTTCAGCGCGATCAGCCGGCTCTTCAGGCTCGGCAGCCGCTTGCGCAGGTCCATCAGCCAGTGGGGAAAGAAGGTGAAGGCGAGCGTGTGCGGCACCGCGAACTCGACCATGTCCTGCCCGCTCACCTGGTGGCTGCGCATCATGTTGCGGGTCGTCTGCAGGTTGCCCAGGATCTCCAGCGCCTGGGCGTGAAAGGTCTCGCCGGCCGGCGTCAGGCGAGTGGGGTAGGACGACCGATCGACCAGGTCCAGCCCCGCCCAGGCCTCCAGGGCCTGGATGCGGCGCGAGAACGCCGGCTGGGTGACGTGGCGGAGCTGGGCCGAACGGGAGAAGCTGCGCGTCTCGGCCAGGCTGACGAAATCCTCAAGCCACTTGGTGTCCATCCGCTCGCGTCTCCTGCCGGGTCTCTTGTTGTGAATGCTGCAGCTGCCACATGCGGGCATAGCGGCCGCCCTGCATGAGCAAGGCCGCATGCGGGCCGCGCTCGACGATGCGGCCGGCCTCCATCACCAGGATCTCGTGCGCGTCCACCACAGTGGAGAGCCGGTGGGCGATGACCAGCGTCGTCTTGCCGCGCGAAGCGCTCTTCAGCTCGGCCTGGATCGCCCGCTCGTTGGCCGAATCGAGGGCCGAGGTCGCCTCGTCGAAGATCAGGATGGGCGGGTCCTTCAGCAGCGTGCGGGCGATGGCCACCCGCTGCTTCTCGCCGCCGGAGAGCTTCAGGCCCCGCTCGCCCACCACCGTCTCGTAGCCCTGTGGCTGGGCCGCGATGAAGTCGTGGATGTGGGCCGCCCGGGCCGCCGCCACCACCTCTTCGTGCGAGGCGCCGGCACGGCCGTAGGCGATGTTGTACTCCACCGTGTCGTTGAAGAGCACCGTGTCCTGCGGGACGATGCCGATGGCCCGGCGCAGGCTTTCCTGGGTGACCTCGCGGATGTCCTGCCCGTCGATGGTGATGCGGCCCGATTGCACGTCGTAGAAGCGGTAGACGAGCCGGGCCAGCGTGCTCTTGCCCGCGCCGCTCGCGCCCACCACCGCCACGGTCTTGCCCGCCGGCACCTCGAAGCTCAGGTCCTTCAGGATGGGCCGCGCCGGGTCGTAGGCGAAGCCGACATCCTCGAAGCGCACGGTGCCGCCTTGGACCTGCAACGGCTGCGCGCCTGGGGCGTCCGCGACCTCGCGCTCGCGCTCGAGCAGGACGAACATCTTGTCCAGGTCGGCCAGGCTCTGCTTGACCTCGCGGTACAGCACGCCCAGGAAGTTCATCGGGATGTAGAGCTGGATCAGCAGCGCGTTGATCAGCACCAGGTCGCCCAGCGTCAAGTGCCCGCCCACCACGCCCATCGTGGCCCGCCAGAGCATGGCGAGCAGCGAGCCCGCGATGATCAGCTGCTGGCCGGTGTTCAGCAGCGAAAGCGAGGTCTGCGACTTGATCTGCGCCCGGCGGTAGGCATCCAGGCCCTCGTCGTAGCGCCGGGCCTCGAACTCCTCGTTGTTGAAGTACTTGACCGTCTCGTAGTTCAGCAGCGCGTCGATGGCCCGCGTATGGGCGCGCGAGTCCAGCTCGTTCATCTTGCGCCGGAAGTGGGTTCGCCACTCGGTCACCGTGATGGTGAAGGCGATGTAGGCGGCCAGGGCGGCGAGCGTGATCCACACGTAGCCGAGGTCGAACTTCGTCGCCAGCAGGACCAGCGCCAGCAGCAGCTCCACCAGGGTGGGCAGGATGGTGTAGAGCGAGTAGGAGACCAGCGACTGCAGCGCCCGCGTGCCTCGCTCGATGTCGCGCGTCATGCCGCCCGTCTGGCGCTCCAGGTGGAAGCGCAGGCTCAGCGCGTGCAGGTGGCGGAAGGTCTCGAGCGCGATCTGGCGCGAGGCGCCGTGGGTGGCCTTGGCGAAGACCAGCTCGCGCAGCTCGGTGAAGATGCTGGTCGACAGGCGCAGGGCCGCATAGGCGAGCAGCAAGCCGGCCGGCACGACAAGCAGCGCGCGCGCGTCGCCCGCCGGCACGTCGAGCGCATCGACCAGGTGCTTGAGCAGCAGCGGCACGCCCAGGTTGGCGACCTTGGCCGCGACGAGGAAGGCCAGTGCCGCGCCGACGCGCCAGCGGTAGGCCCACAGGTAGGGCAGCAGGCGCTTGAGGGTCTGGGTGTCGGTGTGCACGCGGGGGGTGGCGGCGGCCGGCTCGCCGGAGACCGCCAGGGTGTGACGACGCATCGTGGAAAATCGATCGGTTTGCTGCAGCTTTCACCAGGACCGGCCATGCCCGACCCCTCCGCCACCGCATCCCCCAGTGTGCCCGACAGCCTCCCCCAGCGCTTGCCCGACGACAAGGACCTGGTGCTTCGGGTCATGCCCATGCCGGCCGACGCCAACGGCAATGGCGACATCTTCGGCGGCTGGATCATGGCCCAGGTCGACCTGGCCGGCGCGGTGCTGCCGGCGCGCATCGCCAAGGGCCGCATCGCCACCGTGGCCGTCAACGAGTTCGTCTTCAAGCAGCCAGTCTCGGTGGGCGACCTGCTGAGCTTCTATGCCAGCGTGGTCCGCATCGGCAACACGTCGGTGACGGTGCACGTCGAGGTCTACGCCGAGCGCAACCCGCAGGACCTGTACGTGGTGAAGGTGACCGAGGCGAACCTCACCTACGTCGCGATCGACGCACAGGGCCAGCCCCGGAAGATCCCGAGGGACTGAGTTCAGCTGAACTTCGAGAAGTCGGGCTGCCGCTTCTGGAAGAAGGCCTGGAATGCCTCCATCGCCTCGGGGCTGCGCAGGCGCTGGCCGAACAGCCGGGCCTCTTCGGAGATCACCTGAAGCAGGCGCTCGCGGCGCGGCCCGTGCATCAGGCGCTTGCTGTCACGCACGGCGCCCGGCGGCAGCGTCTTGAAGCGCTCGGCCACCCGGCGCGCATGGTTGACCACCTCCGTGGCCGGCAGCACCGCGTTGGCGATGCCGCACTCCACCGCCTGCTCGGGCGTGAAGGGGTCGCCCAGCAGCAGCTTCTCGGCGGCGCGCCGCGCACCCATGAGCTCGGGCACCAGCAGGCTGGAGGCGAACTCCGGCACCAGGCCCAGGCCGACGAAAGGCATGGCCAGGCGGGCCTCGTCGCTCACGTAGACGAAGTCGCAGTGCAGCAGCAGCGTCGTGCCGATGCCGATGGCCGCGCCGGTGACGGCCGCGACGACGGGCTTGTCGCAACCCAGCAGCGCCTTCATGAACTGGAACACCGCCGAGTCCTCGCCCTGCGGCGGTCGCTGCATGAAATCCTCGATGTCGTTGCCCGAGGTGAAGATGCCGGGCTGCCCCGTGAGCAGGATCGCCCGGACGGCGCCGTCGGCCTGGGCCGCATGGATCGAATCGGCCATCGCCTGGTACATGGCCTGGGTCAACGCGTTCTTCTTCTCGGGGCGGGCGATTTCGATCGTCGCCACGCCGTCGAGCGTGGCCGTCTTGATGGACATGGCATCTCCTTGGGAACGGATACCGCGCCCCGCCGAATCGGGAATCGAGAAGGGGCCGCGGGCAGTGCTGTCGATTCTGACAGCGCCACCCGCGGTCCAGGCATTCGCCCGCTGGGGAGTGCTCTCCAAAGCCCGGGAGGGCCATCCCGGGAGGCCGGCTCGCTACTTCTTCGGATCCGGCTTGGCCGGCGGGCCGGCGGGCGCCGTCGCAGACACCGGCGCGGCATAACGCGTCAGGAGTTCGTAGGCATCGGCGCCCTTGCGACGCCAGACGTCGACGATGAACAGGTCCCGATCCTTGGCCTTGAGGCGGAAGCTGGCGATGGCGAGTTCGCCGCGATCGTGCACCGCCAGTTCCCAGACCTGCGCATCGGCGGCGACGGGAAGGTCAGGCGACTTCAGCCACTCCTCGCGCGGCACCGGTTCGCCGGGCCGCGCTGCGTTGCGCTGCTCGAAGTCGGCGGAAAGAAGGCGGTCCACCGCCTCCTTCCTGCCACCGCGCAGCGCATCCATGAGGTCGTACTCCAGATCGTTGAAGACCTTGACGAAGCGCGTCATGGTCACCACCCGCTGCCGAGGCGGCGGCGAAGCCGTCTCGGCGGCGGTGGCCGAAGCGATCAGGAGGAAGGCGCCGGCCGCGGCCAGCGCCATGCGCTCACGAGGCCGCATCTTCAGGGGTACTGCATCGCGCACTTGCCGCCGTTCGCGTTGACCCAGTTCTGCTGGATCAGGAACTGGCGCGGGCCCCACTGCACGTTGTAGTCCGAGCCATTGGCCGCCTTCTTGGTGGTGCCGAAGGTCCAGGCGCACTTGTCGGCGTTCTCCATGCCGGTCGCCGTCTGCCACCAGGCGTTCAGGTCGGGGTCGGTCGCGGCCTCTTCCATCTCGTGCATGATGACGCTGGCCATGCCGTCGACGCCCGGGTTGTTGTTCGGGCTGGTGCTCTGCGCCGCGCAGGCGTTGATGCAGCGGGCCGCATCACCGACGAACGAGTACTTGATGTCCGTCGACAGCACCGAGGTGTGGGTGTGCCAGCCGCAGTAGGCCGTGCAGAAGCCCGAGGTCGCGTTGACGTCCTTGGTGGTCAGCAGGAAGTAGATGCCGTTCTTGTCGGCCGGGAAGGTGCCGTTGGTGATCGCGTTGGAGATCAGCGTGCGGATCTGCGTGTCGGACAGCGCCGAGCCCATGGACTTCGCGACGTCGTCGGCTTCCCCGGCGAGCTTGACCTTGTTGTGGACGAACTTGGCCGGGTTGTTGTCCTGGTAGTAGGTCGTGTTGATGTTGTAGTACGGTGTGCCGGTTATGTTGTTGATCAGGTCGTGGATGATCGCCTTGCCGGTCGGGCTCTGGTTGGCCCAATCGCCGTACCAAAGGATGTAGATCTTCTGGCCGCCCTTGGCCTTCATCACGGGACCGCCGTGATAGTCGATCCCGTTGGCATCGGGCACGTTGTTGCCTTGGAGCTGGTAGCCCTGCGCCGGCACGCCGTAGCCCTTGCCGGTCGGGACCATCTGCACGCCTTGAGCCGCTTCGGAGGCCTGGGCGGCCTTCTCGCGCGTCGCGGCGGCTTGCGCGGTGGAGGCCAGGCCGAGCATCAGCGCGCAGGCCATCCACACGGTCGAGGAACGTGAATACATGTAGTGTCTCCAGAAGATCGAACCACCGATGTCCCGGCTGTTGGCTGGACATCGAACTCTTCCGGCGTGACCCCGCTGCAGTGTGTGCGGCGGCTTCACTGCTGGAGACCGAATGCTAGGAAGCCGGTTGACGGCCGACAATGCCGCACGCACCCTCAAACAGGGGGGACCGCGCCAGCCAATGATCAATTTCTGTCCACAGGCTGGGTTGATGCTGTGGACGGAAGAAGCCGAAGTGGCCTATGCGCGGCAGCCCACGCTCGGCCGGCGCGATGTGCTTCATGGCCTTGGGCGCGCCGGCATAGAAGCCGTGCAGGGATTCGATGCTGCGCCTGGACATCAGCTCGTCGTCGGCGAAGCTCAAGGCGAGCATGGGCGTGCGCATCGCGGCGTAGCGGTCACGTAGCTGCGCCCCGCCCTCTCCCATCATGTAGTGGGGCGAAAGGCACCAGCGCCGCCACTGGGCCATCACGCCGCGCGGCAGGTCACCCACCTTCTTCAGGCGGCGCCCGGGGAAGTACCCCGCCACGGGGAGCACGACCGGCACCAGCACGTACCAGAGCCACCAGACGAATCGCTTGAGCTGCGGCGCGTTCTCGCGCCAGTAGCCGCTGCCCGAAGCGACGGTGACGGCGCTTGCGATCAGCTCGCGGTTGGGCAGCAGGCCGAGGATCTGGCCACCCAGGCTGTGGCCGATCCAGTGAAGGGGCGCATCCGGCGCCCGGCCCTTCAGCCAGGCCAGCGCGCCAGCGGCGTCGCGCTCGGCCCAGGTGACGATGTCGGCCTCGAAGCCGCGCAGGCTGCGTGAGTGCGCAATCGGCCGCGACGCGCCCATGCCGCGGTAGTCGAAGCAGAGCACCAGGCGGCCGCCGCCGGCCAGCCAGCGTGCGAACTCGGTGTAATAGCCCTGCGGCACGCCCATCGCCGGCGCAATGAGCACGGCGGCCCGGGCGGTCGACGGGTCGCCGTACAGCGTGCCGGACAGCTCGAAGCCATCGGTGGCAGGAAAACGGATCGGGATCATCGCGCCTCCTTCTGTCGGCGCCGCGGCGCCCTGGGGGTCATGCCTCCTGGAACTCGGCCCAGTGGTCGGCCAGGTGCATCAGGTGCGCGCGGGCGTAGGTCGGCTTGTCGAGTGCGCCGTAGGCGAAATGCGGCTGCAGTGCGCCGGCGTGGCGCTCGAAACGGTCGAAGGCGGCGATCAGGCGCTGCACGGCGGCGTCCAGCGGCGCCTTCGCATCCAATGCCGGCGCGCCGGGGATCGGTGCGTCCAGCGGATGCTTCATCGCGCCGCGCGCGTCGAAAACCTTGAAGGCCAGCGGCCCCACGGTGGCGCGGAACCAGGCCGGCTTCGGCTGCGGAAAGCCTTCGAGCGAATACTCGACGCTCTGCGCGGCATGGTTCAGCACCTGCGCCAGGTTCCACGCGCCGCTCGTGCGCGGTGGCTTGCCGGCCAGCGCGGCGACGGCAGCGCTGGCCTCACCGATCGTCGTGAATCGCATCGAACCTCCCATGATCCAGGCCGAGGTGCCGGCCGCGGCGGCGGCCGTGAGCGCACCGCCGGCGACCAGCACCTGCCGGCGTTTCACCACGCTCAGACCGCTTCGAAGATGCCTGCGGCACCCTGGCCGGTGCCCACGCACATCGTCACCATGCCGTACTTCAGCTTGTGGCGGCGAAGCGCATGCACGACAGTCGCGGCGCGGATCGCCCCGGTGGCGCCCAGCGGGTGGCCGAGCGCGATCGCGCCGCCCATCGGGTTGACCACCTCGGGGTTCAGGCCGACGGTGCGGATCACCGCCAGCGCCTGCGCGGCGAAGGCCTCGTTCAGCTCGATCCAGCCCATGTCGGCGAGCGACAGGCCGGCGTTCTTCAGCGCGGCCGGGATGGCCTCGATCGGGCCGATGCCCATGATCTCCGGCGGCACGCCGCGCGAGGCGAAGCTCACGAAGCGGGCCAGAGGCTTGAGGTCGAACTGCTTGACCGCCTTCTCGCTGGCCAGGATCAGCGCGCCGGCACCGTCGCTGGTCTGCGAGCTGTTGCCCGCCGTGACGCTGCCCTTGGCGGCGAACACGGGCTTGAGCTTGGCCAGGCCTTCGAGCGAGGTGTCGACGCGCGGACCTTCGTCCAGGCTCACCGTGCGGGTCTTGACCGAGACGTCGCCCGTGGCGAGGTCGGGGAAGCGTTCGACCACGTCGACCGCGCAGATCTCGTCGCCGAACTCGCCGGCCTGCTGCGCCTTGAGCGCCTTCTGGTGCGAGGCCAGCGCGAATGCATCCTGGTCCTCGCGGCTGACCTTCCACTGCGCGGCGACCTTCTCGGCCGTCAGGCCCATGCCGTAGGCGATGCCGACGTTCTCGTCCTTGAGGAACACGTTCGGGTTGAACGAAGGCTTGACCCCGGTCATCGGGATCATGCTCATGCTCTCGGCGCCGCCGGCGATCATCACGTCGGCCTCGCCCACGCGGATGCGGTCCGCCGCCATCTGCACGGCCGACAGGCCGGAGGCGCAGAAGCGGTTAACGGTGATGCCGCCCACCGAGTTGGGCAGGCCGGCCAGCAGCATCGCGATGCGGGCCATGTTGGCGCCCTGCTCGCCCTCGGGCATCGCGCAGCCGATGATGGCGTCCTCGATGGCCTTGGGGTCCAGCGTGGGCACCTGGGCCAGTGCCGCCTGAACGGCGCGCACCAGCAGGTCGTCCGAACGGGTGTTCTTGAAGTAGCCGCGGCCCGACTTGCCGATCGGGGTGCGGCTGGCGGCGACGATGTAGGCGTCTTGCACTTGCTTGGTCATGTTCGTCGCTCCAATCAGTTGCGCACGGGCTTGCCGGTCTGCAGCATGCCCATGATCCGTTCTTGCGTCTTCGGGTGGTCGAGCAGGCTGCAGAAGTGCTTGCGCTCGAGCGCCATCAGGTACTCCTCGGTCACCAGCGAGCCGGCTTCGACCTCGCCGCCGCACACCACGTCGGCGATCAGGCTGGCGATGTGGAAGTCGTGCTGGCTGATGAAGCCGCCATCGCGCATGCCGACCAGGCTCGCCTTGATGGTGGCGATGCCCATGCGGCCGGCGACCGGGATCATGGCCTTGGCCGGCGCGCGGTAGCCGGCGTCGGCCATGGCCCTGGCCTGGCTGATCGCGACGTACAGCAGCTCGTCCTTGTTCGGCACGATCACGTCGCTTTCCAGCAGGTAGCCCAGCTTGCGCGATTCGAGCGCGCTGGTGCCCACCTTGGCCA
>CAMLGG010000045.1 GCA_946479475.1 uncultured Ideonella sp. | reverse complement strand
GCGGCCGGCCTGCTTCATCTGGTCGCTGGACTCGGTGGTCAGGATCAGGATCGGCGTGCCCTTGAACTTGGGGTTCTCGCGCAGCTTCTTGGTCAGGCTGATGCCGTCCATGCGGGGCATGTTCTGGTCGGTCAGCACGAGGTTGAAGTCACGGCTGCCGGCCTTCTCCCACGCGTCCTGGCCGTCCACGGCCTCGACGACGTTGAAGCCGGCGTTCTTCAGCGTGAAGGACACCATCTGGCGCATCGAGGGCGAGTCGTCCACGGCAAGAATCGAGTGCATCGCTTTTCTCCGAAATTTCTGGCTTGGGGCTACGGGGCAGGGTTCAGAACAGTTCGATGGAACCGGCGTCCATCTCATCCTGGGTGACGGGGTTGGGGCGGCCGGGGCCGTCCTCGACGACGGCGGATCCGTCCTCGTCGTCGTCTCCCATCGCGTCCCGGGCGATCCGGTCGGCGCAGGAGCGCAGGCGCTTCTGGGTGTGGTTGATGAGCTGGATCGCCATGTCGTGGAACTGCAGCGCGGTGATGGCGCCGGTGAGGTTCTGCATGGCGCTGTGCATGGCGCCGTGGTCGATGTCCGGCAGCGTGGCGGCCACGCGCAGCAGCTCGTTGATCCGGGCGGACGCGCCATAGAAATGGCCCGACAGCGTCTCGCTCGCGTCGTCCAAGAGGCGCTGCAGGCGCTCCAGGTCGTTGCTGGCCACCATCAGGTGGTCCTGCAGGTCGGCCGCCACCATCAGGGGCAGTCCGGGCTGGTCCTCCGGTACGGGGCTTTGCGCTTCCAACATCGGTGCTCCGTGCTACGTGGTCGTCCTTCGGGCCGGCGTGGCCGTGCCTTCAGAAGCTCTCGCTGATTCTTCGGCAGCCCGGGTCCGGCCGTTGAGGGGATCACTGGCCGAAACCGGCCTCAATTCCGTCTCAAGGCCGGGGCTTTCCCGGCTGCCGGCCGTCCATCACCCAGCCCGGCGGCTGCGCGATACTCGGCCCATGAGTGGCGATATCGGCACCAATGCGCCAAGCCGTAGGCTGCGGGTGCTGCACATCGAAGATTCGGAACTCGATCACGAGTTGGCCATGGCGCACCTGCGCCGCGGCGGGGCCGAGGTGCAGGCGCACCGGGTGGATACCGAGCCGGCCTTCCGCGCCGCGCTGGGGGCGCACTGGGACGTGATCATTTCCGACTACAACGTGCCGGGCTTCTCCGGCCTGCACGCCCTGGACATCCTGAGGGAGAGCGGCCTGAGGGTGCCCTTCATCCTGGTCTCGGGCGAGATCGGCGAGGACGTGGCCGTGGCCGCCATGCGCAACGGCGCAGCCGACTATCTCCTGAAGAGCAACCTGGCCCGGCTCGGCCCGGCCGCCGAGCACGCGATCGACGCCTACCAGACGCTGAGGGCGCGCGAGAAGGCCGACCGCGCCCTGGCGGCTTCGCGCCAGCGCCTGTCCGAGCTGGCCCAGCACCTGCAGACCAGCGTCGAGATGGAGCGGGCGGCCATCGCCCGGGAGATCCACGACGATGTCGGCGGCTCGCTGTCGGCCCTGAAGTTCGACCTGGCCTGGATGGCCCGCCACGCGACCACGCCCGAGCTCAAGGCCCGGCTGGACAGCGCGATGGAGACGGTGACCCACGCGCTGGAGGCGAGCCAGCGGATCATGCACAACCTTCGCCCGGCCATCCTGGAGCAGGGGCTGGTGGCGGCCCTGCAGTGGCTGGCCAACCGCTTCGAGCGCCGCACCGGGGTGGTCTGCAGCTTCCGCACCAGCCACGACAACCCGCAGCTGCCGCCGGGCGTGCCGCTGGTCGCCTACCGCGCCGCCCAGGAGGCCCTGACCAACATCAGCAAGCACGCCCACGCCACCCGGGTCGGCATCGACCTTTCGCTGGCGCAGGGGATACTTTCGCTGGAGGTGAGCGACAACGGCCGCGGGCTTTCCGAGCAGGACCTCGCCAAGGCCCGCAGCTTCGGCATCCGCGGCCTGCACGAAAGGGCGTCGACGGTCGGCGGCTGGGTCGACCTGTCCAGCGGCCCGGGCGGCACGACGCTCATCCTTTCGATTCCGCTCGACGAGGAGGCCGCCCGGCCGGGCGCCGAAGACGAGCCGCAGCACGATGGCGAGCACGATCCGTCGGCCTGGGGAGAACTCTGATGAACACCCGCGTGATCGTCTGTGACGACCATGCCCTGATCCGCCGGGGCATCCGCGACACCTTGTCCGATGCACCGGACATCGAGGTCGTCGGCGAGGCCGGCGACTACGGCGAACTGCGCAGCCTGCTGCGCAAGGACAGCTGCGACGTGCTGGTGCTCGACATCAACATGCCCGGCCGCAGCGGCCTGGACGTGCTGCACGTGCTCAAGGACGAAGGCTCGACCGTCAAGGTGCTGGTGGTCAGCATGTACCCCGAGGACCAGTACGCCATCCGGGCGCTCAAGGCCGGTGCCTTCGGCTACGTCAACAAGGGCGGCGACCCGCACGTGCTGGTGCAGGCGGTGCGCACGGTGGCCCAGGGGCGCAAGTACGTCACGCCCGAGATCGCCCAGATGCTCGTCGAGAGCCTGACCACCCCCGAGGCGGTCAACGCCCACGAGAAGCTTTCGGATCGCGAGCTGCAGACGCTGGTCATGATCGCTTCCGGCAAGCGCCTGGCCGACATCGCCAGCGAGCTGACGCTGTCGCCCAAGACGGTCAGCGTCTACCGGGCCCGGGTGCTCGAGAAACTCGGTCTCACGAACAACTCCGAGCTGACCGTCTACGCCATCCGCAACGGGCTGGTGGGCGAATAGGTCCGGCGGGCGTGGACCTCGACCACAACCCCACCTTCCGGGCCCTGCGCGAGGCCACCCTGCGCAGCCAGCAGGGCATCCTGCAGGCCACGCTCGAATCCACGGCCGACGGCATCCTGGTCACGACCAGCGAGGGCCTGGTCGTGATGTTCAACGAGAAGTTCCTGCGGATCTGGGACCTGCCGCGCGAAGCGGTCGACGGCGCGCAGCATGCCGAGCTGGTCGAGAGGGTCGGCCACCGCTTCGGCGATCGCCAGCGCCTGGGCCGCCGCATCGCGGACATCTACGCCGCCCCCGCCGAGGAGAGCCTGGACACGCTCCAGTTCGAGGACGGCATGGTGCTGGAGCGCTTCTCTCGCCCGCACGTGGTCGACGGCCGGATAGTCGGCCGGGTGTGGAGCTACCGCGACGTGACCGCCCGCCAGAGGATGGAAGAGGCCCTGCGCGCGGAGGCCCGTGCGCTCGGCGAGCTGGCGGCCGAGCGCGAGCGCCTGGTCGAGGCCGAGCGGGCCGCGCGCGCGGAGGCCGAGCGGGCCAGCCGGCTGAAGGACGAGTTCCTCGCCACGCTGTCGCATGAACTGCGCACGCCGCTGACCGCCATGCTCGGCTGGGCCAAGGTGCTGCTGCGCAAGCGCGAGGATCCCGAGACGCTGGTCCGCGGGCTGGAGGCCATCGAGCGCAACGCCGCGGCGCAGGCAAGGCTGATCGACGATCTGCTGGACATGAACCGCATCGTCTCGGGCAAGCTCAGGCTGGAGATGCAGCCGACCGACCTGGCCGAGGTGGCGCAGGCCGCCGTGGAGGCGGTGCGGCCCTCGGCCGATGCGAAGGAGCTGCGGCTGCAGCTGCTCGTCGACCCGCTGGCCGGGCCGATCACCGGCGACCCGGCCCGGCTGCAGCAGGTGGTCTGGAACCTGCTCACCAACGCCGTCAAGTTCACCCCGCCCGGTGGCTCGATAGAGCTGACGCTGCGCCGCCTGGAAGGCGAGCTGGAACTGGCCGTGGCGGACTCGGGCATCGGCATCTCGGCCGAGTTCCTGCCGCACGTGTTCGACCGCTTCCGCCAGGGCGACGCTTCCACCACCCGCCGCCACGGCGGCCTGGGGCTGGGGCTTTCGATCGCGCGCCAGCTGGTCGAACTGCACGGAGGCAGCATCACGGCCGCCAGCGAAGGCGAGGGGTGCGGGGCCCGCTTCGAGCTTCGCCTGCCGGTCAGCCAGGCCCGGGTGCCGGCGGTGATGCCCGTCTCTCCCTTGATGGCCACCGCGCCGCCGGAGGTCACCAGGTTGCGCGGCCTGGCGCTGCTGCTGGTCGATGACGAGGCCGACGGCCGCGAGCTGGTCGCCCAGGTGCTGCGCGACAGCGGGGCCGCGGTGCACCAGGCGGCGTCGGCCGAGGAGGCGCTTTCGATGCTCGAGCAGTTCCAGCCGGACCTGCTGATCAGCGACATCGGCATGCCGGGCTGCGATGGCCACGAGCTGGTCCGCCGGTTGAGGCAGCGGCCGCCCGAGGCCGGCGGCCGCATCCCGGCCATCGCGCTCACCGCCTTCGCCCGTCCGGAGGACCGCGCCCAGGCGATGCGGGCCGGCTACCAGATGCACCTGGCCAAGCCGGTGGAGCCTCACGAGCTGGTGGCGACGGTGGCGGCGGTGGCCGCACTCACCGTGTCGGATTGAACGGCACCCGGTAGAGCCAGACCGGCTTGCCGCCGGGCACTCCCACACGGGCGGCCGGCCGCCAGCCCGTCGCCTCGAATTCCAGGCTCGCCAGCCAGGCGCCGGGGCGCAGCTCGCGACCCGCCTTCTCCATCGCGCGGGCCATGCTCTCGGGCCGCTGGAAGAGGTAGACCAGGTCGTGGCCGGACCAGTCCGCGGCCCAGATGTCGCCGCGCCGCACCTGCGCCCGCGTGGCGCCGAAGCGGCAGCGCAATGCGCAAGCCAGCGCCAGGGGCCAGCTCCACTCCAGCCCTTCGAGCCGCGCTTCGGGATACTCGGAACGCAGCGCGCGCAGCCCGGCCCCGAGGCCGCAGCCGGCGTCCAGCACGCGCGCACCCGCGGGCAGCGGCGCCGCGGCGGCCAGGCCGGCGAGGGCGCCCGAGGGCGTCGGGAAGACCGGTGCGTCGCGCCAGGCCTGCATCGGGTAGACGGCCAGCAGCAGGCCCAGCGGCAGCAGCCACGCCCAGGCCGGCAGGGCGCCGGCAGCGCCGCCCGCGGCCACCACGGACAGCGGGAAGCCCGCCACCAGGATCAACTTGCGCCAGGCTGGTGCGGCCAGGCGCCAGGCCACCGCCGCCACCAGCACCAGCCCGGCCACGAAGCCGGCCAGCGGCGCGATGCCGGCGCGTGGCGCCGCGGCAAAAAGCGCCCAGGCAGCGCCCCAGGCGAGCAGGGCAGGCAGGGGCCAGGGCAGTCTCATGGGCGGCGATGCTAGCCGGCAACAGCCCGGGTTCCGTGCGGTAGATCGATGGGGCATCGATGGCTAGGATCGCCGCGCAGGCCCTAACCCGCGCCGTGCATGCCGCTTGCTTGGCATCGTCGTCCCCAACCGAGGAGAGAGAGTCCATGCATCACCCCCGCATCGCCCTTCGCCCGCTGGCCGCCGCGCTTTCCCTGGCCGGCCTGGCCCCGGCGGCCCTGGCCCAGGACGCCGCCGGCACGGAGGCGGGCAAGCTGCAGACCGTGACCGTGACCGCCGAGCGCCGCAGCGAGAACATCCTCGACGTGCCCAGCTCCATCAGCACCATCAGCCCCGAGATGCTGGACGTGCTGGCCACCAGCGGGCAGGACATCCGCGTGCTCTCGGGCCGGGTGCCGAGCCTGAACATCGAATCCTCCTACGGCCGGGCCTTCCCGCGCTTCTACATCCGCGGCTACGGCAACACCGACTTCCGCCTCAACGCCTCGCAGCCGGTCTCGCTCGTCTACGACGACGTGGTGCAGGAGAACCCCATCCTCAAGGGCTTCCCGGTCTTCGACCTCGACCGCGTCGAGGTACTGCGCGGCCCGCAGGGCACGCTGTTCGGCCGCAACACGCCGGGTGGCGTGGTCAAGTTCGACTCGGCCCGTCCGAGCCGCAAGCTCGAGGGTTACGGCAGCATCAGCCTGGGCACCTTCTCGACGGTGAACGCAGAGGGCGCCATCAACGTGCCGGTGAGCGAGGGCTCGGCCCTGCGCGTCTCGCTGCTCAGCCAGAACCGCGACGACTGGGTCGAGAACACCTACGAGGCCGGCCCCACGCAGAAGATGGAGGGCTACAGCGACAACGCCGTGCGCCTGCAATGGCTGCTGCAGCCCAGCCGCGATTTCAGCGCGCTGTTCAACGTGCACGGACGCGATTTCAACGGCTCGGCGCGCGTGTTCCGCGCCAACATCATCAAGCCCGGCTCCAACGACCTGGTCGACGGCTTCGACTACAAGAAGGTCTCCACCGACGGCGTGAACCGCTCGGAGCTGCAGAACTACGGCGCCAGCGCGCGACTGCGCTGGGACCTGGGCCACGGCGTCGCGCTGAATTCGATCACCGGCTGGGAGCAGGTGCATGCGCTCAGCCGGGGCGACATCGACGGCGGCTACGGCGCGGCGTTCGCCCCGCCTTCCGGCCCGGGCACCATCCCCTTCTCCTCCGAGACCGCGGACGGCATGCCCGAGCACAGGCAGCTGAGCCAGGAGTTCCGGCTCGAGTCCGCGGGCGCGGGCGCGCTCGCGTGGCAGGCCGGCCTGTACGTCTTCAGCGAGGACTACAAGATCGAGAGCTTCAGCTACGACTCGCTGGGCGCCGGCAACCCCGAGAACGGCTACGAGCGGGTGCGGCAGAAGAACACGGCCTACGCCGTCTTCGGCAACCTCAACTACGCGGTGACGCCCGAGTTCAAGCTGCGCGGCGGCCTGCGCTACACCCGCGACAAGAAGGATTTCGCGGTCGAGGACTACTACAGCAATGTCTTCGGCACGCTGCCGACCTTCGCCGAGCTGCAGGCCGCCGGGCCGACCACCGCCGCGCCGTCCGACAGCAAGGTGAACTGGGACATCTCGGGCACCTACACGGTCGCCCAGGACGTGAACCTCTTCGCCCGCGCCGCCACCGGCTACCGTGGCTCCAGCGTGCAGGGCGCCGGCGCCTTCAACGGCCAGTCCGTCGCAGGGCCCGAGAACAACACCTCCTTCGAGGCCGGCGTGAAGGCCGAGCTCTTCGACCGCCGGGCGCGCGTGTCGTTCGACGTCTTCAGCTACACCGTCAAGGACCTGCAGCTCACGGCCGTGGGCGGGGCGGCCAACTCCAACATCCTGCTCAATGCCGAGAAAGCCACCGGCCGCGGCTTCGAGCTGGACCTGCAGGCCTACCTGACCGAGCAACTGCTCGCCACGCTGGGCGTGGGCTACAACGACACGAAGATCAAGGACCCGGGCCTGGCCGTCTCGACCTGCCTGGCCTGCACCGTCACCGACCCGAAGAACGCCGACGGCAAGGCCCTGATCGACGGGAACCCGCTGCCCCAGGCGCCCAAGACCACGGTGAACTTCACGCTCAAGTACACCCAGCCGGTGGGCAACGGCGACTTCTACGTGCTGACCGACTGGACCTACCGCAGCAAGGTCAACTTCTTCCTCTACGAATCGAAGGAGTTCACCGGCAAGCCGCTCACCGAGGGCGGCCTGCGCGCCGGCTACCTCTGGGGCGAGGGCAAGTACGAACTGGCCGCCTTCGGCCGCAACATCACCAACCAGGTCCGCGTGGTCGGCGGCATCGACTTCAACAACCTGACCGGCTTCATCAACGAGCCGCGCACCTGGGGGGTGAACTTCAGGGCGATGTTCTAGTGGGACGCAGCCTCTTCGCTCAGGCGCTTCAGCGCCAGGGCGCGCTCGGCGTCGGGCAGGAACGAGTGCTTCGCCGCCTCGCGCGCCATGCCGAGCAGATCCGCCCGGCCCAGGCCGAGCGGCCCGACGAGGAGGGCGGCCTCGTCCGTCATCGTCGTGCAGGACATCAGCGGGTTGTCGGTGTGGTACGACAGGCTGATGCCGGCCCGCCAGAGCGCGGCGATGGGATGCTCGGCCAGCGAAGGCACCGCGCCGGTGTGCACGTTGCTCGAAGGGCAGAGCTCGAGATGCAACCCCCGCTCGCGCACCTCGGCCAGGCGCTCTCGGCCGGGGGCGGTGTGCAGCCAGTCGGCCAGGCGCACGCCGTGGCCGATGCGGGTGGCGCCCAGATCGGCGGCCTCGATCACCCGCTCGGCGACGTCGGCCTCGCCTGCGTGCAGCGTGATGGGCAGGCCCGCGTTGCGCGCGAGCGCGAGGGCGCTTGCGTGATCGCCCGGGGGGTGCCCGAATTCGGCCCCCGCCAGATCGAAGCCGACCACGCCTTCGGCCCGGAAGCGCAGCGCCAGGCGCGCCACGCGCTCGCTGCGCTCGGGCGGCTCGTGGCGCATCGCGCACAGGATCAGGCCCGTGGGCAGGGCACTTCGGTGCAGGCCTTCGAGCAGCGCATCGACGGCCGCCTCGGCCGAGACCTCGTCGCTCTCCAGCAGCAGCGGCGCCATGCGGAACTCGGCCAGCAGGCAGCCCTGCCGGCGGGCCTGCTCGGCGGCCTCGAAGGCCACCTCGCTCATCGCCGCCGGCCCGGCCATCGCGGCCACCGTCAGGCCGAAGCCCTCGAGGTACTTCACCAGGCTGCCCGCATGGGCCCGCTCGGCGAACCAGCGGGCCAGTCCGGCCTCGTCAGGCGCCGGCGGCTCGAGGCCGCGGGCACGCAGCAGGCGCAGCAGCGTCCGGTGGCCCAGGCCGCCGTCCAGGTGCTCGTGCAGCAGCACCTTGGGCAGCCGGCGCAGCGACTCGACATCGGGTTGTTCAGCCTCTTCCATGCGCCATCCTAAGCCCGACAATCGGCCCCATCCCGCTGTCCTTGCGCCTTCCATGACCTCACGCTCCCCGATCCTCGCCGCGGCGCTGGCCGTGCTTTCCACCATGGCCTGGGCCGACCCCGCCATCGTCTACGACATGGGCGGCAAGTTCGACAAGTCCTTCAACGAGGCGGCCTACCGCGGCGCCGAGCGCTGGAAGAAGGACACCGGCAAGGGCTACCTCGACTTCGAGATCGCCAACGAGGCGCAGCGCGAGCAGGCCATGCGGCGCATGGCCGAGCGCGGCGCCAACCCGGTGATGGGCATAGGCTTCTCCCAGGCCTCCAGCATCGAGAAGGTGGCCAAGGCCTTCCCGAAGACGCAGTTCGTGCTGGTCGATTCGGTGGTCAGGCTGCCCAACGTCGAATCCATCGTCTTCAAGGAGCACGAGGGCAGCTTCCTGGCCGGGATCATGGCCGCGATGGCCAGCAAGAGCGGCAGGATCGGCTTCGTGGGCGGCATGGACATCCCGCTGATCCGCAAGTTCCAGTGCGGCTACGAGCAGGGCGCGCGCTACGCCAATCCGAAGATCGAGATCAGCAACGCGATGACCGGCACCACGCCCGCGGCGTGGAGCGACCCTTCACGTGCCGGCGAGCTGGCCAAGGCGCAGATCGCCCAGGGGGCGGACGTGATCTTCGCCGCGGCCGGCGGCTCCAGCGTCGGCGTCTTCCAGGCCGCCAAGGATGCCGGCAAGCTGGCGATAGGCGTGGACAGCAACCAGAACCACCTGCACCCGGGCACCATGCTGACCTCGATGGTCAAGAAGGTCGACGTGGCGGTCTACAACGCCGCCAACAAGGCCACGCCGGGGCTGACCGTGCTCGGCCTGAAGGAAGGCGGCGTCGACGTGGCCCTCGACGAGGACAACGCCCGGCTGGTGACGCCGGCGATGAAGGCCAAGGTGGATGCCGCCCGCGCCGACATCATCTCCGGCAAGCTCAAGGTCATCGACTACATGGCCGCCAACGCCTGCAAGCCTTGAGCGAAGTCGATGCCGTGGCGATGAGCCACATCTGCAAGCGCTTCGGCGCGCTGCAGGCCAACGACGAGGTGAGCCTGCGCGTGACGCGAGGCACGGTGCACGGCATCGTCGGCGAGAACGGCGCCGGCAAGAGCACCCTGATGTCCATCCTCTACGGCTTCTACACGGCCGACAGCGGGCAGATCGCGATAGACGGCCGGCCGGCGCGCATCCGGCACTCGAAGGACGCGATCGCGCTGGGCATAGGCATGGTCCACCAGCACTTCATGCTGGTCGAGACCTTCACCGCGCTCGACAACGTGCTGCTCGGCGCGGAGCCGGGCTGGCGCCTGAAGCCTGCCCGCGAGAAGGTCCGGCGCGAGCTCGAATCGCTGATGCGCGAGACCGGCCTGGCCGTGCGGCTCGATGCGGTGGTCGAGACGCTGCCGGTGGGCGAGCGGCAGCGGCTGGAGATCCTCAAGGCCCTCTACCGCGGGGCCCGGATCCTGATCCTGGACGAGCCGACGGCCGTGCTGACGCCGGCCGAGACCGAGACCCTGTTCGCGACGCTTGCCGCCTTGCGCGAACGCGGCACCACCATCCTGCTCATCACCCACAAGCTGAAGGAGGTCGCGGCCTTGTGCGACCGGGTGACGGTGATGCGCGGCGGCCGCGTGGTGCTCGACGCCGCGATGGGCGAAATCAGCCTTGAGGGCCTGGCCGAGGCGATGGTCGGCCGCCGTGTGCAGCTGGGCCGCGGCGAGGAACGCGAAGCGACCTCGAGTGAAGAGGCCGAGCCGCCCCTGCTCGCCGCGCATGGGCTGCACTGGCGCGACCGGCACGGCGTCGAGCGGCTGGGCGGCGTCTCGCTGGAGCTGCGGCCCGGCGAGATCGTGGGCGTGGCCGGTGTCTCGGGCAACGGTCAGAGCGAGCTGCTCGACATCCTCGCCGGCCTGGCCGTGCCCGCCGCCGGCCGGATGGAGCTGAACGGCGAACGCTTCGAGGCCGTGCGCTGGCTCACCCCGCGCCGCGCCCGCCGCCTGGGCCTGGCCCATGTGCCGGAAGACCGCCACCGGCGCGGCCTGGTGCTGGGCTTCCCGGCCTGGGAGTCGGCGGTCCTCGGCTACCACCGCCTGCCGCGCTACAACCGCGCTGGCCTGCTGCACCGCCGCAGCATGCGCGCCGACACCGAACGCATGATGGCCGACTACGACGTGCGGCCCCGCTCGCCCGACCTGAAGACCGCCAGGTTCTCCGGCGGCAACCAGCAGAAGCTCGTGCTCGCGCGCGAGGCGCTGCACAGGCCGACGGTGCTGCTGGTGGGCCAGCCGACGCGCGGCGTGGACATAGGCGCCATCGAGTTCATCCACGGCCGGCTCCGTGCGATGCGAGACGCCGGTGGCGCGGTGCTGCTCGTCTCTTCCGAGCTCGACGAGATCCTGGCCCTGGCCGACCGCGTGCTGGTGATGGCCGGCGGCCGCATCGCGGGCGAGCTGCCCATCGCCGCCTGCAACGAGGCGACGCTCGGCAAGCTGATGGCGGGGGTGCGCGAATGAGCCCCGCCCGGCCGCCCGTAGGGGCTCAGCTCCCGCTTGGCGGGACGGCGCGTAGCGCCAAGAGTGCGCGCTTATGAGCTCGGGCCAGACCCTGCCGCGCTGGGCGGACCTCTTCCTGCTGCCGGTGTTCAACCTGGCCCTGGCCTTCTTCGTCAGCGGCGTGGTCGTCGCCGTGGCAGGCCAGGATCCGCTGCAGGCGCTGCAGCTGCTGCTGCGCGGCGCCTTCGGCAGCTGGCTGGGCATCAGCTACACGCTGTACTACGCGACGACCTTCGTCTTCACCGGGCTGGCCGTCGCGGTGGCCTACCACGCGGGCTTGTTCAACATCGGCGGCGAGGGCCAGGCGATGCTGGGTGGCATCGGCACCGCGCTGGTGGCGCTGTGGCTGGGCGACAGCTTTCCGGCCTGGCTGGTGCTCCCGGCCATGGTGATCGCAGCCATGGCCTTCGGCATGGTGTGGGGCGCGATCCCCGGCGTGCTGCAGGCCTGGCGCGGCAGCCACGTGGTCATCACCACCATCATGTTCAACTTCCTCGCGTCCGCCTTGCTCTCGTGGCTGCTGGTCGAGGTACTGAAGGAGCCGGGCAACATGACGGTGGAGAGCCGCTCGTTCGGGCCGGCGGCGCAGGTGCCGCCGGTGCACGAGGTGCTCGCGGCGCTGGGCATCGACTGGCCGAGCTCGCCGCTCAACCTGTCGGTGCTGCTGGCCGCGGCCGCGGTGGTGCTGGTGTGGCTCTGGCTGTGGCGCGGGCGCTCCGGCTATGCGGTCCGCGCGGTCGGCTTTGCGCCGGCGGCGGCCGAGTACGCCGGCATCCGGCCGGGCCGGCAGGTGGTGACGGCGATGGCGGTTTCGGGGGCGCTGGCCGGGCTGGTCGGCATCAACGAGGTGGCCGGCGTGCACGGCCGCCTGCTGCTGGATTACGTGGTGGGCGCGGGCTTCGCCGGCATCGCGGTCTCGCTCATCGGGCGCAACCACCCGGTCGGCGTGGTGCTCGCGTCGCTGCTGTTCGGCGCGCTCTACCAGGGCGGCGCCGAACTGGCGTTCGAGATCCCGGCCTTCAGCCGCGACATGGTGTTCACGCTGCAGGGCCTGATCGTGCTGTTCTGCGGCGCTCTCGGGCAGGCCGCGGCGCCCCTGTTCACGCGGCTGCTGGTGCGCCCGGCCCGCAACAGGGCCCCCAGGGACGGGCCAATGTCCCGACCCGCCCCCCGAGGGGGGTCGGGCAGCCCGGCGGAGCCCCCGCATGGATGAGATCGGGTTCGCCACCTTGGTGGCCACGACGCTGCGCGTGGCCACGCCGCTCATCCTCTGCGCGCTGGCGGCCACGCTGTCCGAACGGGCGGGCGTCATCGACCTCGGGCTCGAAGGCAAGATGCTCGCGACGGCCTTCGCCGCCGGCGCTGCGGCGTCGGTGAGCGGCTCGCTGCCGGTGGCCTTCGCCGTGGCGCTGGCTGTGGGCGTGGCGCTGTCGATGGTTCACGGCCTGGCCTGCGTCACCTTCCGGGGCGACCAGGTGGTGGCGGGCATGGCCATCACCATGACCTGCGCCGGCCTGACGGTGGCCCTCGGCGTCGCCTGGTTCCACCTCGGCGGCCAGACGCCGGCGCTGCCGGACGACCTGCGCCTGGCGCGCTGGTTCGGCGGGGCGGGCGGCGAGACACCGGTGCTCGGCCTGCTGGGCCACAACGGGCTCGTGTATGCAGCGCTGGTCCTGGTGCCGGCGGTCGCCTGGCTGCTGGACCACACGCGCTTCGGCCTGCGCCTGCAGGCCACCGGCGAGAACCCGGCGATGGTCGATGCGGCCGGCGTCTCGGTGGCCGGCCTGCGCTACCTGGCGCTCGCGCTCAACGGCCTGCTGTGCGCCCTGGCCGGCGCCTACCTGGTCCTGGCCCAGAGCCCGCAGTTCGTTCCCAACATGACGGCCGGCCGCGGCTACATGGCAATGGCCGCGATGATCTTCGGCCACTGGCGGCCGCTGGGCGCCTTCGGCGCCTGCCTGCTGTTCGGCTTCCTCGATGCGCTGGCCATCCGCTTGCAGGGCACGCCCGTCGCGGGCCTGGGCGAGGTGCCGGTGCAGGCCATCCAGGCCTTGCCCTATGCGCTCACCGTGGTCTTGCTGGCCGGGTTCATCGGCCGGGCGCGGGCTCCGCGAGCATTGGGCCAGCCCTACGTGAAGGAACGCTGAGCCATGATGAAGACGGACCGATGGAGCGAACTGCTCGAGGCCGCGCGAAAGGCGCGGGAGCAGGCCTATGCCCCCTACTCGCGCTACCGGGTCGGCGCTGCGTTGCTCGACGAGCAGGGCCGCATCCACGCCGGCTGCAACGTCGAGAACGCGGCCTATCCGGAGGGCGTCTGCGCCGAGGCCGGGGCGATCTCGCAGATGGTGTTGAACGGCGGCCGCCGCCTGCATGCCGTCGTGGTGGTGGGCGAGGGCGCCGAGGCCATCACGCCCTGCGGCGGCTGCCGGCAGAAGCTGCGCGAGTTCGGCGAGGCTTCGCTGCCGGTTCGCTCGGCCGATGCCGAAGGCCGCTGGCGCGGCGAGCACTCCCTGGGCCAACTGCTGCCGTCGAGCTTCGGCCCGGCGCATCTGGCCCTGAAGAATGAGGATGACGGCGATGACGCCTGAAGAACTCGATGCCTCGGTGCAAGCCTCGCTGCATCGCCTGCGGCAGGCCGCGGGCGATGACTTGCCGGAAGTCGCCGTGCTGCTCGGCTCGGGCTGGGGCGCCCTGGCGGCGCGTGTCGAAGGCGCCGTGCAGATCGACTATGCCGAGCTGCCGGCCTTCCCGGCCATCGGCGTCGGCGGGCACGCAGGGCGCGTGCTGGTCGGCCGGATCGAAGGCACGCCGGCGATGGTGCTTTCCGGCCGGCAGCACGCCTACGAGCACGGCGAAGCGGGCGCCATGCGGGGCGCGGTGCGCACGCTCGCCGCGGCCGGTGTCCGCACGCTCGTGCAGACGAATGCCGCCGGCAGCCTGCACACGTCCTTGCCGCCCGGCTCGCTGATGCTCGTGGCCGATCACCTGAACCTGGTGCAGCGCTCGCCCCTGGTCGGCGAGCATGGCAACCGGCGCTTCGTCGACATGGCCGAGGCCTACGACCCCGCGCTGCGCCAGCAGGCGCTGGCCGTCGCGCGGCGCCTGGGGCGGCCGCTGCGCGAAGGCATCTATGCGTGGCAGCTGGGCCCGCAGTTCGAGACGCCTGCCGAGATCCGCATGCTGCAGCGCCTGGGCGCCGACGCTGTCGGCATGAGCACGGTGCCCGAGACCATCCTCGCCCGCCATGCCGGCCTGAAGGTGCTGGCCCTGTCGCTCATCACCAACCTCGGCTGCGGCCTGGCCGCCGAGGCGCTCAGCCACGAGCAGACCCTGGCGGTGGCGGCTCGATCGGGGGAGTCGGCCGTCGAACTGCTGGCCGCCATCCTGGCCGGGCTGCGAGGATGAGCACAATGCGGCGGCATGAACGAAGAACATTCATTCGATGACCGCGCCATCGCCGCGCGGGCCCTGGCCTGCCTGGACCTCACGCGCCTGAACGAAGGCGACGCCGAGGCCGACGTCGCGGCGCTTTGCGCACGGGCCCAGGGCCGATTCGGCGCCGTGGCGGCCGTCTGCGTGTGGCCGCGCCTGGCCGCCTTTGCCCGACGGCAGCTGCCCGCCGGGATCCGCGTGGCGGCCGTCGCCAACTTCCCCGAAGGCGATGCCGATCCGGCACGCGCCGGGCGCGACACGGGCCTGATCCTCGACGCCGGCGCGCAGGAGGTCGACGTGGTGCTGCCCTGGCGCGCGCTGCTCGAAGGCGATACCGCCGCCTGCCGTCGCGTGCTCGCAGCGGCACGGCGCGCCAGCGAGGGCTCCACGCTCAAGGTCATCCTCGAGACCGGCGAGCTGAAGGCGCCCGAGCGCATTGCCGAGGCGAGCCGCATCGCGCTGGGCGAGGGCGCCGACTTCCTCAAGACCAGCACCGGCAAGACGCCGACCGGCGCCACGCCCGAGGCCGCGCGGATCATGCTGGCCGCCATCGCCTCGGACCGCTCTCATCCCGCGGGCTTCAAGGCCTCGGGCGGCGTGCGCACGGTGGCCGAGGCGGCGCGCTACCTCGCGCTGGTCCGCGAGGCCCTGGGTGACGAGGCGTGCACGCCGCAGCGCTTTCGCATCGGCGCGAGCGGCCTGCTCGACGACATCGAGGCAGTGCTGGCGGGCGCTGCGCCGGCAGCCTCGTCCGCCGAGGGGTACTGAGCATGACGAGCTGGCACCGGCTTGTCGGCGTGGCGCTGCTGGCGGCCGGCGGGCTCGCGGGCTGCGCCGCGGCGCCGGCTTCGAAGCCGGCCGAGGTCGTCGAGCTGAAGATCCTCGCGATCAACGATTTCCACGGCCACCTCAAGCCTCCGCCCGGCGGCTTCCGTGCCGCCGATGTCTCGAATCCCGGCAGGACGCTGGCCCTGCCGGCGGGCGGGGCGGAGTACATGGCCACGGCGGTCAGGGAACTGAAGGCGAGATCCGAGAACGTGGCGATGGTGGCCGCGGGCGACCTGGTGGGCGCGAGCCCGCTGCTCTCGGCGCTCTTCCACGACGAGCCCACCATCGAGGCCATGAACCTCATGGGGCTGGAGCTGTCGGCCGTCGGCAACCACGAGTTCGACGAAGGGGCGGCCGAGCTGCTGCGGCTGCAACGCGGCGGCTGCCATCCGCAGGACGGCTGCAGGGGCCCGGCGCCGTTCAAGGGCGCGACGTTCCAGTACCTGGCCGCCAGCACCGTCGACAAGGCGAGCGGCAGGACGCTCCTGCCGGCCTATGCGATCAAGCGCTACGGCGCGGTCAAGGTGGGCTTCATCGGCCTCACGCTGAAGGGCACGCCGCGCATCGTCACCCCGGCGGGCGTGGCGGGCCTGGAGTTCAAGGACGAGGCCGAGACCGTCAACGCCCTGGTGCCGGAGCTGAAACGCCAGGGCGTGGCGACCATCGTCGTGCTGATCCACGAAGGCGGCGAGCCGACGGGCGGCCATGACGAATGCCCCGGCATCTCCGGCCCCATCGTGGACATCGTGCGCAAGCTCGATCCGGCCGTGGGCGTGGTGGTGAGCGGCCACACCCACGAGGCCTACATCTGCCGCATCGACGGCCGCCTGGTGACCAGTGCCCACCGCTTCGGCACCCTGCTCACCGAGATCGACCTGAAGCTCGATGGCCGCAGCGGGGCGCTGCTTTCGTCGAGCGCCACCAACCACGTCCTGCGGCACGACCGCCACGCGAAGGACGCGGCCCAGACGTCGCTGATTGCCGGCTACGAGAAGCTGGCCGCACCCCTGGCCCAGCGTGTGGTGGGCAAGCTGCCGCGGGCCTATACGGCGGCCACCGACCAGGCGGGCGAGTCGATGCTGGGGCGGCTGGTCGCGGATGCGCAGCTGGCGGCCACCGCGGCGGCCGATCGCGGCGGCGCGCGCATCGCCTTCACCAATCCCGGCGGGCTTCGTGCGCCGCTGCTGCCCGGGCCGGGAGGCATCGTGCGCTACGAGGATGTGTTCGCCAGCCAGCCCTTCTCCAACGACCTGGTGACGATGACGCTGACCGGCGCCGAACTCAAGCAGCTGCTGGAGCGCCAGTTCGGCGAGCACGTGCCGGACGAGCCGCGGCTGCTGCAGGTCTCGCGCGGGTTCGGCTATGCGTGGGACGCGCGCCGCCCGCGCGGCGACCGGGTGGTGCCGGGCAGCATGAAGCTCGAAGGCCGGGTGATCGCGCCGGCCGAGTCGCTGCGGATCACGGTCAACAGCTACCTCGCCGGCGGCGGCGACGGCCACCGGATCTTCACCGAGGGCCGCGACCGGCTGGTGGGCGGCATGGATGTCGACGCACTCGCGCGCTACCTCGACGCCGGGCCTGCGCCGGTGGACCAGCCGCGCATCACGCGGGTGTCGCCATGAGCGCGCTCCTGGCCCAGGAGCTCATCCGCGCCAAGCGCGATGGGTGTGCACTCTCGGTTGCCGAACTGCAGGCCTTCGCGCAGGGCCTGGCCGACGGCAGCTGGAGCGACGCGCAGGCCGGCGCGATGGCCATGGCCGTGCTGCTGCGCGGCATGGAAGAAGGCGAGATGGTGGCGCTCACCCGCGCCTTCGCCGACAGCGGAAAGCGCCTGGATTGGTCCGCCGCCGCGCTGCCGGGCCCGGTGCTCGACAAGCACTCGACGGGCGGCGTGGGCGACAAGGTCAGCCTGATGCTCGCGCCCATCGTGGCCGCCTGCGGCGGCTTTGTGCCGATGATCTCGGGGCGCGGCCTGGGCCACACCGGCGGCACTCTGGACAAGCTGGGCAGCTGGCCCGGCTACCGCCTCACGCCCGACCGCGCCACGCTGGAGCGCGTGCTGCGCGAGGCTGGCTGCGCCATCGTCGGTGCGAGCGACGAACTGGCCCCGGCCGACCGGCGGCTCTACGCGATCCGCGACGTCACGGCGACCGTCGAGTCCCTGCCGTTGATCGTCGCCAGCATCCTTTCGAAGAAGCTCGCCGCGGGCCTGCAGGGCCTGGTGCTGGACGTGAAGGTCGGCAACGGCGCCTTCTGCCGCGAGTTCGCCGAGGCGCAGGCGCTGGCCGAGGCGCTTGTGCGCGTCGCGCGTGGAGCGGGCCTGCCGGCGAGGGCCCTGGTCACCGACATGAACCAGGTGCTGGGCCGCCATGCCGGCAATGCGCTGGAGGTGCGCGAGGCGATCGAGTTCCTCACCGCACGATCACGCGAGCCTCGCCTGCTTCACGTCACGTTGGCGCTGGCGGGCGAGCTGCTGCACCTGGGTGGACTGGCCGAAAGCCCCGCCGACGGCGAGCACCGCGCCCGCGAGGCGCTGGCCAGCGGCCGCGCGGCCGAGGCCTTCGCGCGGATGGTGGCCGGGCTGGGCGGGCCTGCCGATGTGCTGTCTTCGGCCGACCACGGCCTGCCGCAGGCGCCGGTGACACGCGCCTTGCCCGCACCGACGGACGGCCAGGTGGCAGCGGTCGACACGCGCGCCATCGGCCTCGTCGTGCTCGAACTCGGCGGCGGCCGCCGCCGGTCGGACGACACCATCGACCCGCGCGTCGGGCTGGCGGACGTGCTGCCGCCGGGGCAGGTCGTGCATCGCGGCCAGCCGCTTCTCACCGTGCACGCGGCGAGCGGGGGGGCGGCCAATGTCGCGTTGGCGCGCCTCGCCGAGTTGGTGACCGTCGATGCGCCTTCCGCCACCCAGCCCGTGGAGCCTGGTCCGGTGGTCTGTGCCATGGTCGCTTCCTGAGGGCCCGGTGGATGCTGCTGCTCGCGTCAGCAGCTGAAAGGAACGAAGCGACGCGCAGTCGTTTTGCCGTCCGGAAGGAGCGAGAGCCACTGCCCTCGGGAGAGAACTTCCACGAAGCCACAGCCCTGTTCACGGAAAGCTTCGTAGGTTTCGTCAGTGACCTCCGTGCCATCCGGGCGGTAGAGCCGATGCTGGAAAGAGCCGTCGTCCTTCGCCTGTCGCACCAAGATGAAGGCGCCGCGCTCCAGTACGACATCGATCTGGCCGGGTGTGCTGCTTTGCAGCAACAGACGACCTTCGGGTTCGACGGAGTAGGCATTCACTGTCCGACCGTCTTCGTCCGCGATGAGGTACTTGCCGCGCGGCACCGGGGGCTCGCAAGCACCGTGCTTCAAGGGCAGCAGCTGGGTAAGCAGTGGCTGCAGACGCATGTCCAGGAGTCTGCAGCCGGCCTCATGATCCTCGTCGCGGCGAACGAGCAGGACTGCTCGTTCAAGCGGAGTACGGCCGGCGAAAGGGGGAAACCATCTATCCAGCACCTTGAGAGAGACGATGCCTTCAAGCACGGGCTTCCCGTCCATCGATAGAAGCGTCAGGTGATCTCCCTTGCGTGCCAGAAGGTAGCGCGCAGGCTGGCTGTCTCCATTCGCCCCGACGCCGCTGACGCCGTCCCACTCGGGACCGAGGACTTCCTTCAACGTGCGCAGGTCGACGATTCCGTGGCCATGATCGAAGCGGGCCGCCACGTCGCGCATGTACTCCGGCAACGAGCCAGTGGGCAACGTTGAGGACGAGTAGGACGTCAGGTACGGACGCGGAGATCGGGCCACCAGTCGGCCACGGTCGAAGAGAGCCCAGATGTAGGAATCACTGGACCGGAGCCTGAGCAGTGCGCGGCCATCGACGGAACCCCCGTTCGCCGCCCCTTCCACCGCGACGGAGTCGAAAAGGGGCGTCGGCAAGGGGCGCCCTTGGTTGTCGAGCAACTGCTGGCACCCTTCCCGCGAGCCCACGAATCCCATCGAGCCTCCGCCGAGGTGGATGGTCTCGAGCGACTCCCAGGTCTCCTTCGGGCGCGCCTTGAACTCGAAACGAGGTGCGTCCGTGGATCCTTTGACCTGCCTGACCGCCTGGTGCCAGTAGCGATCACGCTCAGGGCTGCCTTTCCGGCCGGTCATGGTGTAGCCGAGATAGGGAGGGCTATCCAGCTTGGCGTCGGGATCCGGCTGGCAGGCTGCCAGTGCGATGGACTCGGCCATCTGCGAACACGCGATCACCGCCAGCATTGACAGGTGGCGGAGAAAATATCGTCTCACTTGATTCAGGTTGATGCGCACGATCGTCGGACTCACAGTGTCATTCGCCTTCCGAAGAGGTGGCGACAATAACAAGTTAGGTCAGTAGATTCAATGCAATTGCATGACCTGCAGAACTGTTCAGACAGTCATCGGCCATTCCAGACCGAACGGCAGCTCGCGCGGTCCGAAGAGGAAGTGCAGAACGCGCCGGCGACCCTGTCCAGTCGACTTGGACGAGGCGTGCAGCGTCAGCGGCCGCATGGCCAGGACGCTGCCGCGGCCGCCAGGGCAGACGACCTCGCCGGCCGAGGCGCGCGCTTCCAGGGCGGAGGCGGGATCGAGAATGCCCCGCCGATGCGAGCCGGGGACGAAGCGCAAGGGGCCGTCGGCTTCTTCGCAAGGATCGATGTGCAGGCGCAAGGCCATCAGCTGTTCAAGCACGGAGGCTGGCGGCTGCACGTACAGCTCCCCTTGCTTCTCCGACCAGCCTTTCAACTTTGGCGCCTCGACCCGCCGCGCCACCGGGATGCTCAGGTCCTGGTGGATGCCGACCAGCCAGTTGCGTGCCGCGGACTTCTCGAAGTAGGTGCATTGGACGGCGACGTCAGTCGCCGGCATCAGCGACTGGATGGCGGGATGCGCGCGCAGCCGGCGCACCAGGCTCTCGCACCAGCCCTGCGAGAGCAGGCAGCGCGAGCCGCCGACGGGGCCTTCAGGCAGGGTCACCGGCTCGATGCCGGAACACTCGTCCTCGTCGAGAACCCGCGGCAGCAGCACGAAGCCGAGCCGGTCCAGTGCGGAGGCGGCCATTGCGCCCAAGTGGCTACCCGGCCTCCTTGACCAGCCGCGTGAAGGTCTTGACGTAGCCGGCCTCCGGGTCCTTGGCGCAGGCGTCGACGAGGCCCTGCGCGGCCGTTTCGACGCGCTTCATGTAGGCCAGCGCCTTGTCCTGCGATAGCCCGACGATGCCGTAGGTGACATACGAGCCGACGGTCATGTCGACCACGGGCATCTTGCGGGTGTCCTGCCCGGGGAAGGTGGCCTTGAACCAGGCCAGGTCCACGTTGAATTCGCGGCAGGTCTTGTTCGGCAGCGTGGCGAGCGAGTCGCGCATGAACTCGATCGGGAGGAGGACTTGCGCGATCGGGTGCGCCGGATCCTTGGCCTTGAAGCTCAGGCCCCGGGCCACGGCGATCGCGGCCTGGTCCAGCTCCGCCGAGCGCGAACTGGATTGCACGGTGACTTCGGTCGGGGTGCCGCCCGCACCCAGCGTGAGCAGGAGCACGGTCGTCCCCTGGGCGCCCTTGGCGGCCAGCTCGGGCGGGTAGCCTTCGTCGGCAGGGCGCAGCGAGATCGCTCGAACCTGGGCGGGGCTGGCCGGGGCCGGCATCGACGCCGCGGCGGATGGCTCCTCGGCCGAAACCAGGGCGGGCACGAGGGAGGAGATCGCGAGGAGCAGGGCGGACGCAGGCATGGAGGATGACGATTGTCACCGCTGGGCCGGCCCGGAGGACGCCGGCGCTGGACTGATGACCGGTCCATCTGATCCAGAATAGACTTCCCCCCGGTAGTCCCACGATTGCATGAGAGCGCCCGAACCCGCCAGGAAGAAGAACGCATCGCGCCTGCGGATCACGCTGGGCCGGGCCTGGCAGCCCTATGTGCCGGGCAATGCGCCGGATGCCGAGCTGCTGGGCACGGTCAGCCGTGGGGCCCAGATAGGCGCCCTGGCGCGGCTGCCCGATGGCCGCTACATGCAGATCAATGGGGACTGGATGACGCCGCTCAACGGCGCGAAGGTGGAGCACGAGCTGCGCAAGGCGCGGACCCTGCCGCACGGCCCTCGCGGGCGGGCTTCGTCCTTGCCCCTGCCGGGCATGCCGCACGAGCCGGTCATCGAGAGGCCCGCCGCAGCCACGGCACCGGTGGTGGTGCGGGTGCGAAAGCGCCGCGTGGCCGTGCTGCCAAACGGCGAAGCAGCGCTACCGAACGACTGATCGTCCGCCGGCCGGGTGCGGCCCGGCCCCTGGGGGCCTCAGAACCCCAGGCTCGCCAGCAGGTCGTCCACCTCGCCCTGGTCGGCCACCACGTCGGTGCGACCCTCGGGGTTGACCACCGGGCCCTGCAGCACGCTGGGATCGACCTTCTCGCGCTGGTCGGGCGGGACCACCTGCACCAGCAGCTTGACGAGGCTGTCTTCCAGGTCGTTGGCCAGGGTCACCACCTTGGCCACGACCTGACCCGTCAGGTCGTGGAAGTCCTGCGCCATCATGATGTCGGTCAGGTGGCTGTCGATGCTGGAGGTGCGGGCCTCGACGTCCTTGACGAAGTTCATCACCGCGCCGCTGGCCACGGTGCGCACCGGGTCGGCCACCAGGGCCTGGCCGAGGGCACGGGTGGCCTCGGCGATGTGCGCATGCTCGATCTTGGCCTGGTCGACCGAGTTGAGCACCTTGTTGGCGGCGTCGGCGGTCTTGTTGGCGATGTAGGTCAGGCGGCTGCGCGCGTCGGGCAGGCCGTCGGCGGCGGTCTGCAGCTTGGGCATCACGCCCAGCTGCTGCATCGTGTCGTGCAGCAGGCGCGTGATGCTGCCGAGCTGCTGGAACACCTCCGGCGAAACCATCAGCGGCTCGGCCGGCGTGAGCTTGGAAATGTCTTCCATCTTCATGGTCGGCTCCCTGGGGCTCAGGCCGTGGCGGCCAGCTTCTGCATGATCTTCTGGACTTTTTCTTCCAGCGTGGCCTTGGTGAAGGGCTTGACGATGTAGCCCGCGGCGCCGCTCTGGGCCGCCAGCACGATGTCTTCCTTGCGCGCCTCGGCCGTCACCATCAGCACCGGCAGGTGCTTGAGCGATTCGTCGGCCTTGATGGCCTTGAGCAGCTCGAAGCCGTTCATGTTGGGCATGTTGATGTCGCTGACGACGAAGTCGAACTTCGCGGCCTTGAGCATGCCCAGCGCGACCTGGCCGTCCTCGGCCTCCTCGCAGTTGTTGCAGCCCATTTCCTTGAGCAGGCCGCGGACGATGCGGCGCATGGTCGAGAAGTCGTCGACGACAAGGAATTTGAGGTCACTCTGGTTCATGGGGCGGTCCTTTGGGCTTGACGCAAGGTATGGGGCGTTATCGGCCGGTGGTGGCGGGACTTGAGGCGCTGTCGTCCACCGGTTCGGGGTCGAGCGCAGTGCGGAAGACGCGGTCCTCCGCCTCGCGGTTCATCACGATGATGCTGATGCGGCGGTTGGCCGGGCTGGCGGGGTCGGCGCGATCGAAGGGCTGGCTGGAGGCCAGGCCCTGCACTCGCAGCACGCGGTTCTCGGCCAGGCCGCCGGCCATCAGCTCGCGGCGCGAGGCGTTGGCCCGGTCGGCCGAGAGCTCCCAGTTGCTGTAGCCGCGCTCGCCGCCCTGGAAGGGGTTGGCGTCGGTGTGGCCTTCGAGCGTGAGCAGGTTGGGCACCTCGGTGAGGATGGAGCCTATGGCCTGCAGAAGCTCGCGCATGTAGGGCTGCACGACCGCGCTGCCGGAGGCGAACATCGGCCGGTTCTGCTCGTCGACGATCTGGATTCGCAGGCCGTCGCGCGTCATGTCGAGGCGGATCTGCGAGGACAGCGCCCGCAGCCGCTCGCTGGCCGCGATCTTCTGCTCGATGGTGTTCTTGATCTCGGTGAGCCGCGCCATCTCGGCGCGCCGCTGCTCGGCCTTGAGCGCCGCCAGGTTGATCGACTTCTTGGGCGCGTCGACGTCGCCGCGCTTGATCTGGCCGTTGGAGCGGGTCAGGTCCTCGCCGCCGCCCTTGACGACGTGCGAGGCGTCGCCCGAGCCGGCGCCGCCGTTCATCGCCACCTTCAGCGGCGAAGAGAAATAGTCGGCGATGCCCTTCTTGTCGCCCTCGGTGGTCGAGCCCAGCAGCCACATCAGCAGGAAGAAGGCCATCATCGCCGTCACGAAGTCGGCATAGGCGATCTTCCAGGCGCCGCCATGGGCGGCATGGCCGCCCTTCTTGACGCGCTTGACGATGATCGGCTGAAGTTTCTTGGCGTCGCCGGCCATGCTCTTACTTCTTCTTCACGTGGGATTCGAGTTCGTTGAAGCTCGGGCGCTCGGTCGAATAGAGCACCTTGCGGCCGAACTCGATGGCCACCTGGGGCGCGTAGCCCTGCATCGAGGCCAGCAGCGTGGTCTTGATGGTCTGCAGTTCCTTGCCGTCCTCGTCGATCTTCTGCTCTAGCAGGCCGGCCAGGGGCTCGGCGAAGCCGTAGGCCAGCAGGATGCCGAGGAAGGTGCCGACCAGCGCCGAGCCGATCATCGCGCCCAGCACGGCCGGCGGCTGGCCGACCGAGCCCATGGTGTTCACCACGCCCAGCACCGCGGCCACGATGCCGAAGGCGGGCAGGGCGCCGGCCAGGCGGGCGAGGGCGGCCGCGGCGGCATGCGCCTCGGCGTGGTGCGTCTCGACCTCGCTGTCCATCAGCGACTCGATCTCGTGCGCGTTCAGGTTGCCCGAGACCATCATCCGCAGGTAGTCGGTGATGAACTCGACCACGTGGTGGTCGTGGCCGACGGTCGGGAACTTCTGGAACAGCGGCGAGTTGTGCGGATCCTCGACGTCCTTCTCGATGGACATCAGGCCTTCCTTGCGGGCCTTCTGCAGGATCTCGTAGAGCAGGGCGAGCAGCTCCATGGCGCGGGCCTTGGAGTACTTCGAGCCCTTGAAGCAGGCGCCCAGCCCCTTGGCGGTGGCCTTGAGCACCTTGGGCTGGTTGTTGGCGACGAAGGCGCCGAGCGCACCGCCGAAGATCGTGATCAGCTCGAACGGCAGGGCGTGCAGGACGACGCCGATGTTGCCCCCGTGCGCGACGAACACGCCGAAGATGCAACCGATGGCGACCAGCCAGCCGACGATGACGAACATGGTGGTGAGGGGTACGTTTGTCGTTTGGAGCAGGCCGCTCGCGCGACCCTTGGCGGTGATATCGGCCCGACCCCCTTCCAGCTTGAGGCGGCCGAATCGCCGAACTGGCGGGTTCGCCGCCGTTCACGCAAGCTTCGGTCCCGGATGACGGCGGCGACTCACGGGGCAACGGACAGCGCCTGCGTTGAGCGATTACCCCGCGATTTTGAATTTCGCGGGGTAATAGCTACACTTCAGGCTCGACCACCCGGACCTGGAGATGCCCGCCCGCACCCTCTACCGCCGCCTGGAGCTCAACTTTCACACCCAATACGCGGAGGTGAAAGAGCGTGCCCGGACGGAGTCTGGGCTGCTGCCGGGGACCCCGGGTACCTTGACGCTGCGCAGGGGCACTGGTCAAGGCTACTGGTACCGCCGCTACAAGGCTGTTGCCGCCAAGGAAGTCGAAGACTTCGTGGGCAAAGAAGACGATGAGCCGGCCCGGGAGGCGATGCATCAGCGCATCGAGGCTGCCACCTGGACTCAAGGCCAGGTGAGACAGCTGCGCGCACTCGGGATGCAAGTTGCGGACAAGGACGTCGCTCGGCTCCTGGTCGAGCTCCACAACCGGCGGCTCTTCGAAGGCGGCCTGGTTCTGGTTGGCACCCTGGCCTTCATGTCGCTGCTCAACGAGCTGGGAGTGGTAGCACTGGCAGCCCGTACCCAAGACATCGACCTGGCGCGCCGCCAAGCCTTGAAGCTGGCAACCCCGGTGCCGTTCCTGGAAACAGTCCAGTCGACCTTGCTGCAGTTCATCCCCGTGCCAGGCCTGGGCCGTGGCGCCCCTTCGACGTCCGTCGAGCGCCCCGGCCCGGAGGGCCTGCGGATTGACGTTCTGACGCCGGGACCTGAGATCGGAGAGGTCAAGCCTGTGCCAGAACTCGCCTGGCACGCCCAGACGGTACCGTTCTTCGACTACTTGCTCGAGAACCCCTGGTCGGGAGCCGTGCTCGCAGGTGGTCACTGCGTGCCGGCCAACCTTCCGCAGCCCGCTCGCTTCGTGTGGCACAAGCTCTTTTCGAGCACCACGCGGCACTCGGACACCGCCAAGGCCAGGAAGGACCTGCAGCAAGCGGCTGTCCTGGCAGCAGTGCTGGCCGAGTCCGAAGGAGGCGCGCTGGAGGAAGCGGCGGCCGGGGCTCCGCAGGAAGTGCTGTGGGCGGCGAAAGCGAGACTTCCCCAAGTGGCCGGCGTCAACTACCTTGACCGCTCGACGACAACTATCTTGGCCGGTCTGAG
>CAMLGG010000044.1 GCA_946479475.1 uncultured Ideonella sp. | reverse complement strand
GACGATCGTGCGCGGACAGGACAAGCCTTTCGACGCGGCGATCACCACCAGTTCAGCATGCTTGCGACGCGTTGTCTTCGGCCGGCAGACCCTCGCCCAGGCGCGGCGCACGGGCGAACTTTCGCTCGATGGTGACGAAAAGGTCGCGGCTCAGTTCCTGCAGATGTTTTCTCGACCGCAGCAGGTCGAGCAAGCCCCATCAGCTGCAAGGCGTTCTGGGGTGTGAACCTTGTCGAAAATCCCGCTTCACCTGTGAGCGAGACGCCAACTCCTCCATCACTGGGACGTCTTGCGGCAAGCCGCAAGCTGCCCTTGCGTCGAACGTTAGGCATGGAATGAACAACTGTCGCGTCGCTGCTCTTCTGCTGTCGTTCATCGCGGGAACGAATGTCATCGCCGCCGATCTGGTCAACCTGAAGGTTTACCGGGCTCCCGTCGAGAACGGAAAGACACTGGACATGGAGTTTCATGAACTCGAGCGAACCGAGTTCGCCTCGATCGTCGAGGTCAAGTTTCGTTCCGGTGGGTCGGTGTCGTCCTCGCTCTTCATCCTTCGAGGTATGTGTGCCGTGGCAAGGTCTCGAGGAGCAGAGTACTTCACTACCAAGCACATCCAGGACGATCCTTGGCTCTATCAGGTCATGTTTGAGAGGTCGCCGCCAGAGCTGCCGGCTTCCACCCCATCGGCGCCAGCCTCAGCCCCAGACGAAGCTGGAAGCTTCGCGCTCTCCGATTGCACAACGCTGGGGTTCTGAGTGTGCGCTGCCACGCCCCCCGGTCAAGGGGACGTCCCGCAAGCGGGCCGCCTCTTGCGTCGAACGACAAGGGGTTCCCCGTCTGTCAATCGACATCCCTGAATCGCGGCAGCGCAGCGCGATGCGTGGCTGGGGCGTTGATGCGGCACAACGAGGTGCGGACTGGCCAAACTACAAACGGTCATTCGTGCGGCATCTGCAGCCGCCGACCCCTGATGAAGAACGCACGCGAGCGACCCATTCGTCAGCCGGCAACTGCATGGCTGTCCTCGACATGAACGCTCACTGTCAACCGCGTCGTTCAGCGGGCGCCCGTGATTTGCATCTCGATGCGGTCGACCTTGCCGTCGAAGTCGCGCAGCAGCCTGATTCGGCGCAGGCCGTCCGGGCTCACCAGAAGATTGGAGTTCTGGGCCGACCAGTACTCTGGAGCCGAGCTCTCTACCAGCACTTTCCGGCCGAAAACGTCGATGCGAACGGTGCTGCCATCCTGCATGTCGTAGACACCCGTCACCTCGCGGGCCAGCAATCGCGGGCTCGACGCATGGGCTGCACTGGAGCCGAACACGGAGGCGATGAGGGACAGCGCGAGGGCGGCAAGCTTGGGGGTTGAGCGAGAGGTCGAGGAGGGCATGGGTAGGTTTCCTTTCGGGTTCGCGACCGCTCTTGGCGGACAGGCAACCTAGCGCAAACCCTATGCCAGGGAAAACCCTTGGTTACTCCCGATTTCGAGACGTCCCTGCACCACGCGAGTGATTCGGCCGCACCTGTCGCACCAGTTCGCCGCCGCGATCTGCCATGGAGCCCGGTGCCGTTCGGCCCGAAGGATCGAACGTCCGAGTCCAGCCTTCAGCGGGCGCCCGGCCACGAAGGCGCAGTGCTCTCCAGCCACATCAGCGCATCGACGTGAGCCATGAACCGTTGGAGGTACTCCGGCGAAACGTCGCGCATCAGGGTGAGGGTGCGCAGGACGAGGTGGTAGGAGTTGAGCGGGCCGGCGTTGGCGGGGACATGGGCGAGGGCCTGCTCCAGGCGCTGCTCGGCGTCGAGCCGGGCCCAGGTGCTGCGCACCTCGTCGAGGGCCTTCAGTTCGCCGATGGATGCCGGCGAGGGTGATGCAGAAGGGGCCGGTCCGGCCGGTGCCGCGCCCGAAGCGGGCAGCCGCCGGCGTTCGATGAGCTCGGCCAGCGTGCCGAGCGGGCCGCGCAGTGCGGCAGGGCGCGTGGGCGCCGTCTTCGATGCAAGCGTGGATACGCGAGCCGGGGCGGGTGAGGGCACGGGCACCGGCTTGGGCGCGAGCTCAACCGCGGGCACGGGCGCAGGACCAGCCACGGCGGGCCAGTGAGCCAGCGCCGCTTCGTAGCTGGCCATCAGGCCGGCGATCTTCTCGTCCAGCAGTTGCCGCGCCGTGCCGGTCTGCGCGGCCGCCCGCCGCACCAGCCCTTCGATGAAGCCGAAGCGGACCGGGTCCAGGTGATGCGCGCCGCGCTCCCGCCAGGCGCTGAGCGTGGCGGCGTGGTCGGTGGCGGCGACGACCGCGCGATCCTCACTCATGTCCGGCGACGGGCGTGGCGCGGGTGGGGCGGGGAGTCGGAGCCATTTCCACTCGGCGGTTGAGCGCGCGCCCCTCGGCGTTGTCGTTGGAGGCCACCGGCTGTTCGGCGCCGAAGGCGGCGGCGAAGACGGTGGAGGAGGGCACGCCTTCCTCGATGAGGGCGCGGGTCACGGTGAGGGCGCGCTGGGCGGAGAGCTCCCAGTTGTCGGCGAAGCTGGGCCTGGGCGCCGCGCCCTTGGCTGCCGGCTTGGCGGCGGCGGGGTTGCGCACCTGCCGGTCGTCGGTGAAGCCGCTGACCATCAGGATTTCGTCGCGCGATTGCAGGTAGGTCGCCAGCGGCGTGGCCAGGCTCTTCAACACCTGCCGGCCCTCGGGCTGCAGCTCGGCGGAGTTGAAGGCGAACAGCACGCTGCCGCTGATGCCGATGCGGCCGTTGTCGAGGGTGACGCGGCCGGCGGCGAGCGGGCCGGCCAGGGCTTTTTCGAGCGCTTCCCTGCGCTGCGCCTCGGCCTGGCGTTGCTTGACTTCGGCCTCCAGCCGGTGGGCCAGGTCGAACTGGGTGCCCAGCGCGCAGACGAGGATGAGCACGAAGGCGCCGAGCAGGCCGGCCATGAGGTCGCCGAACACCGCCCAGACGGGGATGGCGGCGTCGTGTGCCGCGTCGAGCTCTTCGGACATCACGGGCTCAGGCCTCGGCTTCGGCGGCGGCCAGGGCCCGGCGGCTGCCGGCCAGCTGCTGCAGGTCGTCGATGATCTGCTTCTGCGACATCACGCTCAGGTCGATCAGCTCGCGCGCCTGGGCCACGTAGTAGGCCAGTTGCTCGTCGCTGCGGCTGATGCTTTGCGAGAGCGATGCCTCGACGCGCCTGAGCTGCTCCATCAGCTTGTCGCTGGACTGGCTGAAGAGCTGAACGGCCACGCCGAAGGCATCGCCCAGGCTGGCCACCTCCACGGCGCTGCCGGTCACCTGGGCGGCGACGGCCGCGAGCTTGTCCGCCTCGGCGCCGGCCTGGTCGGCGAACTGGGTGCCGACGCGGTCCAGCACGCTGGCGGTCGATTCGATCAACGCATCGATGGCGCCGCGCTGCTCGTGGGAGGCCCGGTTCACCGCTTCGAGCAGCGTGCCCAGCGTCTCCATCAGGCGGTTGCGCTCTTCCAGTGCGGCGGTGTCGCGCGCCACGCTGTCGGAGACCTTCTGCCGCATCTCGGCGATGACCTCGGCGGCCACGCGCGGCGCCTCGCCGGCGGCCTGCATGAGGCGGGTGACCTCGGCGATGGTCTCGCGGGCGTGCGCGTCGGCCTGCGTCGTGAGGGTGGTAGCGGTCTTCTCCAGGGCCTCGACGATCGCGCGCTGCTGGGCCAGGGCCTCGGCGCCGGCCTTTTGCCACTGCTGCTGAAGAGACTCGTGCGTCGATCGCTGCTGGGCGAGGGTGTCGGTGTTCGCTTCACGCCATTGCTGTTGCATGGACTCGTGCGCTTCGCGCTGGCGGGCGAGGGTCTCGGCGTGAGCCTCGCGCCATTGGCGCTCCATCGCGCCGAGGGTGTCGCGCTGGCGGGCCAGGGTCTGCGCGTTCGCTTCACGCCATTGCTGCTGCATCGCGTCGTGGATCTCGCGCTGGCGCGCCACCGCTTCGGCGTGGTCCGCGTGCCATTGCTGTTGAAGCGCAGCGGCGGTGGTGACGAGCGATTCCTGCCAGGCGGCCAGGCGCTGGCCATCCTGCCCGGCGAGTTCGTCGCGAAGGCGGGCGTGCGCCGCCTCGACGTTCTGCACCAGCGCGCCGGCCTGTTGCTCGAACGCAGTGGCGGCGTAGCTCAGGGCATCGCGGGTCTCGGCGGTGAGCGAGCGGCTCGTCTGCTGGTGCTCGGCCAGGGCGGCCTGCCAGCCTGTGCTCAGGCGAGCGGCGACTTCGCTCGTGGTGGCTTCCAGCCGCCGGGAAAGGCCCTCCAGCTGCTGCTGCGCCGCACCGGCCACGGCCTGGTGCAGCGAAGTGGTCTCGCGGCTGATGTGGGCCATGGTCGCCTCCACCACCGGGCGCAGCGCCTCGCTGGCCTGGCGCGCGCTCTGCGCGAGGCTGTTCTGCAGCGTGCGGTCGACCGAGGCCGCGAGGCCGGTGTAGGCCTCGTGCGTGTCGCGATGGAAGCTGGCCTGCTGCGCGGCGAGCTGGCTGCCGAGCGAGTGGCCCTGCTGCTCCAGCCGGTCCATCAGGCCTTGCAGCTTGTCGACCAGCGCGGGCATCAGGCCGGCCTGCTGCTGCAGCAGCTTGAAGGCCTCTTCGCGTTGCTGCGCGGGCGAGAAGCTGCGCAGCGAGGTGGCGATGGCGGCGTCGAGGGCCTGGGCCGAGCGCAGGCGCTCGCGCCGGCGCAAGGCCGACATCAGGCCCAGCATCGCGGAGGCGGCGACGCCGGCGACCGAGGTGCCGAAGGCCAGCCCCAGCCCTCGCACGGGCGCGGCCAGGGTGGCGCGCACGGCCTGCACGTCGGTCGCGCTGTCGAGCGCGGCGCCGGTGCCGTTGAGCGTGGCCACCATGCCGAGGAAGGTGCCGAGCATGCCCAGCAGCACGAGCAGGCCGGCGAGATAGGGCGTCAGCCCCGGGCCGGGCAGGGCGATGCGCTCGCCTTCCACCCGCAGCCGCACGGCGGTCTGCAGCGAAGGGTGCAGCTTGTCCAGCCAGGCACCAAGCGACGGCAGCGGCGTGGGGATGTCCTTCAGCGCGGCTTCGAGGCTGGCGGTGGCCTGGCCGTAGCGGTGCAGCTCCACCGCGCCCATCAGGTAGAAGGCCGCGACGACGGCTGTCATGCCGAGCGCGAGCGGATGGGCCGCGCCGAGGTAGCCGTAGCCTATCCAGCCGAGGGCAGCCAGGCCGGCCGCGAAGGCCGCGTGGTACAGGGGTCTGATCATGGCGATGCGGGGGCGGCGGCTCGAAGGGCGGCGAGCAGCCCCTCGACCGGTTGCAGGCGGGTGTCGAGCTCCGCCAGCAGCACGGCGTGCATGTCCTGGCGGAAGGTTTCGAGCCAGGGGCCGGCGGCGGTGTCCTCGCCTTCGGGCTTCAGGCTCTCGAATCGTCTTTCCAGGCGCTGGGTGGAGATGCCGTGCAGCAGCAGCTGCTCGCGCTGGGCCAGCACCTGCTCCATCACGGCATCTACGGCGGCCAGGCGAGCGCCGTCCGCCGAGGCGGCGGCGAGCTGCGCCCGCAGGCGCTGGCGCAGCGGCTCGATGCGTTCTTCCATCGCCTGTTGCATGGATTGGTAGCGCTGGCGGTAGCTGGCGTAGTCGGTCGGGACTTCGGGCGCGGGCTCGGGGGGCCGCCGCGATCCGCGCGCGGGCGGGCTGGGCGCGGTACAGGCTTCGGCGATGGCCCGGGCCAGGCCTGCCTTGACGCGCTCGACGTCCTCGGCTGCCTTGCGCGCCGATACGGGGCGGGGTGTGCCGGCCGGGGCCGCCGTGCTCAATGCGCCCGAGAGCGAGATCGCGTCCGTCCAGCCCAGCCAATGGCCGAGGGTCTCTGCAAAGCCCTGCCTGGGGGCCGGGGCGTCGACGCCGGCCAGGCGGGTCAGCTGGCGGACGAGGGCCGAGCTGGTGTAGCGGGTGCGCCGCGGGTCCATGGCGCCAGTCGGGTTGCCGGAAAAAAGGGCGCAGTCTACTACCTGCGCCTTCGCCGCCCCGGCGCTCCGGCCGCTCAGGGCACCGGGAGGTCGAAATGCATCACGTCCTCCCGCCTGCCCAGCCTGGTGTAGAGGGCGATCGCGGGGTCGTCGCCGTGGTCGGCCTGCACGAAGGCCACCCAGGCCCCGCGCTCGTGGGCGATGGCCCTCAGGCGCGCGATCAGCGCGGTGGCGATGCCCTGGCGCCGGTGGTCCTCGGCGACGGCCAGGTCGTAGAGGTAGACCTCGCTGCGTTCGCTCTCCAGCTTCTGCAGCTCGTAGGCGACCAGCCCGCCGACCACCCGGCCTGCCTTCTCGGCCACGAGCGCGATGAGCTGCGGATGGCCCAGCACGCGCCGGCAGTAGGCCTCGCCGGGCGGCGTGGCGAGGTAGGTCCGGGCATCGCCGAAGGCCTCGGCGAAGACGGCGTTGAGGTCGCGCAGCAGAGGCAGGTCTTCCGCCCCGAGGTGGCGGATGCGGCAAGGTTCCCGGTCCATGGACGGCAGTTCCTCCTGGACCGCGACCATAGCAAGCGCGAGCTGCGCCGCGCGACGGCTTGGGGCTCAGCGGCCGATTCGAGGCCCTGGCGCCGGTGCGGCGCGCTCCGGGCCGCGCGGCTGCAGGTCGAAGCTCACCACGGGCGGCACCACGAGCTGCGCGTCCAGCGGCGTGCGCTCATGGAACTCGAGGCTCTTCGTCTCGTGGCCATCCAGGGTGGCGCTGAAGCGGTAGGTGCTGAACCAGCCGAAGTCGTCGTAGATGGTCGCGTCGAAGGGCGTCGTGCCGAGCACCAGGTTGCGCTCTTCGTAGACCACCCGCGCGCCCGGCGGCGACGATTCGAAGTGGACCTGGGTGGCGCAGCCGCCGAGCAGCAGCGCCAGGGTGCCGATGGCGAAGACCGGCCGGATCGATGGGCAATGCTTGATCATGCGTGACACATGCAATGGGTTTCGGACGAGGCGAACAAGGGCAATAAACGTCCCACCCCGGGCACCGCCCGAGGGGCGCGGTTGCCGGCGTTCACATTTCGGGCGACCGGCGAGGCCTGCGCCCCGTGCTGATCGCCGCGAGCCGGCGAGGCTGGCGCCGCCGACGCGCGGCGACTACAGTTCACCCCGCTGTTCGTTGTAAGAGGTGAGCATGAAGTCCTTCACCCCGGCCCTGATGGCCGCCCTGGTCGTGACGACCGCCCACGCAGCCGACGCCACCTGCGTCTCGCAGGCCACGGAGAAGAACCTGGCCGGTGCGGCCAGGACCGCCTTCCTCGGCAAATGCATGCGCGATGCGGTGGCCGCGTCGAGCACCACCTGCAATGCCCAGGCCGCGGACAAGAAGCTGGCGGGCGCCGCCAAGATCAGCTTCACCCGCAAGTGCATCGCCGATTCGACGCCCGATGTGCAGGCCACCTGCGACAGCATGGCCGACGACAAGAAGCTCGCCGGCGCGGCCCGCACGAGCTACGTCAACAAGTGCGTGACGGATTCGGTCAAGCAGAAGCCGTGAGGTCTTCGTCGCCGGCCCGCGTCGAGCGGGCGGCGGCGCGCTCCTTCAGGCGCCGGTAGAGCAGCCCGCGCGAGACGCCCAGCGCGCGCGCGGCGGCCGAGATGTTGCCGCGGCAGCGGATCAGCGCCGCGTCGATGGCCTGCTGGCTCAGCGAACGCAAGGAAGCCTCGGCGATCAGCGCCGCCTGCACCGCCGCCGCGCCGGTGAGCGGCAGGGCCGGCGCGGGCGCCTCGGCCGAACCGGCATGACTCAGGCCGGCGCGCAGGTGGACCAGCAGGCCGCTCGGCAGCCGGTGCGGCTTCGCCGCGCTTTCCCGCGTCAACGCCAGCAGCGAGCCCATGCTCAGGCCGAACAAGGCCTCCAGCTCGTCGGCGGCCCGCCCGTCGGCTGGCCGCGACAGCAGCGCCAGCCCGGCGGGGTTGACCCAGGCGACGTGGCCGCGCTCGTCCACCGCCGCCAGGCCCTCCAGGGGCGTGCCCAGCAGCTGCGGGCTGGCCTGGAAGCGCAGCAGCAGGTGGCCTCGCGCCTGCCTCGTCAGCAGGCGGTTCTCGATGCCCACGGCGGCCAGGCGCACGAGAGAGAGCGCGTCGAAGGCGAAGGCCTGGCCTTCGGTCGAGACATCGAGCACGCCGACCAGGTGGCCGCCGCCGTCGCGGATGGGAGCCGAGGCGCAGTGCACCTCGCGCAGGGCGCCGTAGAAGTGCTCGCCGCCGTACACCGTCACCAGCGCGCCCGAGGCCGCGGTGATGCCCGGCGCGGTGCTGCCGAGGTTGCCTTCGCCGAGGTTGACGCCCACGCGGCCGGCCGTGTCGAGGATGCCCCGGCCGGTGCTCGCGCTGGCCCGGACCACGATGCCATGGCGGTCGGTCAGCACCGTCTTGCAGGCCGTGCCGGCGAGCATGGTGTCGAGCTGGTCGATCTCGGGCGCGGCGGCCTGCAGCAGCGCGTGGTGGCGATCGAGCGTGGCGCGCAGCTGGCCCTTGGTGACGGGGTCGAAGGCCGGCTTCGCATCGGGGCGGTGGCCGGCCGCGAGGCTGCGGTTCCACGACTGCAACACCGGCTCGCTCACCAGGCCCAGAGGCCGCTCGCCCCGCTCGAAGAATCGCTCTCGCGCCAGTGCCGTGCGCTGGGCGGGGGTCGCGAAGAAGGGGTTGGCGGCGGTCGGCGTCGTCATGCGGCTCCAGGCGGGTCGGCTCGGCCCGCCACCTTGTGCCAAAGCGGAACAACCGGCAGCTAGGGAAAGCACGCGGGTGGCCCGGGCCGGCCGCGCGTCCTACATTGCATCGCGCCGTGCCACGACGCGGCCCTGCAAGAGGAGACAAGCCATGCCCATCCGCCTCCGCACGGCGGTGCTCGCCGCCGGCCTGCTGGCCGCCGCCGCGCTGCCCGTCGCCCACGGCCAGTCGCTGGCCGACCTGCGCAACGATGCCGCCACGCCGGCCGACGTGACCACCTACGGCATGGGCTGGTCGCAGAACCGGCACGCGCCGGGCAGGCAGATCACGCCGGCCAACGTGAAGAACCTGGTCCCGGTGTGGAACCTGAGCCTGGACAACAGCGCCAACGCCTCCAGCCAGCCGCTGCTGATCGGCGACACGATGTACGTCGCCACCCACACCCACACCATCGCCATCGACCCGCTGACGGGGCGGCAGAAGTGGAAGACGGCGATCGAGGTGCCCGCCGACGTGGCGGCCTACCTCTGCTGCGGCATCCACACCCGTGGCATGGCCGCGCTCGACGGCGTGCTCTACCGCACGACCATCGATGCCCACGTGCTGGCGATCGGCATGGCCGACGGCAAGACGCTGTGGAAGAGCCAGGCCGCCAACTACAAGGACGGCTACAGCATGACGCATGCGCCGCTGGTGGCGGGCGACACGCTGATCACCGGCATCAGCGGCGGCGAATACGGCACGCGCGGCTTCCTCATCGGCTGGGACCTGAAGACCGGCCAGCAGAAGTGGAAGCGCTACACCACGGCGTTGCCCGGCGAGCCCGGCGGCGACACCTGGAACCCCGGCAAGGCCGAGACCGGCGGCGGCCCCACCTGGCTCACCGGCACCTACGACCCCGACCTCGGCCTCGTCTACTGGGGCGTGGGCAACGGCGCACCGTGGAACCCGGCCACGCGCGGTGGCGATTCGCTGTACATCGGCTCGGTGCTCGCGCTGCGGCCGGCCACCGGCGAGGTCGCCTGGCACTACCAGTTCTCGCCGGGCGACCCGTACGACTACGACGGCACCAACGAGCTCGTGCTCGCCGACCTGCCGATGGGCGGCAAGCCCACCAAGGTGCTGATGCAGGCCAACCGCAACGGCTACTTCTACGTGCTGGACCGCAGCAGCGGCAAGCTGCTCTCGGCCGAGCGTTTCGCCAAGCGGGTCAACTGGGCCTCGGGCATAGACATGGCCACCGGCCGGCCCATCGACACGCCGCTGACGACGATGCTGCGCACCACCGAGTCGCCGACCGACTTCGTCGAGGTGTGGCCGAGCGCCTTCGGCGGTAAGAACTGGATGCCGATGAGCTACGACCCGGGCCGCAAGCTCGCCTTCTTCAACACCATCAACGTGGGCATGAAGGTGAAGTACGCGAAGCAGGAGAAGCCCGGCGCGCCGAACTGGTGGCTGGGCCTGGAGCTCGGCGGCTTCGTGAGCCCGGAGGACGGCAACCGCGGCGCGCTGGTCGCCTGGGACCCGGTCGCCAACAAGCGGGTGTGGGAGGTGGCTTCGAAGTCGCCGAACTGGAGCGGCGTGCTGTCGACCGGCGGCGGCGTGGTCTTCACCGGCTCGCAGACCGGCGCCTTCATGGCCTTCGACGCCAGGACGGGCAAGAAGCTCTGGCAGTTCCAGACCGGCTCGGGCATCTCCGGCCTGCCCATCGCGTGGGAGCGCGACGGCAGGCAATACGTGACGGTGCTGTCGGGCTCGGCGACGGTGTATGCCGCGCTGGCCGGCGATCCGGACGTGACGAACGTGCCCGCCGGCGGTTCGGTCTGGACCTTTGCCCTCAAGCAGTGACGCTGTCGCGAATCGCCTGCTGGCTGGTGCTGCTCGCCGTGGCGGCACCGGCCCTCGCCCAGGATCCACCGCCCCTGGCCGACCAGGGGCGGCGCATCTACACCAGCCTTTGCGTGCGCTGCCACGGGCTCAACCTGGTCTCCAACGGCATCGGCTTCGACCTGCGGCAGTTCCCGAAGGACGGGCAGGAGCGCTTCCGCACCAGCGTGACCCAAGGCCTGCGCGCCATGCCGGCCTGGGGCGGCGTGCTCAAGCCCGGCGACCTGGACGCGCTCTGGGCCTACATCGGCTCGGTCAACGGGTGGTAGGGGCGAAGGTGAGAACCCTGCGCAGTGGGCCCTTCGACAGGCTCAGGGCGAACGGACAGGAGGGGTTTGGGGGGCGCTCCGCACACCATCACCCGTTCGGCCTGGGCCTGCGAGAGCCCCGCGCAGTGGGCCCTTCGACAGGCTCAGGGTGAACGGACAGGAGGGGTTTGGAGGGTTTGGCGCTCCGCACACCAACACCGTTCGGCCTGAGCCTGTCGAAGGCGAGAGCTCCCGCGCAGTGGGCCCTTCGACAGGCTCAGGGCGAACGGAAGGGATGGGTTCTCCGCCCGGCGAACTACTCCACCGTTCGGCCTGAGCCTGTCGAAGGCGAGAGACCGTCGCACGACCCACCGTTGCAGCGCCGCCGCGCCCGGTTTGGCAAGTCCGCCGGGCCGGGCATACCATTCGCCCCTCCAGTCGACGTGGATTCGCTTCCAAGGAGCTGTGCATGGCTGCGCGTTCGATCGCTTCGCTGACCCTGGGCTTCGGCCTGGTCTCCATCCCGGTCAAGCTCTACTCGGCCACCGAGAGCTCGTCGGCCATCCGCTTCAACATGCTGACCAAGGACGGCTCGCGCGTGAAGCAGCAGTACATCTCCGAGAAGGACCAGGCGGTGGTGCCGCGCTCGGAGATGGTCAAGGGCTACGAGTTCGAGAAGGACCGCTTCGTGCTCTTCAGCGCCGAGGAGCTCAAGGCCCTGGAGGAGAGCTCCAGCCACATCGTCGAGATCATCGCCTTCATCCCCGAGAAGTCGGTCGACCCGCTGTACTACGACAAGGCCTACCTCCTGGCGCCGGACAAGCGTGGCGGCAAGCCCTACACCCTGCTGAAGGAGGCGCTGCGCCAGAGCGGCAAGTGCGCGCTCGCCAAGTGGGCGTGGAAGGCCAAGCAGTACGTGGTGCAGATCCGCCCGCACGAGGATGGGCTGGTGCTCCAGCAGCTGCTCTACAAGGACGAGGTCCGCTCGCTGAAGGACCTGGACATCGAGCAGGTGACGGTGAGCGGGGCCGAGTTGCAGCTGGCCCTGCAGCTGATCGAGCAGTCCTCCGAGGAGGCCTACGAACCGGAGAAGTACGAGGACGAGGAGAAGAAGCGCATCCTCGCCGCCATCGACGAGAAGATCGCGGGCCGGCAGATCGTCGATGCGATCCGCGCCGAGGAGGCGCCGCTCGGCGGCCAGGTGATCGACCTGATGGCCGCTCTGCAGGCCAGCCTCGGCAAGAAGCCCAAGGAGCCGGCGCCCGCCAGGCCCAAGGCGAAGGTGGCGGCGGCGGTGGAGGAGGCGGCCGAGGCCGTGGCGCCGCGCAAGGGCGTCAAGCGTGCGGCCAAGCCTGCCGAGGTGGCGGCTGAGGCTCCGGTGCCCAAGGCCCGGGCGAGGAAGTGACGACCGGCGCCACCTACACCCTCAAGCGCGTCCAGGAGCTGCTCGACCTGCCTCGCTCGGTGGTCACCGGCCTGGTCGCGGATGGGTTCGTGCGGCCCGCCCGCGGCCCGCGCAACGAATACCGCTTCTCCTTCCAGGACCTGCTGCTGCTGCGCACCGCGCATGCGCTGAGCCAGGCCAACATCGCGCCGCGCAAAATCCTGCGGGCCCTGGCGCGCCTGCGCGGCGAGCTGCCGGCGGACCTGCCGTTGACGGGCCTGCGAGTGTCGGCCATTGGCGACGACGTGGTGGTGCGCGACGGCCACGGCGCCCGCAAGGTCGACTCGGGCCAGCTGGTGCTGGATTTCGAGGTCAGCCCGGTGCGCCGCGGCGCGGACGTCGCGTTCATCGACCGCCGCCCGGCCCCGACGCGCACCCCCGCGGCCTCGCCCACGCGTGCGGCCGATCGGCGGGCGCTGGCAAGGACCTGGTTCGAGCAAGGCGAGCAGGCGGAGGCCAACAACCCGAAGGCGGCCGAATCGGCCTACCGCGAGGCCATCGCGCTGGAGCCGACCTACGTCGACGCCTACCTGAATCTCGGCGCGCTGCTGTGCGAGTCGGGCCGCTGCGTCGAAGCGGCGGACCTGTACGAGCACGCCCTGCAGCTGGGCGCGGTGGATGCGCTCATCCATTTCAACCACGCGATCGCCCTGGAGGACCAGCGCGACTTCGCAGGCGCCATCCGCAGCTACCGCCATGCGTTGATGATGCAGCCCGAGCTGGCCGACGCGCACTACAACATCGCCCGGCTGCTGGAGAAGCAGGGCGACGCACAGGGCGCGCTGCGCCACTTCAGCGCCTACCGGCGGCTGGCGCGCACCGAGACCAGCTGAGCCCATGCCGGCCCGCGCGAAGAAGGACGAAGGCCCGCTCGCGCGCTACTGGGCCAGGCGGGATTTCTCGGTCACCGCCGAGCCGCGCGGCGAGCATGGTCAAAAGGGCGAAAAGGGGGATCGCCAGCCCCTGAGCTTCGTGGTGCAGAAGCACGCCGCCTCGCGCCTGCACTACGACTTCCGCCTGGAGCTCGATGGCGTGCTGCTGTCGTGGGCCGTGCCCAAGGGCCCGAGCTTCGACCCCGCGAAGAAGCAGATCGCCATCCACGTCGAGGACCATCCGCTGAGCTACGGCGGCTTCGAGGGCACGATCCCCAAGGGTCAGTACGGCGCCGGCACGGTGATCGTCTGGGACCGGGGCACCTGGGAGCCGGTGAACGACCCGCGCGAAGGCCTGAAGGAGGGCAAGCTCTACTTCCGCCTGCATGGGCAGAAGCTCTTCGGCCTGTGGGAGCTGGTGAAGATCGCCAAGCCCGGCGAGAAGCAGGAGCCGTGGATCCTGTTCAAGAAGCGCGACGAGTTCGCGCGGCCCACGGCCGAGTACGACGTGGTCTCGGCCCTGCCGGACAGCGTCATCGCCAAGCCGCTGCGCACCCCCGAGGCGCCTGGGAGGACCGGCGGGGATTCGACGGTGCCCGGCGCGGCGAAGGCATCGCTGCCCGACTACATCGGCCCGCAACTCGCCACCCTGGCCACCGGGGTGCCGGCCCAGGGCCGCTGGCTCTTCGAGATCAAGTTCGACGGCTACCGCGTGATGGCGCGCATCGACGGGAAGGGAAGGGCCTCGCTCATCACCCGGGGCGGGCACGACTGGTCCGATCGCATGAAGGCGGTGAAGGCCGCGGTCGAGAGACTCGGCCTGCGCTCGACCTGGCTGGATGGCGAGATCGTCGTGCTCGGCCCCGAGGGCAAGCCCAGCTTCAACGGGCTGCAGAAGGCGCTGGACGGCCGGCCCGGCAGCAGCGAGGCCATCCGCTACTTCCTCTTCGACCTGCCCTTCTTCGACGGGCACGACCTGCGCGGCGCCGCGCTGCAGGACCGCCGCCGCCTGCTCAAGTCGATGCTCGAAGACAAGGGCGAGGAGCCGATCCGCTACAGCGCGGACTTCGAGGTCGACCCCGCCACCATCCTCGCTTCGGCGCGGCGCCTGAACCTCGAAGGCGTCATCGCCAAGCGGGCCGATGCGCCCTACGTCTCGCGCCGAAGCGAGACCTGGCTCAAGCTCAAGTGCAAGCTGCGGCAGGAGTTCGTGGTCTGCGGATACGTCGATCGCAGCGAGGGGCCGGCGCAGGTCGGCAGCCTGATCCTCGGCGTGTACGACAGGCCCGGCGGCGAGCTGCTGTCGGTGGGCAGCGTGGGCACGGGCTGGGATGCGGCGCAGGCGATCGAGCTGAAGAAGAAGCTGGCGAAGCTGGAAACCCCGAAGCCGCCTTTCGGCGCCGGAACGCCGGCCGACGTGCCCAAGCCCGGCCGCTGGACCCGCCGCGCGCCCGGCAGCGAGCGCTGGGTGAGACCCACGCTCGTGGTCGAGGTCGAGTTCGGCGAGTGGACGCCGGACGGCCAGATCCGCCACGCCGTCTACGCCGGCCTGCGCGAGGACAAGCCGGCCACCGCCGTCTTCCGCGAGCAGCCGCATGCTCCCGCGGACGCGATGCCGGCGCGCCCGGCCGGCAGCGTGCGCGTGAGCCACGGCGACCGTGTCATCGATGCCGGCACCGGCCTGACCAAGCTCGACCTGGTGCGCTACTACGAATCGGTGGCCGAGTGGATCCTGCCGCACCTGAAGAACCGGCCGGTCTCGCTGGTCCGCGGGCCCACCGGCATCGCCGGAGAGCTGTTCTTCCAGAAGCACGGCGAGAAGATCGGCATCCCGGGCATCAGGGAGCTGCCGGCCGAGCTCTGGCCCGGCCATCCGGCCCTGCTGGAGATCGCCACGCCGCAGGCCCTGGCCGGCGCCGCGCAGATGAACGTCATCGAGCTGCACACCTGGAACTCCATGAAGCAGCACATCGACCAGCCCGACCGCATGGTGTTCGACCTCGACCCGGGCGAGGGCACGCCCTGGCAGCACGTGCAGGAGGCGGCGCTGCTGGTGCGCGCGATGCTGCAGGAGCTGGGCCTGCAGGCCTGGCTCAAGACCTCCGGTGGCAAGGGCCTGCACGTGGTGGTGCCGTTGACGCCGAAGTTCGGCTACGACACGGTGAAGGACTTCTCCCAGGCGGTGGTTCAGCACCTGGCGAAGACCATCCCCTCGCGCTTCGTGGCGAAGAGCGGCGCGGCCAACCGCATCGGCAAGCTCTTCGTGGATTACCTGCGCAACGGCTTCGGCGCGACGACGGCGGCCGCGTTCTCGGCCCGTGCGCGGCCGGGGCTGGGCGTCTCGATGCCGGTCCACTGGGAGCAGCTGCCGGAGCTGAAGGGCGGAGCGCAGTGGACCATCGCGACGGCCCGCGAATACCTGTCGTTCCAGGCCGATGATCCGTGGGCGGGCTACTGGAGGAAGCGGCAGCAGATCACCAAGGGCATGAAGATGCTCGGCCTGAAGTTGACGTAAGGTGGCATGGATGGACACGAACACCCCGACGACCGAAGAGCTGCGCATCACCATCGACGGCGAGGCCGAGGTCGGTGGCCTGCTGACACGGCCGGCCTCGCCCGTGGCCGCCTACGTCTTCGGCCACGGCGCGGGCACCGGCATGGCGCACCACTTCATGGCCGATGCGGCGGCCGGCCTCGCGGCGCACGGCGTGGCCACCCTGCGCTACAACTTCCCGTACATGGAGAAGGGCTCGCGCCGGCCGGACGTGCCCAAGGTCGCGCAGGCCGCCGTGCGTGCCGCGGTGGCCGAGGCGGCGAAGAGGCTCGCGGGCCTGCCGCTGTTCGCCGGCGGCAAGTCCTTCGGGGGCCGCATGAGCTCGCAGGCGCAGGCCGCGCAAGCGCTGCCCGGCGTCAAGGGCCTGGTCTTCTTCGGCTTCCCGCTGCACCCGGCTGGCGAGCCCTCGATCGAGCGGGCGAAGCACCTGGCGATGGTCGAGCTGCCGATGCTCTTCCTGCAGGGCACGCGCGACGAGCTGGCCGACCTGGACCTGATCCGCTCGGTCACCGAGCGGCTGGGCGAGAAGGCGACGCTGAAGACCTTCGAGGATGCCGATCACTCCTTCCACGTCCGCGCCAAGAGCGGGTGGAACGATGCGCAGGTGATGGCCGCGCTGACCGAGGCCGCGGCCCGCTGGATGGCGGGCCGGGCCTGAGGCGGCCTCAGTTTCGCCGGCGCAGCTCCTGCAGTGCTTCGAGCAGCACCCGCACCCGGGGCGGCATGAGGCGCGAAGAAGGCATGACGGCGCTGATGGGCATGGCCGCGGGCCGGTGGGCGGCCAGCACCTCGACGAGCTCGCCTCGGGCCAGCTCCTCGCTGGCCATGTAGTCGGGGACCTGCGCCAGGCCCAGGCCCATCCGCGCCAGCGCCACCATGCCTTCGCCGTCGTTGACCTGCGCGGCGGGCTCGGGCTGCAGCTCGAGCTGGCGCCGGCCTTGGCGCAGCTGCCAAGGGCGCGTGCGCCCGGTGGAGGGCTGGCGGAAGACGATGACGTCGTGCCGTGGCAGCTCCTCGATGCGGGCCGGCGTGCCGCGCGAGGCGAGGTAGGCGGGGCTCGCGACCACGATGAGCTGCTGGCTGTCGATGCGGCGCGCCACCAGCGTCGAATCGTGCAAGGCGCCGGCGCGCAGGGCCACGTCCAGCCCGTCGCGCACCAGGTCGGCGTAGCCATCCTGCAGGCGCACGTCCAGCCTCAGGCCGGGGTGCTGCTGCACCAGGCGCGCCAGAAGCGGCATGACGATGCGGCGGCCGTAGGTGATCGGCATGTCGATTCGCAGGGTCCCGCTGGGTGCTGCGCGCACGCCGGCCGCTTCGGCCTGCAGATCCTCGACCTCGGCCAGCACGCGCTCGCAACGCCGGAAGAGCCTCTCGCCGTCGGCCGTGAGGTTGACGCTGCGGGTCGTGCGGTGGAACAGCTTCACGCCGAGCGCCGCCTCCAGCCGGGCCACGCTCTTGGCGACAGTGGAAGGCGAGCTGCCCAGGTCGCGCGCGGCCTCGGCGAAGCTGCCCCGGCGGGCCGCCTGGGCGAAGGCGACGAAGCGCTCGATACCGCTCACGGGAGCCTCCGGAGATTGCCGACAAACTGTCTTCAATGATACGGCGCTGAGGACCGTTCACAAATCCCCGGGCCGCGGACACACTGACGCCAGTCCGAGGCGCCGAAGGACTTCCGCAACCGAACCCACTTCGAACCTGGAGTCCAAGCCATGAACGTGATTGCCAACCACCGCCCCGAAACCACGCCGCTGCCGGGCGTCGCCCACGTCACCCTCGCCGGTCAGGCCGACGGCCTCAGCCAGCTTTCCGTCTGGCGCCAGACCATGGCACCCGGCGCCGCCACGCCGCCGCACCGGCATGATTGCGACGAGGTCGTGCTGTGCCTGTCCGGTTGGGGCGAGGTGCACATCGACGGGCGGGCCGAGCGATTCGGCGCCGACTGCACCATCGTGCTGCCCGCCCACCGCGAGCACCAGATCTTCAACACCGGCCCCCAGCCGATGGAGACCATCGGCATCTTTGCCGCCACCCCCGTGATGACGCGTGCGCCGGACGGCGCGCCCATCGACCTGCCCTGGCGCACCTGAGAGGCGGGCACTAGTTCACGTAGCCCCGGCCAGGACCCGAAAGCTTGGGCCGCCGTGCGCCGATAGGGTGCATGCCGACCGCAAGGCTCTTCGTGTCCGCCACCACCTTCGTCTCCACCTCCGAGCAGCGTGCCGCCCGGCGTGCGCGCCAGCGCGTGCTCATGCTCGGCATGGTCTGGGGCAGCTACCTGCTCGACGCACTGCTGCTCGGGCTGCTCTCGCTGACCGGTGCGGTGCGGGCCGAGGCGGCCTGGATGGTGGCGCTAGGCGGCAGTGCGCTCTGTCTGCTGTTCCGCTGGTGCTTCAAGCGACCGTCTGCGCAGCACCTGCGCGACCCCTACCTCACCGTGCCCCAGATGGCCGGTTCGGCGGGCCTTCAGTTCGTGGTGTGCCTGCGCGCACCGGAGGTGTCGCTTCTGGCGCTGACGGTGCTGTTCATAGTCTTCGCCTTCGCGGCCTTGAGGCTGGCTGGCCGCGCCTTGCTCGTCACCTGGCTGGTGGCATCCCTGGGCATTGCCCTCATCGTGACCGATGCAGCCCAGCCGCTGAGCCTGCCGCATGCAACGACGGCGCAGTCGCTGCTTTCGGCCGCCTGGCTCGCCCTGGTGCTGGGCCGCTGCTCCCTGGTGGGCCTGTACGGCGCAGGCGTGCGGCAGCAGTTGGGCCACCGCACCCGGCAGCTGGCCGAGATGAGCCAGCGCCTGGAGGAGCTCGCGATGCGCGATCCGCTGACCGGTGCGCTAAACCGGCGTGCCGCCATGCAGCTTCTGGAGCAGGCCCTGACGCAGGACGCCGGCCCGACGGCGGTGGCCCTGCTGGACCTGGACCACTTCAAGCGCATCAACGACCGCCTGGGCCACCCGATGGGCGATGAGGTGCTGCGCCGGGTGGTCCGGTTGAGCGCGGGCTGCCTGCGTGGCCACGACGACCGCATGGCTCGGCTCGGCGGCGAGGAGTTCCTGATCGTCTTGCCCGGGGTGGTCGACGAGGCCGCCGCGGTGTCGATCGCCGAGCGGGTGAGGCAGGCCGTGCAGGCCGCCGACTGGCTGGCGCTGGACCCGTCCCTGGCGGTGAGCCTGTCCGCCGGGGTGGCGATCGCCCGGGCCGGCGAATCGGCCGACAGCCTGCTGCAGCGCGCAGACAGGGCGCTCTACCGGGCGAAGCACGACGGCCGCAACTGCGTGTGCGTGGCCTGATCCGCGGAACGCCGATTGCCGCCTGCAGGATCGGACGATCCAAAGGGGGCGACCATGAACATCCGCCACATCGAGCACGCAGGCCTGACGCTCGGGGCCCTGGCCGCCGGCGATGCGAGCCGGCCCGCGATGATCCTGCTTCACGGCTGGCCCCAGTGCAGCCGCGTCTACGACCAGGTGATCGACGAGCTGGCCCAGGACCACCACGTGCTCGCCTTCGACCTGCCCGGCGTGGGCGAGTCGCGCGGGGCGCCGCCCTCCGCCGAGAAGACGGTGCTGGCCGACCTGCTGCTGGGAGCCGCCGAACGGGCCGGCGCCCGATCGCCGCTGGTCGTGGGCTTCGATGTCGGCGGGATGATCGTCTACGCCGCGGCCCGCGACCACGGCCGCCGCATCGCGGGCTCGGTGGTGATGAACACCGTGATCCCGGGGCTGGACCCGTGGAGCCAGCTGATGGGCGACTCGCGCATCTGGCACTTCGCCTTCCATGCCATTCCCGGCTTGCCCGAGACACTGGTGCAGGGTCACCAGCGTGAGTACTTCGACTTCTTCGTCAACGCGCTGGCCGGCCGGCGCGAGGCCATCGGGGAGAAGTACCGCCAGGTCTTCGCCCGGGCCTACGAACGCCCCGAGGCGCTGAAGGCCGGTTTCGACTGGTACCGCGCCATGGGCGCCGACGTCGAGCACAACGTCCGGCCGCGTGACTTCGACACGCCCATCCTCTGCCTGCGCGGCGATGCCGACGGCCGCACGCCCGACGACTACGTGGCGGGCATGAGGACGATGGGCGCCCAGCACGTCAGCGGCGGCGTGCTGCACGGCAGCGGCGAGTTCTCGCCGCTGGAGGTGCCGCAGGCCTTCGTCGCTGCCGTACGCGAGTTCGCGCGGCGCTGCCAGCACTGATTCGTCAACCTTCGCAAAAGGTCTGTTGCCGCTTGTTGAACCGTCGGACCTCGTCGCGGTGGCACCATCGCGTTCTTCAGGTTCCGGAGTGGCTGGCGTGGAAGAACTGGTCGCGCTGCTGGCGCGTCACGGGGTATCGATCGTGTTCGTCGCGACGCTGGCGGCGCGCGTGGGGGCGCCCGTGCCCGCCGCGCCGCTGCTGGTGGTGGCCGGCGGCCTTTCGGCGGCCGGCGAGTTCCCGACGGCGGCGGTGTTCGCCTCGGCCCTGCTGGCCAACCTGCTGGGCGACGCGGTCTGGTTCGCCAGCGGTCGCCGCTGGGGCCAGCGGATGATGCGGCTGCTGTGCCGTATCTCGCTGTCGCCCGACATCTGCGTGCAGCAGAGCGAGTCCCTGATCCTGCGCTGGGGCGGCGGCTCGCTGATCGCGGCCAAGTTCGTCCCCGGCGTGTCGGTGGTGGCGGCGCCGATGGCCGGCGCGCTGCGCATGCCTTGGCGCACCTTCGTAGCCTATGGCCTCGCGGCGGCCGCGCTGTGGACGACCCTGTTCCTCGGCCTGGGCCTGCTGTTCCGCCACCAGATCGCCGAGGTTCTGGATGTGATGAGCAGCACGGGCGGCGCTGCCGTGATCGCCCTCGCGGTGGTGGTCCTCGCGATGGTGGCGTGGCGCTGGTGGCGCAGGCGGCATGCGCGCATCGCGCTCGGCGTGCCCCGCGTGCAGGTCGACGAGCTGCGCGCGCTGCTGCAGCAGGGGCATGACCCGCTGATCCTGGACGTGCGCTCGCCAGAGGGCGTCCAGGCCGATGGCCGGGTCATCCCGGGCGCCGTCCTGGTGACGCTCAAGGAGCTACCTGAAAAGTCGCCTGGCTGGCCGCGCGAGCGCGAGATCGTCATCTACTGCAATTGCCCGAACGAGGCCTCCGCGGCCGTCGCGGCCCAGCGGCTGCTGGAGCAGGGCTTCCACCGGGCCCGGCCGCTGGCGGGTGGGTTGGATGCCTGGTTCGAGTCCGAGCCGCCGCCCGCGGGCACGGCCGCCCGCACGCTTCATCCCTAGAACCGGGCGTTTCGTCGCGCCGCCGAAGCGATTCGTCGGCGCCTGCGGCATATTCGCGGGCTTCTTCGGAAACCGTTGCCACTGCCGATGCTCCGACGCCTCACCCCTTGCCGCGCGGCCGCCCTGACGCTGCTGATCCTGTCTTGTCCGTCCGGGCTCCTCGCGGCCACGGCCGAGACGCCGCCCCCGGCCCTCGGGCCGTTGGCCCAGCCGTTGTGGATGCGCTATCCGTCGCTCTCCCCCGACGGCGCGCAGATCGCCTTCGCCTTCGAGGGCAACCTCTTCGTGGTGCCTTCCGGCGGCGGCGTGGCGCGGCTGCTGGTGGCCAACGGGCACCACAGCTTCTCGCCCGTCTGGTCGTCGGACGGCCGGCGCATCGCCTACGCAAGCGACGTGCACGGCAACTTCGACGTCTTCGTGGTCGATGCGCTCGGCGGCCCTTCGCGGCGCCTGACCACGCACTCCGCGCCCGAACTGCCGCTGTCCTTCACGCCTGACGGCAAGGAGGTGCTGTTCTCGGCCCAGCGCATGGATGCGCGCACGGCGGTTCAGTTCCCGGGCCGCCAGGTGGGCGAGCTCTACAAGGTCTCGATCGAGGGCGGCAAGCGGCCGGTGCAGGTGTTCAGCACGCCCGCGCTCTCGGGCTCGTTCAACCGCGCCGGCACGCAGCTGGTCTACGAGGACTGGAAGGGCTACGAGAACGCCTGGCGCAAGCATCACATCTCGCCGGTAGCGCGCGACGTGTGGCTGTACGACGCCAGGACCGGCCAGCACCGGCAGCTGACCACCTTCGGCGGCGAGGACCGCAACCCGGTCTGGTCGCCCGACGAGCAGTCGATCTACTACCTGAGCGAGAAGAGCGGCTCCTTCAACGTCTGGAAGATGCCGCTGGCGCAGCCCGAGGCCGCCACGCAGATCACCCGGTTCACGAAGAACCCGGTTCGCTTCCTGAGCGTGGCGAAGAACGGCGCGCTGAGCTTCGGCTACGACGGCGAGCTCTACACGCTCGCGCCCGGCGCGACCGAGCCCGCCAAGGTCTCGGTGCAGATCGCCGCCGACACGCGCGTGGACCGGGTCGAGAACGTCAAGCTCACCGAGGGCGCCACCGAGGTCGCGCTCAGCCCGGACGGCCAGGAGGTGGCCTTCGTCGTGCGCGGGGAGGTCTTCGTCGCCTCCACCGAGTTCGGCGACACGCGGCGCATCACCAACACCCCGGGCCAGGAGCGCTCGGTGAGCTTCAGCCCCGACGGCCGTCGCCTCGTCTTCGCGGGCGAGAACGAGGGCTCGTGGAACCTCTACGAGGCCCGGCTGCCGGGCAGGAAGAAGGACCATCCGTACTTCTTCAGCGCCGCCGGCGTGCAGGTGAAGACGCTGCTGAAGAACGGCCAGGAGAACTTCCAGCCGCGCTACTCGCCCGACGGCAAGGAGGTGGCGTACCTGGAGAACCGCAACGCGGTGAAGGTGCTGAACATCGCCAGCGGCAAGGTCCGCGAGGTGCTGCCGGCGAACATGAACTACTCCTATTCCGACGGCGACCAGTGGTTCGACTGGTCGCCGGACGGCAAGTCCCTGCTGGTCAACTTCGTCGACCACCAGCGCTGGAGCTTCGAGGTCGGTCTGGTCGATGCGCAGGGCAAGGGCCCGGTGCTCAACCTCACCAAGAGCGGCTACGAGGATGCCCACCCGGTCTGGACCAACGGCGGCAAGGCCATGATGTGGGTCAGCGACCGGCAGGGCCTGCACGGCACCGGCGGCGCCTCGCAGCAGGACCTTTTCGAGATGTTCTTCACCCAGGAGGCCTTCGACCGCTTCAACCTGGACAAGAGCGAGTACGCGCTGCTGAAGAAGCAGGAGGACGAGGACAAGGACAAGAAGGACGAGGACAAGAAGGACGACAAGGAGAAGAAGGAGGCGAAGGAGAAATCCAAGGAGCCCGACTCGACGAAGAACACGAAGAAGAAGGGCGCCGAGGAAGAGGACGAGCCCGTCAAGCTGCCCCAGCCGGTGAAGATCGAGCGCGAGGGCCTGGAGGACCGCGTGGTGCGCCTCACTCCCAACTCGGCCCCCATGCGCGCGATGGCGATGACGCCCGATGGCGACAACGTCTTCTACCTGGTTCAGACCGCCGAGTCGGTCGAGCTCTGGCAGCTCAAGCCGCGGCAGAAGTCGGTGAAGAAGGTCGGCGAGTTCCCGTCCCCCAAGAGCGAGGGCGACCAGGAGCCGGTCGACGTGCAGCTCGATGCCAAGGGCGAGAGCGGCGTGGTCCTCGTCGCGGGCAGCCTGAAGAAGTTCAAGGTGCCCAAGGAGGACGCCGAGGCCAAGACCGAGCCGCTGGAGTTCTCGGCCGAGATGCGGCTGGACCGCACCGCCGAGCGCGCGGTGATGTTCGACCACATCTGGCGCCAGACGAAGCAGAAGCTCTACGTGGCCGACATGGGCGGCGTGGACTGGGACGGCTACCGCAAGGTCTACGAGCGTCAGCTGCCCTACATCCACGACAACCACGACTTCGCCGAGGCGATGAGCGAGATGCTGGGCGAGCTCAACGTCTCGCACACCGGCTCGGGCTACGTCCCGAAGAACAAGGATGCGGATGCGACGGCAGCGCTCGGCGCCTTCTACGACGACGCGTGGACAGGCCCGGGCCTGAAGATCGCCGAAGTCATCGAAGGCGGGCCGCTCGTCAACGCCAAGGTGGCGCTCAAGGCCGGCATGGTGATCGAGAAGATCGACAACGTCGCGATCGCCGCGGGCGCCGAGGTGGACTCCCTGCTCAACCAGAAGGCCGGCAAGCGCGTGGAGCTGGCCGTGTTCGATCCGGCCAAGGGCAAGCGCTGGGAGGTGGTCGTCAAGCCCATCGCCCTGGCCGACGAGCGAGAGCTGCTCTACAAGCGCTGGGTGAAGTCCGAGCGCGAGAGGGTCGACAAGCTCTCGAACGGGCGCCTGGGCTACGTGCACGTGCGCGGCATGGACGACGAGAGCTACCGCGACGTCTACTCGGAGGTGCTGGGCCGCCAAAGCGCCAAGGAGGGCCTGATCGTGGACACCCGCTTCAACGGCGGCGGCAACCTGCACGACGAACTGGCCACGCTGCTGTCCGGCAAGCGCTACCTGGAGTTCCTGCCGCGCGGCCAGTCGCTCGGCTGGGAGCCGACCGGCAAGTGGACCCGGCCGTCCATCGTGCTGATGAGCGAGAGCAACTACTCCGACGCCCACCTGTTCCCGTGGACCTACCGCAAGCTGGGCATCGGCAAGCTGCTCGGCATGCCGGTGGCCGGCACCGGCACGGCGGTGTGGTGGGAGACGCTGCAGGACCCGACGCTGTACTTCGGCATTCCCGAGGTCGGCTTCCGCGACGAGGGCGGCGAGTTCATGGAGAAGGCCCTGATCACGCCCGACATCCAGGTGAAGCAGGATCCCGCGCTGTTGACTGGCGGGCGGGACCTGCAGCTGGAGGCGGCGGTGAAGGAACTGCTGAGGAACTGAAGCGCCGCCGATCAGGCGGTGGCCCGCAGCGCCTCGTCCAGCCATGAAAGCGCCAGCGCCAGCTCCTCGTCGCTGGCGTTGAGCGCCGGCATCAGGCGCAGGCGCTCGGGGCGCACCGCGTTGACCAGCATGCCGTGGCCGGGCCGGTCGCGCAGGGCGTCGGCCAGGCGCTGCGCGCGGCCCGGCTGCGGCAGCTCCAGGGCCAGCAGCAGGCCCTGGCCGCTGGTCGGCGGGCCGCCTTCGCGGAGGGCCAGTGCATCGAGTCCCTCGCGCCAGCGGCCGGCCCGGGCGGCCATCGCGGGCAGGAAGGAAGGCTGGGTCACCACGTCGAGCACGGCCAGTGCCGCGGCGCACACGAGCGGGTTGCCGGTGTAGGTGCCGCCCTGGTCGCCGGGCTCGAAGCAGCAGGCCTCCTCGCGCGCCAGCACGGCCGCGATCGGCACGCCGCCGCCCAGGCCCTTGCCGAGCGTCATCACGTCGGGCCGGATGCCGGTGCGCTGGTGGGCGAACATCGTTCCCGTGCGGCCGATGCCGGTCTGCACCTCGTCGAGGATGAGCAGCAGGCCGAGATCGCTCGTGAGGCGCCGCAGGGCCTGCAGGAACTCCGGCGTTGCTTCCACCACGCCGGCCTCTCCCTGGATGGGCTCCAGCATCACCGCCACGGTGCCGGGCCCGACGAGCGCGGCGACCGAGCCGATGTCGTTCAGCTCGGCCTTGGGGAAGCCCGGCACCTGCGGCGCGAAGAGCGTGTCGAAGCCCGGCTTGCCGCTGGCGCTCATCGCCGCCAGCGTTCGGCCATGGAAGGCGTTGCGGAAGGTGATGATCTCGTGCGCGCCGCCGCGGTGCCTGCGGCCGAACTTGCGTGCGAGCTTGATCGCCCCCTCGTTGGCCTCGGCGCCGCTGCTGGCGAGGAAGACGCGGTCCAGTCGGCTCAGGGTGGCCAGCCGATCGGCGAGTGCGATGGCGCGGGCGTTATGCAGCCCGGGGCCGACGTGCAGGAGCTTGCCCGCCTGCCGGGCGAGAGCGCGGGCCACCTCCGGCGGCGCGTGGCCCAGCGTGTTGACCGCCCAGCCCTGCACGAGGTCGAGGTAGCGGCGGCCTTCGGAGTCCTGCAGCCAGTTGCCCTGCCCCTCGGTGAAGACCAGCGGCGGGCGGGTGGTGAAGGGCATGAGCGCCTGCACCGGGAAGTCCGCGAAGGGCCGCGGGGCGTTGGTGGTCGTCGTCATCGGGTGTCGTCCTTGTCGTCGGGTGCACTGGGGAAGTGACCAGCGAAGACACCGCTCGCCGCCGCTGTTGTTGCCGCGGCCCTCGCGACGCAGCAGGGGCTGCATGCGCAGGGCCGGAAACGACAAAGGCCACGAGGGGTCTCGTGGCCTTGGGGGTGAACGCTCGGGCTGCTTGGCCGGCGTCAGGCTGGACGAGTCCGCTCGACGGTCAGTCGTCGAACGGGTCGTCGCAGCGAGCGGGGCAGGGCAGGCACGGGGTTCACGCGGCGCAGCATAACACCCGGGCTCAGGCCCTCTGCTATGGGCGAAGCGCCTTGATGCGTTGCCACAGCAGCGCCTTGGGAACGCCCGTCATGCGCATCCTCGTCATGCACTGGTCCAGCCTTTCGGGCCGCTCGCGCAGCCGCTCCATGGCCTTGGCCAGGTCCGTCACGATGCTCTGGCCATACGCGCCGCTGGCCTTGGCGATGCCCTGGCGAAGCAGTGTCTTCGTCGGAGCCATCATCGCCAGGTCGATGAGATCACGGCTGGCCACCGCTTCGTCGGCCCACCGGTCCGAGTTGGCCAGCAGCTTGGTCGCCACGAGGTCGAGCGGCGTCAGCGTGGCGATGCCGCAGATACGATCGTCGTCGCCAGGCGGTTCCAGCGCGATCCGCGCCTCCAGCACGATCTCGAGCTTGATGTCGACGCCGTCGGTTCGAATCATGGTGCGGATGCCGTACTGGTCGCCTCGGATCTCGCGCGAGGCGA
>CAMLGG010000043.1 GCA_946479475.1 uncultured Ideonella sp. | reverse complement strand
CCCTTGAAGACCTTCTCCACGCCCTCCACGACGCCCTCCATGCTCACGCCGAGGGCGTCCGCCAGGCCGGTCGCGAAGCGCATGGCCAGGCTGTCGTTGACCGAGAAGCCGGGGTCGTCGAGCCGGCCTTCGAGGGTGAAGTTCAGCTCGATCCTGTCGTGCTTGCGCAGCGAGGCGAGAGCGGCCTGGCGCGACATGCCGGCGAAGCGGCCCATGACGCCGGATCCTTCGTTCAGCTCCAGGCCCGTCAGCGTGAGGAGCCCGGGCGCCTTGAGCTTCTGGGCCTGGACGCGGGCATCCATCTCCAGGTCGAGCCGGCCCTTCTTCACGCCACCGTCGGCCACCTTCAGCAGGTAGGGCTGCAGGGCCAGCAGGTCGGCACCGTGCAGCTCGCCGTGCATCTGGGCGTCCTTCGTGGCCGGGGTCAGCTTGCCTTTCAGGGCGAGCCGGCCATCGTGCACGGGGCCCTTGAACACGGCCTCCAGGTCGATCTTCATCGCCTGGTCGAAGGCCGGCACGGCGAGCGTGTCGAGGCTTGCGTTGAGGTCGGCCAGTTGCACGCGGTGCGGTCGCGGCAGCTTGAGGCTGGCGTCGAACAGGTCGACCTTTGCGTTGCGCAGCTCGACATGGTCGATGAGCACCTTCTTCGACCGCGCACCGGCCGAGGCGGCCGGCGTGGCGGCAGGCGCGGCTTCGAGCATCGAGGGCAGCAGCCTGAGCCGGCCTTCGCGGGTGCGCAGCAGCACCAGGCGGGCATCCTCCACCTCGATGCGCTGCACCCGCCAGGCGCCGCTGAATGCACTCGCCAGGTCGGGCCGGACGCGCACCGCGCCGGCATGCAGCTCCTCGTCGGCCGGCCATCCCGGGCCCGCCGCGACATGCAGGTCACGCACCGTCAGGCCGGTGAGGCCCAGCTCGATGGCGCCAACGCTGGCGCGCGGCCCGAGTGCCTGGCGCAGGGCGCCGTCCAGACGCTGCAGGGCGACGTGGTAGGCGCCGAGCAGCGCGGCAAGGACGAGGGCCAGGGCGAAGGCGAGGATCAGCAGGCGACGGGACATGCCCCGTATTTTCCAGGGCCGGCGCCGGGCGCCCGCTCAGGCCGGCGCGCTCAGGGAGCGACGCGGTAGAGGGTGCCTCCTCCCTCGAAGCCGCCGTCGCGTGCGGTGCCGTAGAGGTAGCCGTTGCTGGCCAGCGTCAGCGACGACATGGGCGTGCTCCCGTCGCCACCGCGCTGGGCGAAATGGTGCCGCACGACCAGCTTGCGTTGCACCGGATCGAACTTGAACACCGTGCCCCGGCCGTACTCCCCGCCCTGCGAGCAGCTGCCGTACAGCGTTCCGTCGGCCAGCGCCGTCAGCCCGGCCATCGGCGTGATGCCGTCCTCCTCCTTGAAGTGATGCAGGCAGGTGAACGTGCCGTCGGGCGACAGCGAGAACAGCGTCCCGCCGTCGTGCTTGCCGCCTGCGCTGGCCAGTCCGTAAAGCATGCCGTCGGGCCCCAGGACCAGCGGGCCGTGCGGCAGGCGCCCGCTGGGCGAGCCGTCGGCCTCGAACGCGTACAGCGTCGTCATCTTGCCGTTGGGCGCCATGCGATAGAGCGCGCCGGCATAGGCGCTTCCGCCGCTCTCGGTCGCGCCGTAGTAGTAGCCATCGGGTCCCGCCGTGGGGGCCTGCGTGGGGCGGAAGCCCTCGGACAACGAGGGGTCGAAATGGTGAAGGACGCTGAGCGTGCCGTCGATGGTGCAGCGGAACACCGTGCCGACGCCATGCCGCCCCCCCTCGTGGGTGGTGCCGATCATCGAACGATCGAAGGCCTTGATGACGCCGCCCATGGGGTGCAGGCCATCCGCGCCCTGGCGGTCGAAGATGGCCAGGTTGTGCACGAAGTGGCGCTTGGTGGTGTGCCACCAGATCACCGAGCCCGAGGCGGCCGCGCCGCCGAGCGTTTCGGTGCCATAGCACTTCGGGAAGCTGCCGCCGCCTTCCGTGTCGGTGAGGGAGATCAGGTGCGAGCTGGTCGGCCGGTAGGTGTACCAGCCCGCGTTGTCGTTGGAGAAGCCGGTGTTGAAGTTCAGGCGCCAGCCCGTCGTGGCGGTGATGATGTTCAGGCGGTTCGTCTGGCCGTGGCCGTCGTCCGAGTTGAGCGGGTGGTTGACGGGCGCTTCGCCGGAGGGGAAGTGGAAGATGACCTTGAACGACGGCTTCTTCGCCTCGGCCAGGCCCGCAGCGCCGAGTCCGGTGCCGAGCAGGGTGGCGGCGCAGAGTTCGCGCCGGGTCAACATCGCGGTTCTTGAGGGCATGGGCCGGGCTCCTTGGGGTTGACTGGGTGACGGCCGGGATTCGACCGGCCCGCCATCCTCGGGGGTCGGCGCGGGACCGTCACCCACACGGGCTAGGGAGACCCTCCCCCAGAATGAGGGGGCGATGAGCACCATCCACGACCTCGCCGCGACCCGCCTGCTGGGGGTCGATTTCTCCAGCGCACCCCGCGCGGCCAAGCCCATCGTCGCTGCCTGGGGCAGGCGCTCGGGCGCGGTGCTGCGGCTGGACAGCCTGCAGGCGCTGCCGACGCTCGAGGCCTTCTCCACGCTGCTGGCCACGCCGGGCCCGTGGGTGGGCGGCTTCGACATGCCCTTCGGCCTGCCGCGCGAGCTGGTCGAGCATCTCGGCTGGCCTACCGAATGGGCGGCGTTGATGCGGCACTACGCGGGCCTGAGCCGCGCCGAGATCCGCGAAACCTTCGCGGCCTTCTGCGCCGGGCGGCCCGTGGGCTCGAAGTTCGCGCACCGGGCCTGCGATGCGCCGGCGGGCTCGTCGCCCAGCATGAAGTGGGTCAACCCGCCGGTGGCATTCATGCTGCACGCCGGCGTGCCTCGCCTCGTGGAGGCGGGCGTGCACCTGCCCAGCGTCCATGCCGGCGACGAGAGCCGCGTCGCGCTGGAGGCCTACCCCGGCCTGCTGGCCCGCGAGCTCATCGGCACCCGCTCGTACAAGAGCGACGACAAGGCCCGCCAGACGCCCGAGCGGCTCATCGCGCGCAAGGACCTCGTCGAAGCCCTGGAGCAGGGGCGCACCCGGCTCGGCGTGCGGTTGAAACTGACGCACGCGCAACGGGATGCCCTGGTGGCCGATGCCACCGGCGATTCGCTGGATGCGGTGCTCTGCCTGATGCAGGCCGGATGGGCCGGCGGCCAGCCGGGCTGGGGCCTGCCCGCCGTCCTGGATCCGCTGGAGGGCTGGATCGTGAGCGCGCTTCCGGCGCAGACGTGATGGGCAGCCAAGCGCAAGCCGACGCCTGGTTCGCCCGCCGCGGCTGGCAGCCCTTCGCCTTTCAGCGCGAGGTCTGGGCCGCGATGGAGCGGGGCGAGAGCGGCCTGCTGCACGCGAACACCGGTGCCGGCAAGACCTACGCGGTGGGTTTCGGCGCGATCGGGCGCATCGCGGCTTCGCCTCGCGCCGCGCCGCCCTTGTCGGTGCTCTGGATCACCCCGATGCGCGCCCTGGCCGCCGACACCTTGCGCGCCCTGCAATCCCCGTTGGCCGAGCTGTCCCCCACGGCCACGCTGGGCCTGCGCAGTGGCGACACGCCGTCGGCCGAGCGCGCAAGGCAGGACAAGCGCTGGCCCACGGTGCTCGTCACCACGCCCGAGTCGCTGAGCCTGATGCTCACCCGGCCGAACGCGCGCGACGAGCTCCAGCATGTGCGGACCGTGATCGTCGACGAATGGCACGAACTCATCGGCAGCAAGCGCGGCGTTCAGGTGCAGCTCGCGCTGGCTCGCCTGTCGCTGTGGTGCTCTGGCCTGGCCGTCTGGGGCCTGTCGGCCACGCTGGGCAACCTGGGCGAGGCGATGGCGACGCTGCTGGGCCACGAGGAGCTTGGACGCGGCCGGCTGGTGCAGGGCCGCGTCGACAAGACGCTGACCATCGACACCCTGCTGCCCGACGAGCCCGGCCGCTTCACCTGGGGCGGGCACCTGGGCGCGCAGATGCAGCCCGCGGTGGTGCGCGAGATCGAGTCCAGCGCAGGCACCACGCTGATCTTCACCAACGTGCGCTCGCAGGCCGAGATCTGGTACCAGCTGCTGCTGGCGGCCAGGCCGGACTGGGCCGGCCAGATCGCGCTGCACCACGGCTCGCTCGACAAGGAGGTGCGCGAGTGGGTCGAGATGGGCCTGAAGAACGGGACGCTCAGGGCCGTGGTGGCCACTTCGTCGCTGGACCTGGGCGTGGATTTCCTGCCCGTCGAGCGCGTGCTGCAGATCGGCTCGGCCAAGGGCATCGCGCGGCTGCTGCAGCGCGCCGGCCGCTCGGGCCATGCGCCCGGGCGGCCGAGCCGCGTGACGGTGGTGCCCACCCACACGCTGGAGCTGGTCGAGGCGGCCGCTGCGCGCGAGGCCGCGGCCAGCGGGCGCGTCGAGCAGAGGCGCTCGCCCGACAAGCCGCTGGACGTGCTGGTGCAGCACCTCGTCACGGTGGCGCTCGGTGGCGGCTTCACCGCCGACGAGATGTTCGAAGAGGTGCGTCGCGCCTTCGCCTACCGCGGCCTCACGCGCGAAGAGTTCGACTGGGCGCTCGCCTTCGTCGAGCGTGGCGGGACGAGCCTCGCGGCCTACCCCGAGTACCACCGCGTGCGCTGGGTCGAGGAGGAGAAGATGTACCGGGTGCCCGACCGCGGCATCGCGACGCGCCATCGGCTGCAGGTCGGCACCATCGTCGGCGACACCGCGATGAAGGTCGCGTGGCTGTCCGGCGGAACGCTGGGCACCATCGAAGAGAGCTTCATCTCGCGCATGTCGCCCGGCGACTGCTTCGTCTTCGCCGGCCGCGTGCTCGAGTACGTGCGGACGAAGGAGATGACGGCGTTCGTGCGGACAGCCCCTCGGCCCAAGGGACGCGTGGCGGTGTGGAACGGGGCGCGCATGGCGTTTTCCAGCGAGATGGGCGACGCGGTGCGCACGGTGCTGGAGCGGGCGGGCAGCGGCGAGGGCCTGGTGCTCGACAGCCCAGAGCTGCGCGCGGCCGGCCCCATGCTGGATGCGCAGCGGCGGCTCTCGCGCCTGCCCGAGCCCGGCCGCCTGCTCGTCGAGCGCTACCGCTCGCGCGAAGGCCACCACCTCTTCGTCTACCCCTTCGCCGGCCGCAATGTTCACCTGGGCCTGGCCGGGCTGCTGGCCTGGCGCCTGGCGCGTGAAGAGCCGAACACCTACTCGCTGGCCTTCAACGACCTCGGCTTCGAGCTCCTCGGGGCCAAGCCGATCACGACCGAAGCGCTGGAGCAAGGCCGGGCATTCACCCCGGAGCACCTGCTGGAAGACGTGCTGGCCAGCCTCAACGCCCGCGAGCTGGCGCAGCGGCGTTTCCGCGAGATCGCGCGCGTGGCGGGCCTGGTGTTCACCGGCTACCCCGGCGCGAACAAGGGCCTGCGCCAGTTGCAGGCCTCGTCGTCCCTGTTCTACGAGGTGTTCCGCAAGTACGACGCCGGCAACAGGCTGCTGGGCCAGGCCGAGCAGGAGGCGCTTTCGCAGGAGCTGGAGATCGGCCGGCTGCGCGGCGTGCTGCAGGACATGTCGGACCGCGCGATCCGCTGGGTCGAGCTGCGCGCCCCCAGCCCCTTCTCGCTGCCGCTGATGGTCGAGCGGCTGCGCGAGCGCCTGAGCAACGAGAAGCTGAAGGACCGCCTGGAGCGCATGCTGGCCGAGGCCGAGCGCCGGCTGGCGGCGCCGGAAGACGAGCGCCGGCGCGGGCCGCGTTCCTACAATCCCGCCTCATGAGTCTCTTCGGCAAGGCCTGGCGGATCACCGGCACCAACCGGCTGGCGACCTATCTCATCGCGCTGTGGAAGCTCACGCGGCATCCCGAGGCTCCGCGCGGCGCCAAGTGGCTCGCCTGGGGCGTCCTGGCCTACGCCTTGAGTCCCATCGACCTCATCCCCGACTTCATCCCGCTGCTCGGCCAGCTCGACGACATCATCCTCATCCCGCTGGGCGTGACGCTGGTGGTCAAGCTCGTTCCCAAGCCGGTCTGGGAAGCCTGCCTGCGCGAGGCCGAGGTCCATGCGGACAAGCTGCCGAACCTGTGGTGGGGCGCGCTGCTGATCGTGCTGGTCTGGGCCCTGATGCTGGGCCTGTTCGTCTGGCTGCTGGTCCACTTCCTGTTCAGCGGGTTCTGATCAGCGCATCCTCACCCAGCGCAGCTCGACCGTGTCGTTGCTCCACTGCACGAGGTCGACCTGGCCGGACATGGCCCAGGTCAGCTTGCGGCGGTACAGCGGCACGACCGGCAGCTCCTCGGCGATCAGCCGCAGGGCCTCGCCGATGCGCGCGCGCCGGCGCGTGAGGTCGGGCTCGCTGCGGATCGCGTCGATCAGCGCGTCGAGCTGCGGGTTGGAGTAGCCGCCGGCATTGAAGGTGCCGAGATTGCCCGCGCCGCGGCTGCGGAAGAGCGCGTTGAGGGTCGACCAGGCATCGGGCTGTGGCGTGAAGCCGAATTCGGCGAAGGCCGCACTGGCCTGGCTGAGCTTGGGGAAGAACAGGCTCGTCGGCGAGGAGCGCAGCCGCGTGCGGATCCCGACCTGCGCGAGCATCGCCGCGGCGGCCTGGCAGACATTCTCGCGGTAGGCGATGTTCACGCAGTCGAGGGTCACGTCGAAGCCCTTCGGGTAGCCCGCCTCGGCCAGCAGGGCGCGGGCCTTCGCCGGGTCGTAGGCCAGGCGCTTGTCCAGTTCGGCGGGAGAGCCGTCGATCAGCGGCGAGAGGAAGGCCCCGGTCGGCGAGGCCTGGCCCTTCAGGACCTTGCCGACGATGAGGTCCACGTTGATCGCCTGGTAGACGGCGCGGCGCACCCGCCGGTCCTTGAACGGGTTCGCCTTCAACCCGCTGCCCTCCAGCACCTCGCTGTGCTGGTCGAAGGCCAGGTACTGCTCGCCGAAGTCGGTGACCTGGGTGAGCTTCAGGCGGGGGTCGCGCTTCAGGCGCTCCACGTCCTGGAACGGCGGGTCGAGCACCAGGTCGACCTCGCCCGAGGCGAGCGCCGCCAGGCGCGTGGCATCGGAGAGGATGGGCACGAAGACCGCCTCGTCGACGTTGCCGTTGCGCTTGTCGGCGCGGCCCCACCAGTCGGGGTTGGCCTTGAGCACCGCCTTGACGTCGGGCTCGTAGGACTCCAGGCGGTACGGGCCCGTGCCGTTGGCATGCCGCACCGCGTACGTCTCCTGCTTGCCGGCGAAATCCTGCGCCTTCTCGACACCATGCTTGACGGCCCAGGCGCGGCTCATGATGGTCCAGTACTGCAGCTTCTCGGGCAGCACCGGGTCGGGTGCTGCCAGCAGCAGGTCGACCGTCAGCGGATCGACGGCCCTGGCACCGGTGACACCCTGCAGCTGGAAGCCGCGCAGCGAGGGCGGGGCGAGTGCCCGCTCGACCGAGAACACCACGTCGTCCGCCGTGAAGGGCGTGCCGTCGTGGAACCTGACGCCAGCGCGCAGCTTGAAGCGCCAGGTGGTCGGGCTCGGCTGGCTCCAGCTCAGCGCGAGGGCCGGCTCGAGCTTGAAGTTCGCGTCGCGGCCGACCAGCGATTCGTAGACCTGGTAGACCACCCGCGAGTGATAGAGCAGCGCGAGGCCATGCGGGTCCATCGTCTGCGGGTCGAAGCCGCTGGCGATGCGCAGCATGGCCGCATCGGCCTGCCAGGAGGCGAGGGCCAGGCTGGCGGCGATGAAGGCGCGAGCGGCCGGGCCACGCCGGCCGCGCGCCCGACGGGGGATGATGGGCAGCAGCATCGCGGCCCAGTGTCGGGGCCGCGCGCCTGGCCTGTCAAAGGTTGGCCAGCAGCAGCTCGTTCCAGAGGAAGGGCTGGATGGTGCTCCACCACTTGTCGAACAGGTTCATCGACACGGTGTGCGTCATGTTGGGCTGGGCGACGGTCGTGCAACTGTTTCCGCTGCCGCCGGCCTTGATCTTGGCGCAGGTGGGGAGCACGTTGCCGCTCCACGTCGCTCCGGTGGTGCTGTCCGTCGGATTGGCATGGAACAGCAGCACCGGGGCATCCCCGGCCTCGTAGGTGAGAAGGTCGCTGGTGTCCACGTACTGGTCGATGAGCGTGGCACCGGTCGTCACGACGGCCTGCACCTTGGCGGAGATGCCGGCGTAGGCCGGGTAAGGCGAAGTGCCGCCCAGCGTGTCGGCGTCCACCGCGATCGTGAGGGCCAGGCCGCCGCCGGCGGAGGTGCCGACGATGGCAATGCGCGAGGCGTCGATGTGGTAGGTGGACGCGTTCTTCTTGAGGTAGCGGATGGCGTCCATCGCGTCCTCGGCCGCCTGGACGATCGCGGTCTGGCGGCGCTGGGCACTCGTCGTGTTGTCGGGCGTGAGCCGGTAGTTGATCGACGCGGTCACGAAGCCCGAGCGGGCGTAGCTCACGGCGTCGCCGACGATGTAGTCCTCGTCCTTGTCGCCACCGTTGTAGCCGCCGCCGTGGATGAAGACGACCAGCGGCATCGGCGTGACGCTGGTGGCGTTGGGCGGTACCCAGACGTTCATCGTCAGCGTGAGCTCGTCCGTTCCGACCTCGCTCGCCTTGCGCGAGTCCGAGGTGTACTGCTCGCCGTTGGCGTTGGGGCGGCGCGAGTACTCGACGGTGTCGTAGGTCTTGACCTGGGTGGCCGCATAGACCGCCGACTGGAAATAGTCGCCGGCGGATTGCGCTCCACCGCCGCCTCCGCCGCCTCCGCAGGCGGACAGCAGGCCGAGCACCGAGAAGGCGAGGATCGAGACGAGTGTGCGCATGGGCAGATCAGAGGTGATTCGAAGCAGGCGACATTCTCGCCATCCCGAGCAACGCTCGCGCCCGCGCCACGGTGCTCCGTGGTGAGGACCTGTTACGTCAAGTTTTGTTTCGGGCCCGCCCCATCCCGGGGCGCGCTCACTTGCGCATCAGCGTGCTCTTGCCGAACAGGCTCTCGATCAGGTCGACCGCGATGGTGGCCGTCTTGTTGCGCACGTCGAGCGCCGGGTTGAGCTCCATCACGTCCAGGCTGGCCATGCGCCGCGTGTCGGCGATCATCTCCATGCACAGCTGGGCCTCGCGGTAGGTGGGCCCGCCCGGGACGGTGGTGCCCACGCCGGGCGCGACGTCGGGATCGAGGAAGTCGACGTCGAAGCTCACGTGCAGATGGGTGTTGCTGTCCATCGTCGCCAGCGCGAGCTCCATCGTGTGCCGCATGCCCATCTCGTCGATGTAGCGCATGTCGAACACCTCCAGCCCGACCTCGTGGACGAACTTCTTCTCGCCCGCGTCCACCGAACGGATGCCGATCTGGCGGATCCACTTGGGGTTGATGGCCGGCACATGGCCGCCGATCTCTATCAGCTCCTGCGGGCCGAAGCCGCACAGGCAGGCGACCGGCATGCCGTGGATGTTGCCGCTGGGGGTGAGCTCGTGGGTGTTGAAGTCGGCGTGTGCATCCAGCCACAGCACTCGCAATTTCTTGCCGGCGTCGCGGCAGTGGCGGGCCACGGCGCTGATCGACCCCAGCCCCAGGCAGTGGTCGCCGCCGAGCAGGATGGGCATGCGGCCGCCGGCCAGCTCGGCGTACACCGCCTCGTGCACCAGCCGGTTCCAGGTCACCACCTCGTCCAGGTGGCGGTAGCCCTCCACCGGGGCTTGCCAGGGATTCGGCGGGCCGTTGAGGTTGCCGCGGTCTATCACCTCCAGCCCGTGGCTTTCGAGGATGGGGCCGATGTTCGCGACGCGCAGCGCTTCCGGGCCCATGCTGGCGCCGCGGGCTCCGGCGCCGATGTCGGTCGGCGCGCCGATGAGGGAGACTTTCTTCAGCATGATGGCGGGCATTGTCCGGGGTTGCCGGCCGAGAAGTATGCGTTGCGAGGCCGCTCGCGCCGGATTTTCGGCGGCCCGCCCTTCACCGGCAAATCACAGGCCGCCTGCGTCGGCGCCGGTGCCGGGCTGGTCGTCGTCGAGGCCGTAGTCCTCCGCCAGCACCGTCCAGGCCTCGTCGGCGGTCTCGACGAAGCGGAACAGCTGTTCGTCGCCGGGGCTGATCATCCCGGTCTCGATCAGCAGCTCGAAGTCGATCAGCCGCGTCCAGAACTCGCGCCCGAACATCAGGATAGGCCGGCGCCGGCACTTGCCCGTCTGCATCAGCGTCATGGCCTCGAACAGCTCGTCGAGCGTGCCGAAGCCGCCGGGGAAGCACACCAGCGCCACCGAGCGCATCAGGAAGTGCATCTTGCGCAGCGCGAAGTAGTGGAAGCGGAAGCACAGCTCCGGCGTGATGTAGGCGTTGGGCTGCTGTTCGTGCGGCAGCACGATGTTCAGCCCGATGCTCTTGCCGCCGGTCTCGTGGGCGCCGCGGTTGCCGGCCTCCATGATCCCCGGGCCTCCGCCGGTGCAGACGTAGATCGGCCGCGCGAGGCGGCGCGAGCGCTCGGTGACGAGGGCGGCGAAGCTGCGCGCCTCCTCGTAGAAGCGGCTCATCGAGAGTTGCGTCTCGGCGCGGCGGATGGCGATCTCGTCGCCTGCGGCCTGGGCCTCGGCGAGCCGGCCGAGCGCGACCTCGCGCGCCGGGATTCGCGCACTGCCGAAGATCACGACGGTGCTGCGCACGCCCTGCGCCTGCTGGACCATCTCCGGCTTGAGCAGTTCCAGCTGCATGCGAACCGGGCGGAGCTCAGGCTGCAGCAGGAAGTCCGTGTCGGTGAAGGCGAGGCGATAGCTGCTCTCGGGGCCGTCGTACAGGGGCGGCGGAACGGAGACCTGCGCTTCCTCCTCGGCGCTCGGAAAGTTGCGGGCGGTCAGGTCGACGGCGGTGTCCATCTTGAGTATCTTGTCGGAAGAGGGAAACGAGCTTACTCCCGGCTCGCCGCGAGCCGGTCTGCCGGCGCACGGGCCGTCAGAGCTATGCCGTGCGGTATGGCGCGCAGACCGGGCAATCGGCCTGCCGGGCCAGGCGGATCTCGTCCCAGCGCATGCTGCGGGCGTCCAGCATCAGCAGCCGGCCGGCGAGCGATTCGCCGACGCCTGCCAGCAGCTTCAGGGCCTCGGCAGCCTGCATGGTGCCGATGATGCCCACCAGCGGCGCGAACACACCCATGAGCGCGCAGTGCGCCTCCTCGGTCGTCGCCTCGGGCGGGAAGAGGCAGGCGTAGCAGGGGGCATGCGCCTGGCGGGTGTCGTAGACCGAGATCTGGCCGTCGAAGCGGATCGCGGCGCCGGCGACGAGCGGCTTGCGATGCTTCACGCAGGCGGCGTTCACCGCTTGCCGGGTGGCGAAGTTGTCGCTGCAGTCCAGCACCACGTCGGCTTCGGCCACGAGGCTGTCGAGCAGCGCCACGTCGGCCCGGGTGCACAGCGTGCGTACGTCCAGCGCCGGGTTGATGGCCAGCATCGCCGTGCGCGCGGACTCGGCCTTGGGCATGCCTACGCGGGCCAGGTTGTGCGCGATCTGGCGCTGCAGGTTGGTCAGGTCGACCAGGTCGTGGTCGACCAGGGTGATGCGGCCGACGCCCGCGGTGCCCAGGTAAAGCGCCGCCGGCGAGCCCAGGCCACCGGCGCCGATCACCAGGGCGTGCGAGGCCAGCAGCCGGGCCTGGCCCTCGATGCCGATCTCGTCCAGCAGGATGTGCCGCGAGTAGCGCAGCAGGTCTTCGTCGCCCAGGGCCGAAGACGGCGCCAAAGAGGGCGACGAGGACTCGGCGGACGAGCCGCTCACTGCTCCGCGGTCGCCTCGGGCGCGCGCTCCGTCATGGTCTTGCTGACCATCACCGGGCGGTTCTTCAGGCGGTTCAGGGCCTGGGCGAGCTGGAAGTCCTCGGTGCTGCCGAATTCGGGCAGCGGCTTGATCGTGCCGTCCTTGATCTTGGCGGCCTGTTCTTCCAGCTTCTTGCGCGCTTCCTCGCGGGCCTTCTCGCGGGCTTCGTCCTTCTCCTCGCCGTTCATCAGGTGCTTGTCGAGGTCGGCCTCGCGCATGCGCAGGGCGGCGAAGACATTGCCTTCGGCCGTTTCGTCGAGCCAGACGTCCGGCACGATGCCCTTGGCCTGGATCGAGCGGCCGCTGGGCGTGTAGTAGCGAGCCGTGGTGATCTTCAAGGCGGTGTCGCCCTCGGGAGTGAGCGGGCGCACCGACTGCACCGAGCCCTTGCCGAAGGTCTGTGCGCCCATCACGATCGCGCGGTGGTGGTCCTGCAGGGCGCCGGCGACGATCTCGCTGGCCGAGGCCGAGCCTTCGTTCACCAGGACCACCAGCGGGACCGACTTGACCGCGGCGGGCAGGCCGCGCAGCGGGTCGTAGCCTCGGCGGGCGTAGATCTCCGGCGACGCGGTGTAGGTCGCCTTCGCGTCGGGGATCTGGCCGTTGGTGCTGACCACCACGACGTTGCTGGGCAGGAAGGCGGCCGAAAGGGCCAGCGCGCCTTCGAGCAGGCCGCCCGGGTCGTTGCGCAGGTCGAGCACCAGGCCCTTGATGTTCGGATCCTGCTTGTACAGGCCTTCCAGCTTGGTCGCGAAATCCTCGACCGTGCGCTCCTGGAACTGGCTCACGCGCAGCCAGGCGTAGCCCGGCTCGACCATCTTGGCCCGCACGCTCTGGGTGAGGATCTCGTCGCGGACGATGGTGACGGTGAAGGTACGGTTCTCGGCCTTGCGGAAGACGGTGAGGGCCACCTTGGTGTTCTTCTCGCCGCGCATCTTCTTGACCGCCTGGTCCATCGCCAGGCCCTTGACGGGCGAGTCGTCGATCTTGGTGATCAGGTCGCCGGATTTCAGGCCAGCCTTGAAGGCCGGAGAGCCCTCGATCGGGGAGACGACCTTGACGACGCCATCTTCCATGCCGATCTCGATGCCGACGCCGACGAACTTGCCGGACACCGTCTCGCGGAATTCCTTGTACGACTTCTTGTCGAAGTATTGCGAATGCGGGTCGAGGCCGGAGGCCATGCCGGTGAGCGCATCGGTGATGAGCTTCTTCTCGTCGACCGGCTCGACGTAATCGCTCTTGAGGATCTCGAAGGCGCGCGCCAACTGCTGCATTTCTGCCAGCGGTATGGGCGCGTAGTTGTTGCGGGCGATCGCCGTGAGCTGCATCGTCGTCAATGCGCCGGCCACGGCTCCGAGGGTCAGCAGACCCGTCACTTTCAGTTTGGCACCCATCTCGTCCCGCCTTCGTGCGGCGCCCCAATCACGGCGGGGCGCATGCCAGGGAAGTATAGGTCGGCCGGTATTCTTGAAGTTCCCCTTACAGAAGAAAAGTTGCTTGAACGACGTGGCAAAAGTCGTCAGCGGGTACTTACAAATCGAATCTCGTCCAAGAGCCTGAGGTAAACCCTAGGGGGTGTCCAGCGAACCGGGATGACGGGAGCGGGCGCCGGCCCGTCGCTGCCTCGGCCCGGCGCGAAGTGACAGGGCGGGCAAATCGCGCGCCCATCGGCCTGTTCGGGGGTGGTTTTCCCTAAAAGTGGGGATGGGGACGGCCCGGTGTCCGCCGTACGGTCGCGCCTGTACCCCAAGGGCCCGCGCAGCCAAACCAGGGCCCCACCAATGAGACCGGCGAGAGGGATTCGCCCGGTGAAGCCGCCGACGCAGCGGCCACGAACCGCGAGAGACACGCCGGCTGCATTGATCGACTTTCTGGATCGACAGGCCGCGCTCGCCGCCGCAGCGCGATGGTTTGCTTCGTCCCGGTGCGCCCGCTCGGCCCGCCGGCCGGCATGGGAGCGTGCGCATGGATTTCATCGAGCGCTTGTTCGGCTGGTCGCCCGACGACGGCAGCGGCCTGTTCGAGTTCATGCTCTTCGCCATCCCGATCGCCGGCCTGATCTACCTGGCGCGGCGTCGCAGGCAGGGCCGGCGGAACCGGCAGGACTGAAGGCAAGGCCATGGCCGACACCGTCGCACCGGAATTCGAACGGTTCATTGCGGCGGAGCGACGCGCCAAGCGCCTGGCTGCGCCACCGGGCCGCCTGGCCGAGGGCCAGGTCTTCGAGCCGGTCTTCGTCGAGGCGGGCCAGGCCACCGAGCTGCTGCGCGTGGCCGCGCGGCGAGCCTGCGGCTTCTACCGGCCGACCCAGCGCACCGAGGTGGTCTGGGTCGACGGCGACCGCGAGCTGGCGGTCGGCTTCACCGCCGTCGAGGTCAGGATGACCGACGGCCTGGTCGGCGTCTTCATCCCGGTGCGCTGCGATCAGACCGGGCCGGCGGTGATGCAGGTGGCTTTTGCGGTCGGTTCGGCGAACAAGCCGGGCGGCGTGTTCGCTGCCGCGCATCGCAGGCCTTACGGCCCCGAGCTGATCGTCTCGGTCTGGGGCGAGGCGCTGGTCGCCTTCGCCTGGCAGTGCGTGCTGGGCCTGGTCAGCCAGATTGCCGGCGCGACGGGCAAGGACGCGCGCGGCAACGTGCTGGTGCCCGTCGAATTCACGGCCGATGCCAAGGGCCTGCAGATCGTGCCGATGGCGCGCTACCGCTTCAGCGGGTCGAGCGGGCTGAAATCATGACGGCGTTCTCGAAGGACCAACTCGGCGTCCTCGGCAACCTCGCCGTCGCGCTCGGGCTGTTCACCGACGATGGTCCGAACCCGGACTGGTTCGGCAACCCCGAGGGCTTCCTCAGGAAGATCCTGGCCGACGACGAGCAGCGTGCCGCGCTGATCGCCTTCGTCGACGAGGCCCTCGGCGGCGCCGACCGCACGACGGACCCGAACGGAGTCGTCTGGCTGCCCATCGTCAGCCTCGAAGACCCGGACCTGACGCTGGCCCTGACCATCGACGAGGTCTCCGGCACGCTGCTCCACGTCGGTATCGGCATCCTCGTGCGCACCACCGGTCCGGACTCGACCAGCTCGCTGTCTGTCCCGCTGTTCTGCGCCCGCCGGGGCGACGGCGGCGCACTCGGATCGGGTGAACGCCTGCTGCTGGGCCAGCCCGGCGGCCGCATCCGGCTGGCCACCGGCATCACCATCGACGGCGCGCCGCCCGTGCCGGGCGAGGCCCGGTTGGGCGGCATAGGCCTGGAGATGGAGTTGCCGACGGCCGGCAACGACACCCCGCCGGTCTTCGGCCTGAGCCTGAGCGACTTCCAGCTGCCCGGCTCGGCCGCGCCGCAGGACCTGCGCATCGTGGCCGAGGGCCCCGACGAGATCGACGACGCGCTGCTCGGCCTGGTCCTGGCCCTGCTCAAGGCCCAGGCCGACGCCCCGGGCGCCGACGATGTCGTGGTCGCCGTCGGCGGCCTGCTGGGCCTGCGCAGCGGCGACCAGGTGCCCGACTTCCCGCTCGCTCTGCTGCCGACGCAAGGCACGCAGGCGCTGGCGAACTGGGTCCACGGCATTCTCACCACCCAGGCGCAGATGGAGGACTGGGTGGGCTACCTGGCCACGCTGCTCGGCGGCGTGATGGGCAGCCCGCAGGTCAAGTTCGACCTCGGCGGCGAAGCGGACCTGGTGCTCGACCTGCTGGTCGACGACGGTCCCTCGGGAAACCCGCGCCTCACCCCTCAGCTCGGCATCCTGTTCGGCGGCGATGACGTGCGGCTCGAGGCGCAGGCCGCGCTGTTCCGCATCGACCTCGTCACCGGCCAGGCGCAGGCACTGCCCTCGCTGGGCGTGTGGGCGGCGGCGGGCAGCGCGGCCGCTCCCTTGCTGGACGTCGCCAACCCGGAGCCGGTCCATGTCGACGGGCTGCGGCTGGGCTTCGGCATGGACGAGCAGCGGCGGCTGAACTTCGTGCTCGCCGCCGACGCCGTGCAGATCGGCCAGCACACCTACCCCACGCTGGACCTGACCTCGCCCGATGCGCTGATGGACGTCGCCGGCAACGCCGTCGGCGACATCCTCGACGAGCTGCTGCAGGCCTGTGGCGACGCGGAAGACCTCGTCCGCCTGCTGCTCGGACTGGCCCCGCCCAACGGCGTGCCCGCCGTCACGATCAGCTCGCTCATGGGCGATCCGCTGGCGGCGGTGGCGGGTTACTGGAAGGCCGTCGTGGGCGCGCCCGCGGCGGCCACGCAGGTCCTCGCGCAGGTGCGCAATGCGCTGGCCGACGCGAGCGAAGCGATCACCTCGATCAAGGGCACGGGCACCGTTCCGGACCCATGGCGCGTCCCGCTGATCGGCCCGCTGGAGCTCGAGTTCGCGGCCAGCGGCGACACGCTCGCGATCAGCCTGGCCGCGACCACCAGCGTCGACGAGCTCGGCCAGCACTGCACGGTGGTCGACGCGCGCTTCGCCGCCACCCTGGCACGCATCGATCTGGCCGCGAAGACCGGCGTCCTCATGCCAGGGGTCGAGGCCCTGCTCACCGCCCGCGAGCGCGGCGTCGATCCGCCCAGGGTCACGCTGGCACTGGGCGATGTCTCGGCGCTGACGGCGGCCGGCGTCGGCCTGCGCCTGGCCTGGTCGCCCGCATCGGGCATCGCGGCCGAGCTCGCGGCGCCCGAACGCACGCTGCATCGCGGCAGCCTGTCGCTGCCGATCGCGCTGCCGGTCATCGGCGCCGACGGCCAGGTGAGCCTGCCGCCCGAGGCCTGGCAGGGTGTCGAGACGCTGGTGGGCTACCTGGGGGAGCTGGCCGGCGGCTTCTTCGGCCAGTTGATCGACGCGCTGGGGTGGAGCGTCGAGTCGCCGAACCTGCAGGCCTTCGATGCGGCCGCGAAGCTGCCCCTGGCGAGCCTGATCGGCGACCCGGCCGCGGCCCTGGCGGCGTGGCTGCCACCGCTGGCAATGAGCGAGGCAGGGCCGCAGGCGCTGGAGCTCGTGGCCGACCTGTTCGCCGGGTCAGGCGCGGCCCGCGGCCTGCTCGCCGGCACCGGCCATCCCGACGACCCGTACCGCCTGCACCTGGCCGATGGCCTGCCCGAGATCGCTGTCTGGTTCCCGCCGCAGGGCCTGGAGCCGCGCCTGGTGGCCGCGCCACGCGAGCTGCAGCAGTGGCGCCCCGGTGATGCAGCCTTGCCGACGGCGACGCTCGCGGCGGCGCTTCGAGCGGAGGCCGAGGTCGCGCCCGAAGTGTTCGACCTCGTCGACGGCCGTGACCTCGCCGCCGGCCTCGAGGCCATGCTGCAGCGCTGGGCGGATGGCGACGGCCGCGTGCTGGCCCCGGCGAACCCGCCGGCGGGCGTGACGGTGCGCAAGGCCGGCGTCGCAGTGGGCCGGCTGCCGGGGCGGCTGAATCCGCAGGATCTGCTCGGCCGCGTGCCGACCACGGCGTTGTTCGTCGCCCTCAAGGCGGACGCGTCCGCTGCCCCGTGGCTGGCCGCCGTGCCGGCCGCGCACGTCGTGGACCTGAGTGCGCCGGGCCTGGACGCGAGCATGTTCACGGCGCCTGCCGCGCAGACCGGCAACTGGCTGGTGCTGCTGGCCGGCCGTGCCGAGGCGAAGGTGCCCGGCAGCACCACCGACGGCACCCCGGAGCAGGCGGCACGTCTGCATCGCGTCCTGGAGGAGTTGGCGACTGTCAGCAACGACATCGCCGTCGTCGCCCTGGCCGGAGCGGGCCATGCCGCGCGCCTTGCCGCGCAAGATCAGACCAAGGTCACCGACCTGCTCACCCTCGGCACGCCGCTGGGCGCGATCTCGCTCACCGCGATCTCGAGCCAGCCCACGGCTGACGCGCTGCGCCTGCTCCAACGGCTGTTGCCGAAGCCGCCCGACCTCGCCGCAGGCGACGTGCCGGAGGACGACGACCTCGCCCTGGGCCGTGCGCTCGTCGCTTCGATGATGGAGCTCACGGCGCTCGCCGATGTGGGCGTCGACCTGCGCGTGCCGGCCGTGCCGCCGCCGGTACCGCGCGCGGGCTTGAACGTCGTCGCCCTGTTCGGCGCGGTCACCGCGTCGCAGGTCGGCCGCGCCATGACGGCCATCGTCGCGGCCGGGCTCGCCGAGCGCGCGCGTGCACGCGCCGCACGGCCGCTGCCCGAGCCCACCGGCGTCGAGGCCGGCTTGCGCTGGGTGCTGCCGCCCGACGAGACCGGCAGCCTGCGCGTGCGCGGCGACGCCGTGCTGACGCTCTTCAGCTTCGACGCCGAGACGGCCGGGATCGACACCACGCCGCGCCTTCGCACCCGCTGGCGGTTGTCCGACCGGCTCGGCTGGCTCGCGGCCACGCCCGAGCTGGAACTGCGCCAGCTGAACGCCGAGCTGCAACTGCCACTGGATGGCCACAGCACCGGCCAGGGCCGCGTGACGCTGCTCGACGCCCGCATCTTCGGCACGTCGTGGGAGCGGCTCGTCGCGGGCAACACGCCCGATGCGGTGCCGCTGCTGCCCGAGGCGCGCAGCGTGCTTGCGGCGGCGGCGCAGCGTCTGGTCTCCGATGCGGCGGGCGCAGGTTCCGTCGCCCTTCGCCAACTGCTGGCAGCGCTCGGCGTGCTGGCGCCGGATGGCAGCCTGGTCGGCGACGCGGTCGATCAGTTCTGCCACGACCCCGGCGGCCTGGTGCGGCAGCGCGTGGCTGCGCAACAGGCTGCGATCTCTTCTGCCGTGAACGGACTGCTCGGGCCGCTGGGCGCAGGGATCGACCTCGCCGCGCGATCGGTGAAGGTTCATGGCGGCAGCGATGGGCAGGGCCGCTTCGGGTGGCAATCCACTGTCCAGGTCTCGATGGAGGGCGGGCTCAGCGGCCAGCTGCGCTTCGGCCCCTCGGCACCGTTGCAGCCGACAGGCAGCGTGCAGCTCGTCGCGGACCTCGAGCCGCTGCAGGTCACGCTGCATTGGCAGCAGGCCGGTGGCGGCGTCGACACCATTGCGCTGTGGCCTCAGCCCGATGCGCAGGCCATCGCAAGAGCCATCGCGAAGGCCGCGCCCAGCCTCGGCGGGCATGCCGCGCTGGAGCTCATGCGGCGTGCCGACGAGACGGCGCGCCCGGTCATCGACGCAGTGCTCGATGCGCTCGGCCTGCTGCGCGGCGTGGCAGGTGAGGCCGATCGCGCCCTGCGTCCGCTGGCGGGCCTGCTGTCCGACCCGGCCGGCTGGCTGCGCAGCGCCGACTCGCTGGCGGCCAACCCCGGCAAGATCCAGGACCTGTTCGATGCGCTGCGGCCGCTGCTCGGCGTGGCAGGCGCGTCCGGCACGCCCGTGCCGCTCGCCAATGGCGTCTCGCTCAGTGTCGTGGCCGACGGGCCGGGCGCGCGGCTGTCGCTCGATGTCGATCCGACGGTGTGGGCGCCGCCGAACGGCATCGCCGGGCGTCTCGCGGCCGGCGTGGGCGCGACGCTGAAGGTCGGCCCTTCGGGCCCGCCGGCGCTGGGACTTGCAGCCCATGTCGGCCTGACGGGCGCGTCCTCGGGCAAGCAGGCCATCCATTCGCTGCTGCAGGGCAATGGCTTGCAGCTCTTCCTGCGGCCCGCCAGCGGCGCCGACATCCCGCTGCTGCCTTTCGCCGGGCTGGGCTCGCTCGCCGGCGTGGCGCAGGCCGCGCTGCCCTTCGTGCTGGACAAGATCGTCGAGAGCGGCGGCACCGCCGGCTCCATCGTCGCCGCCGCCGGCGACGTGCTCGGCCTGCGCGACGGCACGCCGAAGTTCGATGGCGCGGCGCTGCAGGCCTGGGCCACGAGCCCGGTCGCGAAGCTGTCGGCGGTGACGTCGCAGCTGAACACCCTGGTCACGCCGCTGACGAACCTGCTGCAGCCGTTGAGCGGCGTGACGGTCAGCGGTGCGAACGACGAGATCGGACTGACCGTCCACGGCGTCACGCTCGGGTGGAACGCGACGGACAAGGCGGTGAGCCTGAGCGGCGCGAACATCCCCGTGCCGGGCATCGACCAGCTGAGCTTCGCCGTGGCCGTGAACCACGCCGGCCTGAAGGAGCTGAGCGCGACGCTGGGCCCGGCGGCCATCGATGCCGGCGGCGTGATCATCCGGCCCTACGTGACGGTGGCGGCCGGCACCGACCCGGAAGGCGACCGCCGCGTGGCCGTCGGCCTGGCGCTAGACGACGACCGCCGCTTCGCGCTGCGCTGGCTGCTGGACACGCAGCAGGTCGCGCTGGTCTCCAGCACCGGCGCGCTGCCGAACCCGAGCGAGATCGCCGATGCGGCGCAGGTGGCCTTGCGCATCGTCGAGGTGATTGCCGACCTGGCTGCCGCCGTCGCGATGGCGCAGCAGCCGGTTGCCGACCTGCTGGACACCGCGGTCGGCAACAACAACAAGAAGGTGCGCGACCTGCTGGCCGGCGTGCTGCTGGACAACTCTGCGCAGCAGCTGATCCCGGACCTGTTCTCGCCGCTGCCGGCGACCTGGATCGGGCGCCTGCAGAAGCTGTTCGTCAACCTGGCCGGCGCCGGCATCAGCATCGACGTCGGCGAGTTCAACGTCGCCATCACCACCGATCCGACGGTCGACGCCATCGGCGTGCAGGTCGGCGTGACCAACCGCTTCGAGCTGCTGACCGGCGAGGTGATGCTCTGGCTGGAGAACGACGACAGCTGGATCACGCCGAACCCGCCGGGCAGCGGCGGCCTGTTCGTCGGCATGCTGGCTTCCAACGGCACGGCCTTCAAGCCCTGCCTCGCAGTGAACGGGCTGGGCCTGCGCGTCGGCAAGAACTCGGGGCCGCTGCTGGACATCGGCCTGTCGCTGGATTCGATCGCGCTGCATGCCTTCGCCGGGATCGACGCGACCGGCGCGCACAGCGGCGGCGTGCAGCTGCAGTTCTCCAACCTGGCCGTCTCGGCCAGCGGGGCGCAGGGCAGCAACGGCATCGCGCAAGGCGTGATGAAGGACACCGGCCCGACACCGCCGCGGCCGGCCTTCTCGCCGGCGCTCGCCATCCAGGTCCACAAGGGCAGCCCGGGCGTGAAGGTGACGCTGCGCGCCGGCGACCCGCCGGGGCCGTGGTGGATCGCGATCCAGAAGGGCTTCGGCCCGCTGTACCTGGAGCAGATCGGCTTCGGCGCGACCGAGATCAACGGCCGCATCGAGCGCGTCTCGCTGCTGATGGACGGCTCGGTGTCGATGTTCGGCCTGACCTGCGCGGTCGACGACCTGCAGATCACCTACCTGGTGGCCGACGGCGACTTCTTTAACGCGGCGAACTGGCAAGTCGACCTCGCGGGCCTGGCTGTCTCGGCCGACATGGCCGGCGTGCAGATCGCCGGCGGCCTGCTCAAGCAGCAGACGAACGCCGGCATCGAGTACCTCGGCATGCTGCTCGGCCGCTTCGGCGTCTACGGCCTGACCATCTACGGCGGCTACGGCGAGGGCAACGTCAACGGCGAGAAGTTCACCGCCTTCTTCGCGGTGGGCGCGGTCATCGGGCCGATCGGCGGGCCGCCGGCCTTCTTCCTCACCGGCATAGGCGGCGGGCTGGGCATCAACCGCAAGCTGGTGGTGCCGACCGAGCTGTCCAACTTCGGCGACTACCCGCTGATCCAGGCGCTGGACATCGCCGCGAAGCCGCAGGACCCGATGACCCAGCTGCGCTCGCTGGGCCAGTACTTCCCGATGCAGAAGGGCACCTTCTGGTTCGCCGCCGGCGTGTCCTTCAACAGCTTCGCGCTGGTCGACGGCATCGCGGTGCTCGGCATCCAGGTGGGCGACGGGCTGGACATCAACCTGCTCGGCCTCGCGCGCATGGCGCTGCCGCGGCCGCAGGTGGCGCTGGTCTCGATCGAGCTCGCGCTGCTGGTGCGCTTCTCGAGCAGCGAGGGCGTGCTGTGGGTGCAGGGCCAGCTGACCGACAACTCCTGGATCCTCTACCCCGACATCAAGCTCACCGGCGGCTTCGCCTACGTGATCTGGTTCAAGGGCGAGCACAAGGGCGAGTTCGTCCTGACGATGGGCGGCTACCACCCCGACTTCCATCGCGACGGCTATCCGCAGGTGCCGCGGCTGGGCTTGCGGTGGAGCCTCGGCGACGCGATCGTCATCAAGTCGGGCAGCTACTTCGCGCTGACCTCCGAGGCGGTGATGGCCGGCGGCGATTTCGAGGCCTCGGCGCACTTCGGCCCGGCCTGGGCCGAGCTCAAGTGGGGTGCCCACGGCATCATCTACTTCGACCCCTTCCACTACCACGTCAACGCCTACGTCAGCATTGCGGCAGGCGTGACCATCGACACCTGGATCTTCGGCGAGATCACGATCTCGGTGCACCTGGGGGCGCGGCTGGACGTGACGGGGCCGGATTTCCACGGCATCGCCACCTTCGAGGTGGGCCCGATCGAGCTGAGCGTCGAGTTCGGCGGGCCGGACAAGTCGCAGCACGTGCCCATCAGCGGCCAGGCCTTCATCACCAAGTACCTCGACGCGGGCGACAGCACCGAGGCCGACATCCATGCGCTGGTCACCTCCTTCGGTGCCACGCCTTCCAAGGGCGGCGACGAGGCGACGCCGGACGGCTCGGCGGCCAAGCCCTTCGTGGTCGTCTGCGAGTTCGGCCTGACCTTCACCAGCACCGTGCCGGCCACCAGCGTGCGGCGGGCGTCGAACAACGGCAACGTCGACACGCAGCACCCGCCGAGCAAGATCCTGGGCGTGGCGCCGATGGACGACTTCGAGAAGGCGCCGGACATCGTGCTGAACCCGCAGATCGTGCTGACCTGGCAGCGCGCGGGCGCCACGGAACCCTTCCCGTTCGAGGTCGCGCCGCGACCCTTCGGCAGCTTCCCGTACGGCGTGTGGGGGCCGCCGCAGGACCAGAACAACCGCAAGGTGCCCAAGGCCGAGATGGTCGAGGCGCTGAACGAGCTTTCGCTGTCGAGCACGGCGACGCCTTCGCCGGGCGGGCCGGAGATCGCCTACTTCCAGGTCGAGACGGGGCCGCGCAAGCCGCTGCCGTTCACGCGGCGCGCGACCGACGCGGCGAAGGTGAAGGCCAGCGCGAAGGCGGTGTCCGACCTCGTCACCGAGCCGGCAACGGTCAACGCGGCCTTCGACGACGCGGGCCGCTTCATGGCGGGCACGGCCACGCCGACGGCGCTGGCCGCGCTGCGCGGCGAGCGCCAGGCGCCGCCGCTGCTGGGCACGCTCACGCAAGGGCTGGACGATACGGCGCTGACGACGATCCCGGGCATCGCCGCCCGGCCGCCGGGCAAGGTCTACGACCACTTCGTCGACCCGCCGGTGGCGGTGGGCCTGCTGTCGGGCGTGAGCACGAACCTGCGCGTGGCGCCGCCGGCCCGCACGACGGTGCGCGACTCGGCGCGTGCCTGGCGGGTCGCGCCGCCGACGCTGGCGTCCGTCGAGGCGCAGCGCAGCGCGTCGATCGCGGCGCGCCTCGCACTGGCCGACGTGCCCGCGGCGATGCAAGGCCGCACCGGCACCCTGCTCGGCGTGGCCAGCGTGCCGCCGACCGGCGTGGCGCACGGGGCGCCGGCCGTCGTCGCGCGCACCGGGGCGGGCGGCAGCGATGCGCTTGGGCAGTTCAGCGCCGGCCTGGTGCAGGCCGGCTTCGCGCGCAAGGGTGCCAAGGCGGTCGGCCGCGCCGAGGTGCCGCCGGCCGCTTCCGTCCTCGTGCCGGGGCAGGTGGTGGTGATGAAGCTGCCGAACGCACGCGCCGATGCGGCGATGAACGGCGAGCGGCCGGAGCTCGGCGTGAACGGCGCGCCGGCCCGCGTGGTGTTGCTCGGCCATGGCGGCGTGCTGCTGGCCGACCGGCTCGTCGGCGGCCCGGGCAACGCCGCCTCGCTGTCCATCACGCAGGGCGCCGAGCGCATCGCCGCCATCGCGCAGGGCCTGAGCGACCGCGAAGGGATCGCCCGGGCCGGCGCCGGCCTGGTCGGCTGGCATGCGGGCCTGCAGATGCCTTATCTCGGCTGGGCCACGGCGCTCGGCCCGGGCTGCGTCGTCAAGGCGCACACCACGCCACTTAAGATGCACCGCGAGCGGCGCGACGCGGGTTGGGTCGGCGGCGCGGAACTGGCGCGCGGCACCAGCACGGTCGTCACGACCTTCAGCGATGTTCCGAACATGGTCGTGGTGGTGCTCGACGACCCGGCGGCCTTCGGCAACCAGACCAGCGGCCGCCAGCTGCTGCTGGGCTTGAGCGGCGCAGAGCGCCTGCGTGATGCCGCGGGCCGGGAAGTGGCGCCGCAGCTGCTGGCGATGGAGAACCGCAGCGTGCTGGCCTACGAGATCGTGCCCGAGGGTGACAGGCCGGTGGTCGTCACCATCGCCACCGACGAAGGCTGGTCGCTGGTCGGCGTGATGGGCTCGGCCGAACTGGATGCCAAGGGTGCGATCGCGCTGATCTCGGCGCGCGGGCTCGACGCAGCGCTGCAGCCCTTCTCGCAGGGCGTGGCCGGCGGGCCGGGCAGCCAGCTCGTCTGGCTGGGCCGCACGCGCACCGAGGGCGAACGCAAGCTGGCGAAGAACCGGGCGATGGGACGGCAGCCGGCCCTGGCGGCGGCGGTGGCTTCGTCGGTGGTCTCGGCGACCACCGGCGCGCCGGCGAAGCGAAGGGCGCCGAGAGGAGGGAAGCGCTGATGCCCAAGACCGGCTACTTCGTGCTGCACGCCAACGTGAAGCCCCAGGTCACTGCGGGCTCCTACGACCTGGTGACCGAGCAGACCGGGCTGCCCTTCGGCGTGGCCACCGAGCACACCCACATCAAGGTGAGCTCGCCGCGCTACAGCATGCCGACGGACCAGATCCTCTCGACCTTCCCGCCGGCCAACGCGGAAGGCGCGTTCGGCGACCGTCTGCCGCAGATCGTGCTCAAGCGCCGCACCCTGCCGTGGGAGCGCAACCCGGAGGAGAAGTCGCAGGTCTCCGACACGCCCTGGCTCGCGCTGGTGGTGGTCGCGGAGGGCGAGGCGCAGCTCTCGACCGCCACGCCGGTGGCGCAGTGCATCACACCGGCCGATGGCGTCCCGCTGCTGGAGCCCTCGGACCAGGACGTGGAGCAGGGCCTGTACCTCGCCGTCACCCAGACGGTGGTCAACAAGATCTTCCCGACCATCGAGGACCTCCCGCTGCTCACGCACGTGCGCGAGGTCGACATCAACGACACCGAGCTGGCCAACGGCGACGACGACGGCTGGCTCGCGGTGGTGCTGGCCAACCGGCTGCCGGTGTTCGACAAGGCGAACGACAAGCCGGTGCGCTACATGGCCTGCCTGGTCAGCGTGGAGGCGCAGCTGCCCCACCTCGCCAAGCCGCAGGCGGCCGTCGACGAATTCAGCTTCGAGCTGGCGCAGGACTGGCGGGTGCTCGCCAACATCGACCCCAAGGTCGGCATCGACCCCCGGGTGATGGGCGGCGTGGACCTCGGTGGCCTCGCCTTGCCTGCGCAAGGGCTGCAGCAGCACGGGGTCCGCGCGAGCCGGTCCCGGGCGGCGAAGGCGGCGAAGGCCGTGCAGGGCGCACAGCAGTTCGAGGCCGGCGCGCTGCCTCGCGCGGGCGGCGGCCTCGATGGCGCCGCGGCGATGAAGGAGGCCGCTTATGCGAACCAGTGGAAGCAGGTCACGCAGGACGTCAACGCTGCCGCGCTGGATCCGAACGCCAAGGTGCTGGTGCGCGACACCATGGCCGCGGGCTTCCGCCTGCCGATCGAGGTCTTCGCGCTGGAGCCGGTCTACCGTTTCCCGGTGCTGGCCCACTGGTCGTTCACGACCACCGAGGGTGCGACCTTCGAGACGCTGATGCAGGGCCTGGACGTCGGCCTGCTCGGCACGCTGCCCGACGCCGATCCGAAGAAGCCGCCGGCGGCGCGGCCGCCACCCGAGGTCGTCGAGACCGGCCACATCGGCCTGGACCACCGCACCCGCCGCGGCGACGCGGCACGGGCCTGGTACCGCGGGCCGATGGTGCCCTTCCCGATGCTGCGCGACGGCGACAGCAACAAGCCGGTGCTCGCCCACGCCTCCGACCAGCTGCGACGCGTGGTGCCGGATGGCCGCGAGGACCTCGCTCTGGCCGCCGCCTTCGAGATCGGCCGGCTGCTCGCGCTTTCGCAGCTGTCCGTCGTCTCGGCGCTGCTGCGCTTTCGCAACGAGCAGTTCGGCATCGGGCGCCTGCGCGAGACGCTGAGCCGCGTCATCGCCTACCAGCTGCCCGAGCTCGTCGACACGCGCATCGACTTCGGGCGCTTCGTGGCGATGCAGTTCATCGGCGACCTGGTGGTGAATCCCGAGACGATGCTCGGCCCGCGCCGGCCCGTGGCCGACCCCGGGCGGGAGTTGAAGGTCGACGGCGACCTCAACGCGGTGATCGCCGCCGGCTTTGGCTTCGACCTGGCGGCGGTGAACAAGTTGGCGGACCAGGTCGGCGTGCTGGGGGCGGTGGCGCGCACGCCGGTGAGCGTGGCGCAGGCCACCGACGGGCTCACGCCAGCGCTGGTGGCCGACCTGCATGCCGCGCTGGACGCGAGCCTGGCCGGCGTGCTGAACGTCGCGATCCCGCAGCAGAAGCTGCAGGTGCCCAAGGGGGCGCGGGTCGCCAAGGGCGCGCGCCCCGCCAGGGCCGGGCCGGATGCGCTCGACGAGCTGATCAGCCGCGGCGAGGCCCGCCACGACGACGAGGAAGGCAAGGGGTCCTGACGATGTTGAAGAACCTCAGCTCCGAGCTGGTGATCGACGCCGCGATGGCCGCGACGCAGAAGTACGTCAGCCTCGTGCTGGACAACGACCCTGCGGACGGCGAGCACGTGGTGCCCGGCGAACTGCGCCGCTTCTTCGGCCGGCTGCGCCTGCTGCACGGCGTGCCCTTCAGCTACCTGGTGCCCGATGCGACCCTGCTGCCGGTCGAATCGATCCGCTTCTTCTACATCGACCGCGCCTGGACCGACGCGCTGGTGCA
>CAMLGG010000042.1 GCA_946479475.1 uncultured Ideonella sp. | reverse complement strand
TACGCCGCCGGCGAGACCTACTTTCCGGACGACCTGCCGGCCCACGGCTGCGAGTGGTGGCATTGCACGTGCACCATGGCCTGAACCCGGCCGCCGACCAGTGGCTGGCGCACCTGGACGCCCAATGCAGGCGCTGGTCGCGGGCCGGCCTGCCTGTCGAGCTGCGTGCCACCAGGTTGCAGGGCGCCCCGGCTGCCGGTGAAAGCATCGAGGCCTGGGCCCGGCGCGAGCGGTATCTCGCACTGGCCTCGATGGCGCGCGAAGCGGGGGCCGGCATCATTCTTCTCGCGCATCACCGGCGCGACCAGGCCGAGACGGTCCTGCTGCAGGCCTTGCGTGGTGCCGGCCCGGCCGGGCTGTCGGCCATGCCGCGGGAGGCCGTTCGCGATGGCATCCGTTGGTGCCGCCCGTGGCTGGAGAACTCGGCCGAGGCGATCGCCGCCTACGTCAAGCGGCATCGACTGAGCCATGTCGAGGACGACAGCAACCTCGACCGGAGCTTCGACAGGAATCGCCTGCGCCACGACGTCTGGCCCGCCTTGGTGGCGGCCTTTCCGCGAGCCGAATCCGCGTTCCTGCACCTGGCCGAACAGGCGCAATGGGCGCGCCAGCTGATCGATGAAGTCGCGCGGGCCGACGTGGCGGCGGCGCTCGTTCCCTCTGGGGGCGCCCTGGACGCCGGAGCACTGCTGGCGCTGACGAAGGCGCGCCGGATCGCTGCGTTGCGGCGCTGGCTGGGTGAGGGCGGTGTCACGCACGGCCTTGACGCTATCGTCGAGCGCCTGGCGCAAGAGATGGGCGCGGTTGCGGCAGCGCAATGGCCGGTCGATGCGATGCGTCAGGTGCGGCTGTACCGCGGTCGCCTGGCGCTGGTCGAACATCGGGCGGTGGCGCTCGCCGCTTCGGCGACAGGAGAAGAGCGCGCGCCGATTGCGGCAGGTCGGCACATGCTGCCGGCATGGGGCGGCGTTCTCGAGATCACCCGCGTTGCGCAAGGCGGCGTCTCCACCGCGGTGCTCGAGTCGGCGTGCCTGCGCGCGCGCCGCCCCGGCGACCGATTCCAGTTCGCGCCGCGAAGCGCCGCGCGCTCGCTGAAGAAGCAGTACCAGGACAGGGCGGTGCCGGCGTGGGAACGCTCGGGACCCATCGTCGCGGCCGGCGAGCGGATCATCTTCGTGCCGGGACTCGGCATCGACGCCCGCGTGCGGGCGGCTGCGGGCGAGCCGCAGTTCGAGATCCGCTGGCTGCCCGAGCGCTGAACGCGTGTCAGGTGGTGTTGGGTCGTGCTGCAGCGCAGCAGTTAAAATTGATCGGTTTGCGATCCACTTTCGTATCACCCAAGCCCATGGCACTCATCGTTCACAAGTACGGCGGCACCTCGATGGGGACCACCGAGCGCATTCGCAACGTGGCCAAGCGGGTCGCCAAATGGGCGCGCGCCGGCCACCAGATGATCGTTGTCCCCTCGGCGATGAGCGGCGAGACCAACCGCCTGCTGGGCTTGGCGAAGGAGGTCGCGCCGGCCAGCCACAGTCCCTCGGTGCTGCGCGAGATGGACATGATCGCCTGCACCGGCGAGCAGGTGTCCGTGGGCCTGCTCTCCCTGGCGTTGCAGGCCGAGGGCATGGAGGCCGTGAGCTACAACGGCTGGCAGGTGCCGATCAAGACCGATTCCGCGTTCACCAAGGCGCGCATCCAGAGCATCGACGATGCTCGCGTGCGTGCTGACCTGGCCCAGGGCAAGGTCGTCATCATCACCGGCTTCCAGGGCGTCGACGAGGCCCTGAACGTCACCACGCTCGGCCGCGGCGGCTCCGACACCTCCGCGGTGGCGGTGGCTGCTGCGATGAAGGCCGACGAGTGCCTGATCTACACCGACGTGGACGGCGTCTACACCACCGACCCGCGCGTGGTGCCGGAGGCCCGCCGCCTGCACACGATCACCTTCGAGGAGATGCTGGAGATGGCCAGCCTCGGCTCCAAGGTGCTGCAGATCCGCTCGGTCGAGTTCGCGGGCAAGTACCGTGTGCCGCTGCGCGTGCTGTCCAGCTTCACGCCCTGGGACATCGACATCAACGAGGAAGCCAAGTCGGGCACCCTGATCACCTTCGAGGAAGACGAAAAGATGGAACAAGCCGTTGTCTCGGGCATCGCCTTCAACCGCGATGAAGCCAAGGTCACCGTGATGGGCGTGCCCGACAAGCCGGGCATCGCGTACTCGATCCTCGGCGCCGTGGCCGACGCCAACATCGACGTCGACGTGATCATCCAGAACGTCTCTCACGACGGGAAGACCGATTTCTCTTTCACCGTGCACCGCAACGACTACCAGCGCACGATGGACCTGCTGAAGAACAAGGTCCAGCCGGCGACGGGCGCGGCCACGGTGCTGGGCGACCCGAAGATCTGCAAGGTCTCGATCGTCGGGATCGGCATGCGCAGCCACGTGGGCGTGGCCAGCAAGATGTTCCGTGCGCTGAGCGAGGAGGGCATCAACATCCAGATGATCTCCACCAGCGAGATCAAGACCTCGGTCGTGATCGACGAGAAGTACATGGAGCTCGCCGTGCGCGCGCTGCACAAGGTCTTCGAGCTCGACGACCCGAATGCGAAGAGTGGCAGCGGCGAAGAGGAACAGGCCGCTTCTTGAGGTTAGAATGCCGGCTTCGGCTGGAGACGTGACCGAGTGGCCGAAGGTGCTCCCCTGCTAAGGGAGTATGGGGTCAAAAGCTCCATCGAGGGTTCGAATCCCTCCGTCTCCGCCAACCAACCTGCAAACGGGCCCTCGCGGCCCGTTTTGCTTTTCCGGGCCGCACGCCGCACCCCCTCGCTTGACTTAGGGGGGACATCTTGCGTGGCCAATCCCCAACCTTAGGATCGCACCCTCCTTGATCCGACGTGGCCACGAGCCGCGTGGACCAGGAGCCATGCCTTCACCTTCCCTTAACTTTTCGAGCGAGGAGCAAGTCGTGAAAGAAGCATTTGCAGCCCTGAGTGGACTGGCCGCCATCTCCCTCCTGAGCGCTTCGGCGTTTGCCGCCGGCCCGAACGGCGCCGTGGCCCATGCGGACGGCCGGACCACCATCAGCGCAGGGGCCTTCGCCGGCCCGATCGTGCCCGGCCAGGTCCCGACGGGCGGGGGCAAGACGATCTACAGCACCTACAACAGCGACACCAACAACCTGTACGACTGCTGCAGCGGCTGGACGATCTCGGCCGAAGGCTCGATCGTCGGAGCCCGCCAGGACGTGGCGATGCCTTTCACGCCGAACAACAACTACGCCGTCAAGACCATCTCGGCCGCGGTCGGCTACGTCGCGGGCACGAACGCCGTCACCATCACGCTGAACGAGGATGCCGGCGGCCTGCCGGGCGCCGTCCTGAGGAAGGCCACGGTGACCGGCCTGCCGACCTTCGGCACCTGCTGCGTGACCGCCACCATCGGCGGCAAGGGCACGCTGATCAGTGCCGGAACGCAGTACTGGGTGGTCGTCAAGACGGACAAGAAGTCGTCCGACACCTGGGACGCCTGGAACGTGAACAACACCGGCGCCTCGGGCCCGTTCGCCTTCAACACCGGAACGGGCTGGCAAGCCACTTCGGGCACCTTGAGCGCTTTCGGCGTCTACGGCAAGAAGCAGTAAGACCGTCCCCGGTCTCGCAACAGGCCCCGCCCGGCGGGGCCTTTTCGTTTCGCGTCGGCTGGCGTGGTGGCAGCGAAGCGGACAGAATCGTCCTGGAAAGCGAGGCGCCCGCGGGGGGCGTCCCTTCCATCCCGCCCATGCTGCCGCCTTTCGATCCCTGGCTCGCCAGTTCGGTGGCCGCTGATGTCTGGGTTGCCTCTCGCAGTTCGTGCGAGGCACTGGCATCGCGCCAGGCTCATCGGCTGCGCACCTTGCTCGCGGCGGCAGCGAAAGGCTCCCGGCTCTACCGCGGGTTGCTTGGCCGCGGCGATCCGGCGGGCGCCCGGCTGCAGTCGCTGCCGGTCGCACGCAAGGCCGAGCTGATGCGGCACTTCGAGGACTGGGTCACCGACCCGTCGCTCGAGTTGGCAGGGCTGCGGAGCTTCCTGCGCGATCCCGCGCAGATAGGCCAGGCGTACCGCGGCCGGTACATGGTCTGGGAGAGCTCCGGCAGCACGGGCGAGCCGGGCGTGTTCATCGAGGACGCGGCCGCGATGGCGGTCTACGACGCGCTCGAGGCGCTGCGCCGCGCTCCCATGGCCCATGGCCGCGGCGTGTACGACCCGTGGCTCCTCGGGGAACGGATCGCCTTCGTCGGGGCGACCAGCGGGCACTTTGCCAGCGTGGTGTCGGTCGAGCGCCTTCGCCGCCTCAACCCCTCGCTGGCGCGCCGGGTGCGCAGCATCTCGTTCCTGCAGGCCATGGAGCGGCTCGCCGAGGAGCTGCAGGCCTGGGAGCCCAGCGTGCTGGCCACTTATCCCAGCGCTGCGTTGATGCTGGCCCAGGAGCAGCGAGCCGGCAGGCTGCAGCTGGACCTGCGGCAGGTCTGGACCGGCGGCGAGACGCTCACGCCGACCATGCGCCGCCACATCGAGGAGGGCTTCGGCTGCCGCGTGCTCAACAGCTACGGCGCCTCCGAGTTCCTCGCCATGGCGAGCGATTGTGCCCACGGCCACCTGCACCTGAACACCGACTGGTTCGTGCTCGAGCCGGTCGACGAGAAGGGCCGCCCGGTCCCCGCAGGCCAGCCGAGTGCGACGACCCTGCTGACCAACCTCGCCAACCTCGTGCAACCGGTGATCCGCTACGACCTCGGCGACCGGGTCACGCTGTCTGCCGAGCCTTGCCCGTGCGGATCCTGCCTGCCGGTGGTCGAGGTGCAGGGCCGGCGAGACGACACCCTGCGCCTGGCCGGACGGCGCCGTCGCGCGGTGCCCGTCCTGCCGCTGGCGATCAGCACCGTGCTCGAGGACGACGCGGGCCTGTTCGACTTCCAGTTGCGGCAGCAGGGTCCCAGCGAATTGCTGCTGAGCACCGGCCAGCACGGCGCCTCGGCGACCCGGCAGCTGCGCCACGCACGCAGCGTGCTGGCCGGGTTCCTGGCCGACCAGGGGGCCGCGCCGGTGCAGATCCACTGCCGCAGCGGCCAGCCGGGCCAACGCGGGCGCAGCGGCAAGATCCCGCGCATCGTCGCCGGCCGGGCGTGAGCCGCGTCTTGCTGCAATAACCACGCTGGCACCGGCAGACGGCTTGTGCGAGCCGCGCGTCAGGTCTAACGTGCCGCTCACGTGGCGAGGCAGGGCCGGCGGCCGGTGGCCGGCAGCCCGCCCGCCGCGCGGTGCCCGAGGCGGCCGTGACGCATCCGCGCGCTTGCCCCGGGCGGGTCTTGACCCGGCGACCCGAAGGTCGCCATCCGCCGCCCGCCGCGGGGCTGCCTGCGTGCCCCGCCGACCACCTCGCCACGAGCGGCACGGAGGTCGACATGCTTGGTGAAAAGATTGGCGAAGGCTCCGGCAAGGTGATCTCGCAGCGCGTGCTGCCCGGCCTCGGCGGCCCGCCGAAGATGGAGACATCGTTCCAGGGCTCAGGCAAGCTGCTGGGCCTGGCGAGCCAGGAAACCGGCACCTACGTCGCGGCGCTGCGGCCGGACGGCACCTTGTTCGGCGAGGGGCAGGGCATCGTGATGGGGCCGCAGGGCGAATCTGCCACCTGGACGGGCCACGGGGTGGGCCTGCTGCAGAAGGACGGCAGCATCAGGTACCGCGGCGCCATCTACTTCGAAAGCAAGTCGCCGAACTGGTCGCGCCTGACCAGCATCGCGGCACTGTTCGAGTACGAAGTGGACGCGCAGGGCCAGACGCGGGGGCAGCTCTTCGAGTGGAAGTGAGCGCCGGGCCGGGCATCGCCCGGCCCCTGGCTCAAGCCATCGCCAGCCGAGGGAGCTGAGCAGGGTCGAGCAGTTCCAGGCGCTGACGCGTGCGGCGGATCACACCTCGCTGCTCCAGCGACCGGAGCTCGCGCGAGACCACCTGGCGCGTCGTTCCCAGCCACTGGGCGACGTCTTCCAGCGTGAAGGCGCCCGCGACCTCCGGGCCGGGGCCGGAGCCGAGGCCGAAGTAGCGATGCATCATGTCCAGCCACAGGAGCACGCGGGTATCGACGGGCCAGAAGTACAAGGCGGCGCAGCGGGCAGCGTGCGACTGCTGCAGGGCCAGCAGCCGCGCCAGGGCGAGGCGGAAGTCCAGGGACTGGTCGAACAGCCGGTCGAATGCCTCCGGCGGCAGCCACAGCAGGGTGGTGTGCCCCAGCGCCGCACCGTCGAAGGAGGCCGGCCCGCGGTAGGCCATGTCATGGAAGGCATACCAGGCCCCCGGCGGCAGCAGAGCTATCGTGCGCAGGGGAGGTGGCGTCACCGGGTTGTCGAGCCGGACGCAGCCATCGACCACCAGCCACGCACCGGTCGGAGCCTGGTTGGCCTGCAGCACGGTCTCGCCGGGCGAGAAGCGCCGCACCAGGCTGCACTCCAGGATCTCGTGCTGAACGTCGAGCGGGAGGCTGGCGAACCACCGGTTGCACCGGACGCGCTCGTGCTCGGCGGTTCTCAGCGCGAGCATTGCCGGCCGGCCGGGCGCCACGCTGTCGTGCGGCGTGGGGGGCCAGGGCGCCGTCCCGGTGGCGTAGGGCTGCTCGACGGCGGCCGCCCGGTTGCCCTCTTCCAGGGCGGCTTGGAGCTGAACGATGTCCGCAGTGATGCCGCCGTCGGCTGCCCGCCGGATGAGTCCGTCGCGCTCGAGCGCCTTCATGCCCTCCCACCAGGCTTGCCGCGACACGCCATGCCAACGCGCCAGGGCCGTGTGGCTGAGGCGCAAGGTGGCCTCAGCCGCGTCGCTGCCGGCACTGCAGCCCTGCAAGGTCTCGGCGAGCCAGAACAGTTGCTTCTGTCGCAGCGTGGCACGCTGCGACGCGATCATCACCTGCAGGGTCCGCCGCAGATTGCCGGCGTTGGCGACCGCCAGCTCGCGGCTGAATTCGGGAAAGCGTTGGCATAGCGCCTGCAGGTCCTGGGCGTCCACGGCCGCGACGACTGTCGGCCCCTGCGCGCGCACGTCGAAGTCGCTGACCGCGAGCGCCACGGGGTTGTAGAGGTTCAGCCAGACGCCTGGCGGGACCCAGTTCGTGCACTGGGGCTCCTCCAGGTGCGGCACGGGCATGAACACCAGGGCGCTGCCGCCGGCGATGCCGATCCAGTGCTCGACGGCCTGGCCGACTTGCAGCAGCGGTTCGCCATCGGACAGCCGCCAGACGCGTACGCGGGCCAGGATGGCATCGACGAGGGGTGCCGGCAGGCGGGACAGGAAGCTGCCCTGGGCCAGCGTGTCACGCTCGGCCGCGCTCAAAGGGCCGTCGTGCCGGGTCGGAGGGTGCGAGGGGTCGGAAGACGAAAGGGGCGAAGGCATGGCTTGCGCCATGCTAACGGCCCCTTGTCAAGGTTTCGTTTCGACCTCAGGCGAGCGTCGGCTGCGCGGCCATGGGCTGGGCGCGCTTGAGCGCATTGGCCAGCGTGGACCGGTTGCTGATGCCCCAGCGATTGGCCACGTCGAGCACGCGGGCGCGGCCGCCGGTGTCGCTGACCTCTTCGAGCTCGCTGCGGATGCGCTTCATGCGCTCGCTGCGGATGAGTTCGGCCGGCGTGATGCCGAGGTGGCTGCGGAAAGCCAGCTGCAGGGCGCGTTCGGTCACGCCCAGGCGGCCCGCCACCTCGCGCACCGACAGCTCGTTGTCATGAAGGTGCTCGATGATGTAGCGGTAGGCGGCCCGGTAGCGCGGGGGCAGGCGAAGGCCCGTCGTGTCCTGCGAAGGCGTGGCCAGGCCGGGCACCGGCATGTCCATCCGCGACATGACCGTGCCGTGCACGACCCGCATGGCCTGCGCCACGTGGCGCTTGTACTGCCTCATCGAGTCGCCGAAGCGGCCGTCGCCGAGATGGATCTTGGACAGGCAGTACTGGATGTCCATGGCATGGGGGTTGGCTTCGATGTCGCGCTCGCTGCCGGCCAGGGGCTGGATCATCTCGCGCGCCACGCCGACTGCCTGGGCCGAGAGCAGCGCCAGGCAGGCCTCGATGCGGGAAGTGGCATCCACGCCGCCGAGCTCGTGCTCGCGCAGCCAGCGGATGAAGGCCGAGACCGCCTCCAGGCGCGCCCCCTGGTGGTCACCCAGCAGTCCGCCCCGCAGGAACGAGACGCGGGCGGCGAGCAGAGGCGGTACCTGCGACCGGGCCAGCAGGGTGGACGCGATCGCTGCCAGCTTCTCGCGGCACGGGGCGTCGCGCAGCGCATCGATCGTGCGCTGGGCGAACGCGTGGTCCGACAGGTCCTCGCAGTCGAGAAGGCGCAGGCGCGCCAGCACCTCCAGCCTGATCGCCTCTGCGCAGTCACGCAAGGGCTCGGTGGCGGGTTCGGCGCACAGGGCCAGGGCATGCTCGGCCGCGGACAAGGCATGGGCGTGCTGGCCGAGGGCCTGCAGCGACAAGGCGGCGCCGCAGAAGCCCTCCACGCGCAGCGCTGCCGGTGCGTCTGCATCCCTGGCCACGATGTTCCAGCACTCGACGGCGCGCGAAGCGCGGTTCAGGTGCTGGAACAGCCAGGCCTGGTCGAGTGCCGAATGCCAGCGAACCATGCCGCGCGAAACCTGGTCGTAGGCCTTGAGCTGCTGGTGGAAGACTTCGCTGGCCGCCTCGGCCAGGCCGATGACGAGCATCGCGCGGCCGAGCAGGGCGCCTTCCTCGGCGCTGGTTTCGTCGCGGCCCGCCATGCGTTCGAAGCGCTGGCGGCCGATCTTCACGGCGTCCTTCAGCCGGGCTTCGCGGATCAGCCGGGACAGCTGGGGGGCCTGGGCGGAGATACGTTCGCACGAGAGCGAGAGCAGGGTCAGCAGCATGGGTCGTCGCGCTGGTGCAGCGCCTGTGAATCGATGACGAGTTCATGCTAGAAATCGACCCCTTTCCAAAGCTCAAGAACGCTCGGCGGCTTCCTCAACAATGCGCAGCGGCGGGACGGGACCGGCCAGGGGCAGGGCATCCCGGCTCAGGCGAAAGGCATCCCTTTGGCGCTGCAGCACCCCGCTGGCATCGAGCTCGTTCAGGGCCTTCGCCACGTACTGCCGCGTGGTGCTCAGCCAGGCCGCGATCTCCTGCTGGCTCAGCGTCATGGAGAGCGTCACCCAGGGGCCGTCGGGCTGGCCTCGCTGGCGGACGAGGAAGTCCAGCCAGGCGCGCAGGCGCAAGGGCATGGGCAGCGTGAGGATCACCTTGAACAGGCCCGCATGGTGGTGGCTGATCGTCAGCCACTTCAGAGCGCCCAGGCTGAATTCGGGATGCGCGGCGAGGGCCGCTCGGTAGGCCTCTGCCGGCATCAGCAGCAAGGTGCTGTCGCCTTCGCAGCAGACATCCACGCCGCAGTTGCCGTGGTCCACGAGCGCGTGCTCGAAGACGGTTGCACCCGCTTGCAGCTGCGCCAGAATGGCCCGCGAGGGCCGGCGCCGCTGCCCGGCGCCCGTCGACCCCTCGGCGACAGCCGGTGCGACCGGACAGGAGATCAGCCGCAGGCCACCGCGCACCAGGGCTACCCATCCAGGCGGCTGGCGGTCGGCGAAGGCCACCGGCGCCTTGTCTGGCAGGCGCAGCACGTGCATCTGCGACAGCAGGGTCTCGCGCAGCGGCTCGCCCAGCCGGGCGAACCAGCGCAGCGTGCCCAGCACCTCGCGTTCGTCGCCGCGCAGCGAGGACGCGGGGAGCAGTTCGGCCGTCAGCGACGCCGGCGGTCGCACCGGCTGGGCATCGGCCTGCAGGTACTGGGCCGTCTCGTGCAGGCCGTGCTCCCTCAGGGCCGTCTTCAGGCGGGCCAGGTCGGGCACCTTCAGGCCGTCCTTCACGCGCTGGATCACGCCCGCGGCCTCCAGCCGGGCCATGCCTGCGTTCCAGCTCTGGCGCGAGACGCCCGCCGCGCAGGCCAGCGCGGACTGCGCCACGACGCTGCGATAAAGCCAGCCGGAGTCGTCGCGGTCGGCATGCTCGAAACGCACGGCCGAATCGAGCCAGCGCAGCAGCTTCTGCTCGAGCGTGCTGCTCTGGGCCTCCTGCAGCATCAGGTGCGCGAAGCGCAGGTTGATGGCAGACAGGCTCAGCATCGCGGCCACGAGCTCCGGCCAGCGGTCGCGAAGGTCGAGCATGTCGGCCCGGCTCAGGGCGAGCACGCAGGTGGGTCCGCTCGCGACGAACTCGATGCCGCGCCGGCGCACGTCGCAAAGCGGGCTGTAGAGATTCAGCCAGACCCCCGGCGCGAGGACGTGGGTGGCGATGGTCTGGCCGTTCTCCATCGAACGGCTGCGTCCCAGCAGCTCGCCGGAGGCCACGCCGATCCAGTGTTCGGGCGTGCCTTCGGCCGACATGACCTGCTCGCCGTCCTTCAGCCGCCACACGTAGGCGCGGCCCATGATGGAGTCCTGCAGCGCCGCCGGCAGGCGGCGGAAGAGCCGGCCCTGCTCCACGGCGCGCCGCTCTTCGCAGCTCAGGCCCGTCGAACAGTCGAGATGTTCCCTTGCACGAACGCGCCCCGAGGGCGCTTGCGTCTCTGGCATCCATTCTCCCGATGATGATTGGTGTCGCGCCGGCATCGCATCCGGGGCGTGGTCGAACCCGATCGTGGCCTGTGCACAACGCGATGTCTTGACTGCAAGCGCAAGCGTTGCGGCGCTGCCCGCGCCCGGGCGGAGGCCACACGATGTTCATGCAATATTCAACGAAAGGCGAAGTGCCGACACTTTCGGGCGCGCCATGGTCAAAAGGCGACAGCTGGGCCGCGCGGGCGTTCGACGGGCGATAGGGCGCCTGGGGCATATCCGTAGCAACCCTAGGTTTTGGTTGCGCAACATACGGGCAACAGCTTCACGCAGACCTGTCGGACCGCATGAAAGTCGCCCTTCTTTCGCACACCTCGCCCGTTGGCCAGCTTGTCATCGAACTGTTGTCTCGATGTGGTATCGAGGCCAGGCTCAACGTCAGCATCACGGCCTTCCGCCAGCAGGCCAGGTGCGACGATTTCGACGCCGTCGTGCTGCAGGATCGCGGCTCCACGCTGGCGGAGGACCTGAGCCTCATCAGGAGCTGCGTGGACCAGGAGGTGCCCGTGGTCGTCGTCGGCGAGGAAATGCGCGACGGCTTCAGCACCGCGCTGGCCTGCGGCGCGGCCGACTACATCGCGCTCTCCCGCGCGGCGCACGACGAGCTGCAGGTGAGGCTGCGCGGCCATGTCGAGGCCCTGGGCCGCCAGGCTCGAAGAGAGGTCCGCGTGGGCGGCTGCCTGCTGGACCCGGCGCGCCTGCGCTTTTGCTGCGGCGACCAGGCGGTGCAGGTCACCCATCGCGAGTTCGAGCTGGCCTGGCTGCTGTTCTCGCGCCCGGAGCAGGTCGTCACCAACGCGACCATCGTCTCGCGCGTCTGGGGCCGTTCGGCCGACCTCAACAAGCGAACCCTGGAGCAGCACATCTACAAGCTGCGCGCCAAGCTGGCCCGCATCGGCTGCCCGCTGCGCATCAACGCCGTCTACGGGCGCGGCTACCAGCTCCTCACCGGCGCCGACAGCCTCGAGCCGCGCGAGGAGCGTGAAGTCCGTGTCGCTGCCGCCTGGCCCCAGCACTTCCACGCCTCCTGAACTTCGCTCACGCCCGGCGGCGCGCGAAGCCCGTCAAGCCTTCATCCACAGGTACTCGCCGGAGCACAGGCCCTCGAAGGCCTGCTCGGCCGCGGCGAGGATGTTGTCGTTCCAGTAGCGGCCGTGCTCGGCGTAGTGGGTGAGCGTCTCGGCCATCCACTGTCCGCTGATGTCGGGCGTCATGGGCACCCGGACGATGAGGATGATGCCGCCGGTGTCGGGGTTCACGCCGACCTGCGCCTGGTCCTGCGCATACACGGTCAGGTTCGACTCCAGCAGCAGGCGGAACACCGTCAGCGCCCGCCCCGGCGTCACGATGCCGAAGTGGAAGTTCAGGTACATCGCCGACGGGTCGTTCTGGTAGTGCGCAAGAAGCACTTCGAAGCCCTCGACCTCGACCCAGCCGCGCTGGAGTACGGCGCGGGGATCCGGCAGCTGGATCGCCTCGCAGAGCTGGGTGACCAGCTCCTCGTATCGCTCGACGCTCATCTCAGGCCTCTATCGTGTCGGCCGGCCAGCGCTGGCCGGCCTGCAGGCGTTCGACCGCGATGCGACGCTGCGCTTCGGTGCGCTGCCGGTCGCAGGCCAGCAGCTTCAAGGGCAGCAGGGCCAACCGCCCGCGCTCGCGGGGGCCGGGCGGAAGCGCGCCGGTGAGCGTCGGGCCCAGCTCGAGCAGCACCTGCTTCACGCGCGCCAGGGTGGACAAGGCGCCGGGTTCGTGGGTGCTCTCGATGTAGGCCGCCATCAGCGACATCATCATCGCGTCGTTGTTCAAGCCGGCGGGGCCGGGCCGGCTGAGCGCGACCATGGCCTGGGCGAGATGCCGCGCGCGTCGCTCTGGCAGGTCGATCGTGGCCAGGGTGCTGCGAAAGGCTTGCAGCTCGAGGGCCTGTCCGGCGGCGAGCGAGGAGGGCAGGGCGGCGGCGCGGGCGGCGGCAGGCGTGGCGAAGCGGGTGGCCGCGCCTGGATGCGAGTGGCCGCCCTGGTTGCCGCCACCTTGATGGCCGCCGCCCTGGCTGCCGGACTGGCCGCCGCTGGAGTGTCCGCCACCGGAGTGCCCGCCGGAATGGCCTCCGCCCGACTGCCCGCCGAAGCCGCCGGCCTGGTCGCTGCCGCCATGAGAGCCGCCGTGATGGTGGTGCTGCTGCCCTTCGCCATCCTTGTCGGTGGCTTCCACCGGCTCGTGGCCGGGCATCTCCCGCCGTTCGGCGGCCTCGGGCGCGGCGGGATCGTCGCGCTCCTCCTCCTTGCCGTCCGCGCGCGCCGGCCGGACCTCGCCCCGGTGGGGCGCCGCGCGGTTCTGGCGCGGCGGTGGCGCCGGTGGCAGCGGCACGGTGCGGAACATCGTGTCGCCATAGCGCCCCTGCGCCTGCTCGTGGGCCTGCTCGGCGCGCTCCTGCTGGGCCTCGTGCGCCGCCTCGCGGGCGTGCGCCACCTCCTGGTTGTGGCGCCGCAGCAGCGTCTGCTTCTGCAGCAGCTGCTGGTGCTGGCGGCTGGCGTTGAAGTTCGAGTTCATCCGGCGAACATCGCGCCCAGCAGGCGTTCGGAGAAGCGGACGATGGTGCCGCCTATCCAGGGCGCGCTCACCGCCACCGCGATCGTCACGGCGATCAGCTTCACGCCCTGGGAGATGGCCTGGTCCTGCAGCGAGGTCACCGCCTGCACCAGGGCGACCAGCAGGCCCACGATGGCCGCCACCGCCACCGCGGGCAGCGACAGCAGCAGGCACAACATCAGCGCCTCGGAGGTGAGCTGGACGATGGACTCATGTGTCACGGCCGGCTCCTCAGCGGTACGTCAGCACCAGGCCGTGCATGACCTGCGACCAGCCGTCGAGCACCACGAACAGCAGCAGCTTGAACGGAATCGCCACGTTGGTCGGCGAGACCTGCGACAGGCCCATCGCCAGCAGCACGTTGGCCACCACGAGGTCGACGATGATGAAGGCGAGGTAAAGCAGGAAGCCGATGCGGAACGCCTCGGTGAGCTCGGTGAGCAGGAAGGCCGGCGCGACCACGATGAAGTCGTCCGGCTGCAGGGCGGCGGCGCGCTCGGGCGGCCACACGGCCCGGGCCGACTTCAGGAAGAAGGCCTTCTCGGCCGGCTGGGCGTGCTTGACGAGGAAGGCCCTGAAGGGCTCGCGCGCCGAGCCGACGGCCGACATGAGCTGCTGGGTGTTGGAGCTCTGCTCGATCGTGTTCGCCGCGCCCGGCGAGCGCTGCATGCGGTCGGCAGCGTCCATCGCCACAGGCGCCAGCACGTAGGCCGAGATGATGATGGCGATGCCGTTGAGCACCATGTTGGGCGGCACCTGCTGGACGCCCAGGGCATTGCGCAGCAGGCCCAGCACGACGACGACCTTGGTGTAGGAGGTGACCACCATCGCCACGAAGGGCAGGATGGCCAGCGCCATCAGGGCGAGGAAGAGCGATACCGGGTCGATGCCGATCGGCGACGCGCCCATGGTCAGGCCTCTCCGGCGGCGATGGCGTCCGGCAGGCCCATGCGCTCGATGCGCACGCCCAGGCAGTCGCCCACGGCCACCAGCCGGCCGACGCCGACGACCTGGCCGAAGCACACCAGCCGCACCTGCGCGTCCTGCACCGGCGCATCGAGCGTGACGATGGAGCCGGCATCGAAGGCGGCGAGTTCGTCCAGCGAGACGCGGGCCGTGTCGATCTCGAAGGAGACAGGCACGTTCAGGGCGCCTATCGACGGCGCCTCCAGGGGCGCCGCCTCGTGCGGCTCGCTTTCGAGCTGCGGCGCCTCCGTCAGCGTGGCGTCGGGGCTGTCCAGGTCGATGTCGGCGGTGGCTTGCATGAAGATTCCCAGTCCAATCAAGAGTTGGCAGCGCAGCGGGGCGTCGGCCCGCCGCGCGGTGCAGGCGAGCACGTCGCCGGCGGCGAGCGATCGCAGGTCGTCGAGCTCGAAGTTGCGCCGGCCCAGGCGCAGCCGGGCCGGCAGGCGCAGGCCGCGCAGGGGCGACAGGTCGGCCGCCACCGCGCGGCGCATCTGCGCGCCGAGTTGCCGAGCCGCGCCGTCGTCGAGCGACTTCAGGCCCACGTTCCAATCGCCGATGCAAAGCTCGACCGAGGCCTGCGGGCTTCGTGGGCGCAGCGCCTTCAGCGTGAGTCCGGGCATGCACCGCGCGAGCGCCGACAGGGGCTCGGCCAGCAGTGCATCGGCCACGTCGCGGGCCAGGGCCGCATCGGGCAGGCCGGCGGCCAGCTCCAGGGCCGGCCAGGTGGATGGCGCGGTGGTGAGCTCGATCTCGCCGTGTCGGCTGGCGAGCTGGACGGCGAGGCCCGCGCTGCCCTGCGTCGCGCGCAGGCGGGCGGGCGCCGCCGCCGGCGCGGCCTGGGCGAGCAACTGCTCGATCCAGCGCGTGAACCGGCGATCGAACACCGTGCGGGCCAGGCGGGCCTCGGCGGCACTGACGGCCGGCAGGCGGCCGCTGAGCGAGACAGGGGCGACGGGGGTGGAGTTCATTCGAGGTCGATGTCGATCGCCGAGGGCGACGAGGGCAGGGCTTCGAGCCGCGCCCTCAGGGTGTCGCGATGCCGTGAGACTAGGCGCGCGGATTCGGCCGAGCCGGTGCGGAACCGAAGGACCATCGATCCAGGCGAAAGCGTGATGCGCAGCTCGCAATCGGGAAGGCTCTGCGGGTCCAGCGGCACGGTGACGGACCAGTGCTGGAAGCGCGCGTCGCCGCCGGCCGTGAGCTGGCCGACCTGCTCGACGATGTCGCCGAGCCAGGCGGCGTCCTGGGGCGAAGAGGTGGCGCCAACGCGCGACGCATGCGGCCCGGCGTCCTCGTGGGCGTCGTCGTGCGAGGCGAGGCCGGCCGTTCGAAGCCATGCCCAGGAGGCGTGGTCCAGGGGAGCGCAATCCGCCGGCGGTGGCGCAGGCGACTCGGAAGGCTGCTCGTCGTCGTGTCGACCTTCGTCGCCCTGCGGCGAGGAGCCGTCGCCGCGTCCGTCGTCCACGGGGTCGACGGGGGCGTCGAACCACGAGGCGTCCGAGGCCTCGCGGTCGTCCGGTTCGTCGACCTCGTCCCAGGCCGGAGGCACCAACTGGCGCAGGAAGCGATCCTGCCGTGCCGCGTCCACCGGAGCGGCCGGCGCAGCGGGCGTCACCGGCCGCGCCGGCGCCCGGGTTCTTTGCGGGGCCTGCATGGTCGCCTCGCGATCAGGACACGCGGCCGATGGGCCGCAGCTCGACGAGGTTGCCCAGCTCCTGGAAGGAGTAGACGCGCAGCCAGTCCAGCCGGCTCTCGATCATCTTCTTCACGTAGCGCCGGATGTCCATCGAGGTGACCAGGGCCACGCCGGCCTGGCGGCTGGTGCCGGCCACGCGGGCGATGCGCTCGGTGAGGTCGCGCGCGTCCTCGGGCGACATGGCGAGGTAGTTGCCGGCCGGCGTCGGCTTGATGCAGCCGCGGATGGCCTGCTCTATGCCCGGATCCAGCAGGATGGCCGAGAGCTGGCGCTGGCCGCCCGCGGCCTCGTGGGCCAGGTAGCGGCCCAGGTCCGAGCGCACGTACTCGGTCAGCAGCAGCAGGTCCTTCTCCTTCGGGCCCCACATGATCAGGCTCTCGAAGATGCTGCGGATGTTGCGGATGGGCACCTGCTCCTCCAGCAGCCGGCGCAGCACCTCGGCCATGCGCTGCAGCGGCATCACCTTCTGCACCTCGGCCACCAGGCCGGGGTACTCGGGCGTGGCCCGCTCGATGACCCATTGCACCTCCTGCACGCCCATGAAGAGGTGGGCATGGCGCTGCAGCACCACCATCACCTCGCGCGCCACGACCTGCTCAAGCTCCAGGCAGCCCTTGCGCTGGTCGGCGGGCACGACCTCGGGCGCCAGCCAGAGGGACTCGGCCTGGCCCAGCGCAGGCCCGTGTTTCTGGGCCTTGGCCGCCAGCGGCGATTCCGGATCGGTCAGCAGCAGCAGCCGGCCGGGCAGCTCGGCCAGGGCCGTGGGCACGTCGTTGATCAGCACCTCGAAGCGCAGGCCTTCCACCTCCTTTTAGACCCACATCGCCGCGCCGGGTAAGGGCAGGCCGACCCGGGCCTGCAGCGCCTCGCGTTCGCTCACCAGGGCATCGTCCAGCCGCTCGGCGTGGATCACGGCGGCCAGCCCCGACGAGAGGCGGATCGACAGCGGCTTGGCGAACTCCGGCGCCCGCTGCTGGATGGAAGGAGCATCCCCCTTGCCGCCTTCGCGCAGCAGTGCGGCGATGGGCTTGGAGATCGCGTTGCTGCCGCCCTTGGCGCGCTTCTTGGCCAGCTGCCAGCCACCGGCTGCCAGGCCGGCGGCCAGCAGGGCGAACGGGATCATCGGGAAGCCCGGGATGGCCGCGAAGCCCGCGGTCAGCCCCGCGGCGAGGTACATCGAGCGCGGATTGCGCGTCAGCTGCTCGGTCATGTCCTGGCCGAGCGAGGTGGGCGTCTTCTTGTGGTCGTCCGACACCCGCGTGGTCAGGATGCCGGCGGACATGCAGATGAACAGCGCCGGGATCTGCGAGACCATCGCATCGCCGATCGACAGCACGGCGAAGCGGTTGGCGGCCTCGCCGGCCGTCATGCCGTGGTACATGATGCCCACGACGACGCCGGCCAGGATGTTGACCATGGTGATGATCAGGCCGGCGATGGAGTCGCCCTTGACGAACTTCATCGCGCCGTCCATGCCGCCGTGCAGCATGCTCTCCATGCTCAGCAGCGCGCGCTTGCGCTTGGCCTCGTCGGCGGTGAGCAGGCCGGCGCGCAGGTCGGCGTCTATGCTCATCTGCTTGCCGGGCATCGCGTCCAGCGTGAAGCGCGCGCCGACCTCGGCCACCCGCTCGGAGCCCTTGGCGATCACGATGAACTGCACGATCGTGATGACCAGGAACACCACGATGCCCACCACCAGGTTGCCGCCCACCACCAGCTGGCCGAAGCTCTCGATCAGGTGGCCGGCGTCGGCGTGCAGCAGGATCGCCTTGGTGGAGGCGATGTTCAGCGACAGCCGGAAAAGCGTGGTGAACAGCAGCAGCGAAGGGAAGGTCGACAGCGCCACCGCATCCGGGATGAACAGCGTCGTCATCAGCAGCAGCACGCTGATGCTGAGGTTGATCGCCAGCAGCGTGTCGATGAGCAGCGTGGGCAGCGGCAGGATCATCAGCGCGAGCACGCCGACCAGGAAACCCGCCATCGACAGGTCGTTGATGAGCTTGGAGTCGAGACGCTTGGCCATGGGGAGGTGGGGGTCCAGGAGTGAGGTCGCGGCTCAGCGCTTGCCGCCGAGCCGGTCGAGGTCGGCCACCCAGCGCAGCACCACGGCGACGGCCTCGAACAGCTCGTCGGGGATGGGCTGGTCCAGCGGCAGCTTGTGCAGCGCCCGCGCGAGCGGCGGGTTGGCGATCATCGGCACGCGGTGGAGGGCCGCGATGGCGCGGATGGTGGCGGCGTGTTCGTCCACGCCCTTGGCGACGACGATGGGGATGGGGGCCTCGCTGGCGTCGTAGCGCAGCGCGACGGCGTAGTGGGTGGGGTTGGTGACGACGACCGTCGCGCCGGGCACGCGCTCCTGCGGGGCGCTGTTGGCGAGCTCCTCGCGCAGCTGGCGCTGCTGGCCCTTGACGTGAGGGTCGCCGTCCGAATCCTTGTGCTCGCGCTTGACCTCGTCCTTGCTCATGCGCTGGTCGCGGATGAACAGCCAGCGCTGCAGGCCGTAGTCCAGCGGCGAGATCACCGCGAAGACGAGCACGGCCGCGGCCAGCAGGTGCAAGAGCGAGCTCCAGGCCACCTGGGCCTCGCCCTCGGGCGAGAGATAGGCGGCCCCCACCAGCAACGGCACCAGGCCGCGCACGATCACCCACACCACGGCGCCGAGCGCCACCGCCTTGACCAGCGACTTGGCGAACTCGATCAGCGAGCGGGCGTTGAACATCTTCTTCAGCCCCTCGGCCGGGTTGAGCTTGTCGAACTTGGGCGAGATCGCCTCGAACGAGAACACCACGCCGACCTGCGCCAGCAGCACGATGGCCGCGATGAGCATCGACACGATGGCCATCGGCAAGGCGGCGATGAGCGCGTCCAGCAGCATGTCGGTCATCAGGGCGAACATCTCCTGCGTGGTGGCGGCCTGCATGCCCTGGCCGAGCGCGTGCTGGATCACCGAGGTGAGCCGCTCCAGCATCCCCGGGCCGGCGCCCATCAGCACCAGCAGCGAGACGGCCAGGATGCCCGTGGCCACCGCGTCCTGGCTCTTCGGGCTCTGGCCCTTGCGCTTGGCGTCCTGCAGCTTCTTGTGGGTTGGCTCTTCGGTCTTCTCGGACATGGGCGCCCCGGTTGAGATTCGCGCCGCGCGTCGGTCTGACATGCGGTGCCGCGAATCTAGAAGCCGCCTGCCGCGGCGATGGCGGCGCAGGCGAAGCCGAGGGCGCGCATGCGAACCGGCCGTTCGCGCTTCGCATCGCCATGCGGGCCTTCGTCCGCCCGGGGGGCCATGCGCGGCGCCGTCCCTAGGCTGCAGCCGGTGAACGTTTCCCACCTCCCGGCATGAGCAGCATCAAGGGCCTGCGCAACCTCGTTCGGCTGAAGAAGCGCCGCGTCGAGCAGCACGAGTCCGCCCTGCAGCAGGCCCGCCATCAACTGCAGCAGCAGCGGGCCGGCCACCAGGCGGCGGTGTCGCACGAGGAGTCGACCCGGGCCGCCGAGCAGGCCGTGCGCCGGCGGCTGCAGGCCACCACCTCACGCGCCGAGGGCTTTCGGGCCGAGGAGGTGGTGACCTACCAGATGCTGGTCAAGGAGGCCGAGCAGGCGACGGCCGGTGCAGTCAAGCAGACGCAGGCGGCGCTGTCGCAGGTCCAGGCTGCCGAGGCCGAGGTGGCGAAGCGCGACGCCGCCCTGCGCAAGGCCAGGCAGCAGGTCGAGGCGGTGCAGGCGCGACTGGACGCCGCCATCGCCGAGGCCGAGCGCGCGTCGGAAGACGCACAGGACGAGGAGGCCGAGGAGACCGCCGTGGCCCGCATGCTGGCCCAGGTGCGCGAGAAGGCGCGGGTCGCGGCCCGGGTTGGCCGGACCGTCCGGGAGGGCGCGCGATGATCGTCAGCGACGACGTCGTCAAGAACGGCCTGGCGATCTTCGAGTTCGGGGCCGACCTCAAGGGCCTGCTGGGCATCCTCGCGCTGTGCACGGTGCGCATCTACGCGGCGATGCTCGTGCTGCCGGCGACGAACGACCAGATCCTGCATGGCCAGACGCGCAACGCGGTGGCGCTGGGCTTCGGCATCTTCGTGGCCTGGGGCCAGCCGCCCGACCTGCTGACCCACTTCAGCGTGATCGAGATCGTCACCCTGACCGCCAAGGAGGGGCTGATCGGCATGCTGATCGGCTTCGCCGTGAGCTCGGTCTTCTGGATGGCCGAGGGCGTGGGCATGCTCATCGACAACCAGGCCGGCTACAACAACGTCCAGCAGCAGAACCCCTTGAGCGGCCAGCAGAGCACGCCGGTGGGCAACCTGCTTTCGCAGCTGTCCATCGTGGCCTTCTACATGCTGGGCGGCATGATGGTCTTCGTCGGCCTGCTGCTCGACTCCTACGAGTGGTGGCCGCTCAAGGGCACGCTGCCGAGCTGGCCCACGCTGCTCGAGCGCTTCCTGCCGGATCAGATCCAGAGCTATGCCGAGGCGACGCTGAAGATCGCCGGCCCGGTGATCGTGACGCTGATGCTCATCGACCTCGGCATCGGCCTGCTCGGCAAGGCCGCCGAGAAGCTCGAGCCCAACAGCCTGGGCCAGCCCATCAAGGGCGCCACGGCGATGCTGATGCTGGTGATGCTGGTCAGCATCTTCTTCAACCAGGCGCGTCCCGAGCTTTCGATCAGGCCGGTGGCCAGGCGCCTGGAGCAGCTCGCCCATCCGGGCGGTGCCGCATCGGCGGCCTCGGGCGCCTGGCAGTGAACTTCGCCTGAGCGCATCGCGCTTCGCGGTGCGCGGGTGCCGCGCGAAGGGCCGGACCTAAGGTGGGGCACCCCTGAACAAGCCCCTTCATGACCCTTCGGAGACCGCACGCATGTCGTCGATTCATCTCTACATCCACAGCCAGCCTTCGTGCCACATGCACGAGCCGGCCGCGAACCGCTCGAACGCCGAGAAGAACCTGCGCCAGGACCTGGCGGCCCTCATCGTCCTGGCCAACCTGGAGCGCCTGCTGCAGGCCGCGAAGCAGGGCGGCGACAAGGCCGGGCACGCTCCGGCCCACGGTGGCGGCCCGGTCGACAGCGGCAACCCGGTCGACAGGACGCATGGCAGCGATGCCGCGTCGAGCGCCGGCGACAAGGCGCTCGGCGTGCTCAAGCCCTTCCTCGAACTGCTGCTGTTGCTGGCCCTGCTGTGCAAGCCCCAGCACGGGCACAAGGGCGGTGCCAATCCGGTGGCCGACAAGGTGGCCGGCCAGCTCGACGACGGCAACGCGCCGCAGGGCCTGGCTCAGGACGGCAACGACACCGGCGACGACGGCAACGCCATGGAGGACGCCGTCTCGATGATGGTCAGCGCGATGCGTGAGGGCCGCAAGGAGTCGCTGCTGGGCGGCAAGGGCGACAAGGCCTTCGAGAAGGAGCTCAGCCAGATGTCGAACGACCTGCGCGAAGACCTCAAGCCCGAGCCCGAGACGCCGGACGAAGACGAGCCCGCAGCGCCTGCCGACGACGCGAACCGGCCGAGCGAACCCGACTGATCCCCCACCCCGAGGCCATCCCGTGGGTGGCCTTTCTCTTCGTCCTCAAGCAACACAAGGAGCGCTTTGCATGTCCATCAATCTGCACATCAACCTCGGGGCACTGTCCCAGCTCGGCAAGGTCCGGCACGATCACCAACACTCGCAGGACCTGCGCAACGACATCGTCAAGATGCTCGTCGCGGTGATGCTGCAGCAGCTCATGCAGGCGCTGTCCAAGGACAAGTCGCAGGACCAGGTCCAGGGCCCAGGTGGCCCGGGCGGCGCCGGCGGCCCTGGCGGTGCCAACGGCGCCGACAGCCAGAAGGGCGTCGGCAAGGGCCAGGGCATCGAGGGCCTGCTGCAGCAGTTCATCGAGCTGCTTCAGATGCTCAACCAGGTGCTCGGCCACGGCAAGAAGAACCAGGCGAACGACCTGGCCCAGCAACTGGCCGAGACGCTCGGCGGCGGCGGGCAGAACACGCTCGACAAGCTCGGCCAGGACGGCAACCAGGACCTGTCGCAAGGCCTGATGGGCCAGTTCGCGCGCCAGGTGGCCGAGGCGCTGATGAACCCCAACGGCACGCAGGGCACCGACGGCAGCAGCGGCGTGAACGGCGACAAGAAGGCCGGCGGCGACGGCTCGCTGCAGCAGATCATCGAGCTGCTGATGCAGCTGATCCAGGCGCTGGGCGGCGGCAAGGCCGACGGCAGCGACGGCGCGGGCGGCAACGGTGGCCCTGGCGGTACCGAGGGTCCTGGCGGCCCCGGCGGCACGGAAGGTCCCGGTGGCCCGGGTGGCACGGAGGGCAGCGATGGCGTCGACGGCAAGGACCAGGGCGGCGACATGCTGACGCAGATCCTCAAGATCCTCGAGAAGCTCATCGAGGCCCTGGGCGGCGGCGGCCAGGCCGACGGCGCTTCGGGTTCCGGCGACGCGGGTGGCACCGACCAGACCGGCGGCGCCGACGAGGCCGGCGGCACGGACCAGACCGGCGGCACGGACGAAACCGGTGGCACCGACCAGACGGGCGGCACCGACGAAACCGGTGGCACGGACGAGACTGGCAAGACCGAGGAAACGGGCAACACCGAGGAGACGGGCAAGACGGACGACGCCGGCAAGTCGCAGGACGCCTCGCTCGACCAGGTCGTCAAGCTGCTGAAGGAGATCCTCGAAGCCCTGCGCGGCGACAAGGCCGATGCCAAGGACAAGCAGAAGGACGCCATCGGCGATGCCCTGAAGCAGCTGGTGAAGGCGCTGCAGGAAAGCCAGGCCTCCGGCGACAACGGCAACAAGCAGCCCGACAACGGCAACAAGGGCCTGCAGGACGTGGCGCAGCTGATCAAGCAGGTGATCCAGGCGCTCGGCCAGATGAAGGCCTGACGGCGAGGAGGCCAGCATGTCCATCGATCTGCACATCCACCTTCCGCAGCACCATCGGCCGGCGCAGGAGAGTCAAGGCCTCGGCGACATGCTGGCCCGGCATGCCCAGGCCGAGGCGGTCCGCGCCCTCGTGGCGGCCATCGTCATGCAGCTGATGCAGGCGCTCGCCCAGGGCCAGGAACCGCAGGGCCCGAAGGGCGCCGGCGGGGCCGGCGGAGCCGGCGACAGGGGCGGCGCCGGCAAGGCCCAGGGCCTGCTGCAGGAGTTCTCGCAGCTGCTGCAACTGCTCAGCCAGCTGAGCGGCGGCGGCGACGGCCAGCACCAGTGCAAGCACTCGGCCCAACAGCTTGCCGGCAACCTGGGCGGCGGCGGCAATACGCTCGACCAGATCGAGGAGCCGAAGAAGGGCTCCTACGGCGGAGGCGGTTCGGGCGGTGTCGGCGGGCCGGATGGGACGGGCCGCACGGGCGGCACGGTCGGCACGGTCGGCACGAGCGGCAGTCCGGATTCGGACCACGGCGTTTCACCCGACAAGCCCACCGCAGGAAGCGGCGCCGGCGCCACCAAGCCGACCGACAAGCCCGAAGAACCCGACGCCACGCCGACGACCGGCAGCGGCAAGCCTTCGTCCAAGGTCGACGGCCCGCCGCCGATGAACGGGGAGAAGATCGTCAACCAGACCATCGTGGTCAAGGCCGGCGAGACCTTCGACGGCAAGGGCATGCACTTCAAGGCCGGCCCTGCGCTGGGCGACGGCGGCCAGGGCGAGAGCCAGAAGCCGGTCTTCGAGCTGGAGCCTGGTGCGAAACTGAAGAACGTGCAGCTCTCAGGCGCCGACGGCGTCCACGCCAAGGGCGACGCGACGCTGGACAACGTCTGGTGGCGCGACGTCGGCGAGGACGCCTTCACCATGAAGGGCGAGGGCAAGGTGACGATCAACGGCGGCGGCGCCTTCAACGCCAGCGACAAGATCTTCCAGCTCAACCACGGCGGCTCGTTCACGCTCAACAACTTCACCGCCGACACCTTCGGCAAGGCCATCCGCACCAATGGCGGCAAGGACTTCCCGATCGACATCAGCGTGAACAACTCCACCTTCCGCAACGGCGAGGAGGCAGTGGTCCGCAGCGATGCGACGCAGGCGAAGATCAAGCTCTCCGGCAACACCATCGAGGACACCCAGTTCGACGTGATCGCGCCGAAGGCGGCCCAGGTCGAGGGGGCGCACCAGCGGGGGTGGAAGGACTACACGGGTTGACGCCGCAGGCGCGGCTCGAACGAAACCGGGGCCTCGAGGGGCCCCGGTCTGCTTTCGTCCTCGCGGCAACGCCATGGTGGCGGCATCGGACCTCTGGACTGGCTGCATTCTGGTAGCGTCACATGCTTTGCGGCGCTAGGCTCGGCGGACCGCCGACTCAGCTGCAGCTCGCTGCCAGGAACCCACCCTGGCAGACCCCGAGCATTGTTTGGCGAGCGACACGACCGTGGTGAAAGCGATGGACTCGTCGATGCATCTGACAAGCGTCATGAAGCGGCAAGGCGTGCGGGTGATCTCTTCACTCGAAGGTTTGTCCGACTGGCAGTTCTTCTTCGCTCTCTACGCCTTCCGATGGATCCTTCTTGGGGGCATCGTTCTGGTCGTCAACGCCGTGCTTCCCGCCGCCTCTGCGGGCGACGGTCCGAGCTTCCATTCAATCTACGCTGCAATCATTCCCGCCTTGGTGGTCGTTCTCGTGGCGCCGGTCGTGGAAACGCTCGTTGAATGTCTCCTGCCGCATATGCTTTTCGGTCGAATCTGGCCGCATGCTCGGCTCGGTGCCGTCTTTCCGCTGGTGTCCGCCCTGCTCATGGTTGCAGTGCACCCCATCGACGTCACCTCCCTGTGGGGGCTGTATCCCCTGGTCACCGGCACATTCATAGCCTGTGTGTTCAAGCGGTTCTCGCTTCGCTCGACATCGAGCGCGTTCTGGGCTGCCGCCTTCTTCCACTCACTCATCAATCTCGCGGCTGCCGCAGTACTACTCCATGTGGCGCGCTTCGGATAGGCCCGAAGGCGGCAGGAAGCCCATGCCTGACTTCCCAACCCTTGAGACGCGCGTCTCCAGCTTCGCGAAATCACAGAGTCCGATGCACCGGCCCTGTTCGCCATTTGCGCCGATGCCGAGCACATGAGGTGGTTCGGCGTCGATCCTTCGCAGGACATTCAAGGCGCGCTTGGCCTGGTGAAGCTCTTCGCTGGCTGGCGCCAGCAGTCAAATCCCGGTACAGGTTGCATCGTCAAGTCCCACATTGACGTGTTCAGGTCAGACGAAGCCGGAAACGCATACTGGCAAAGTGCGATGAGACCTCGCACCCCAACATGGAGACCCCAAGGATGAGAACCCACCAACCCTGCAGGCACTGCGGATCGACCAGCTTCTATACCGCCAGTGTCCAGGCCGGCGGCTCGGGTGGAAGCCTCCTGCCCGTTGGCGCATTGCACGGGCCCAGGTACGAGAACGTCATTTGCGGCCAATGCGGCCACACCGAGTGGTTCGTCTCGAAGGAGCATCTGGCATTGGTGAGGGAGAAACTCACGCCCGTGGAGGCACCCGCGCATCTCGATGCCTGACGAGGCCTTCACCCCCCGGTACCAGGCGCACGGAGCCCGTCTTGTTCGAACCCCTCAGCGGCTTTCACTTCAAGGAGCTCGCTCCTGCTGCCAACGCCTCGCCGAACGTGGCGATCGTCCACCTGCACGGCAGCGGGGAGCGCGGGGGCGATCTCGAGATGGTGACCCGCTACGGGCTGCCCGCGGCCGTTCAGCAAGGGCGAGCCTGGGTCAGCTGCCCCGTCCTCTGTCCTCAGCTGGAGGCCGAGGCCGAATGGGATGTGGCGCGCGTCGCGTCGTTCGTGGGCAGTGCCCGCCAACGCTTCTCGAACGTCGCTCTCATCGGCTACAGCCTGGGCGCCTCGGGTGTGTGCCAGGTGGTGGCCCAGCGTGGAGCGGTGGCGCGCCTGCACATCGCGATTGCCGGGCAAGCCCCGGAGCGCGCGAGCGCTCCTCAGCAGGGCGTGCAGTTCCTGGCCATCCAGGGCGAGCTCGACTGTTGGCCTCGCACCGATGGGCTCGTCGCCAGCGTCAATGCGCTCGGCGGCGAGGCGCGAAGCGTGACACTGCCCGGTGCAGGCCACTTCGTCTCCGAGGAGGCCATCGCTCATCCGGTCTGCGTGGCCCTGCTGAAGGCCTCGGGCATCGAGATCGGCTTTCGCAGGGATGAAGGCTGAAGACTCGGCCAAGCCTGCCCAGCCGCCACGAGGCGACGGGCCCTGGCTAACGGGCTGCATCTGCTCCAGAATCGGCGGTTCCACGCACACGCACGGAGGACACGATGAAGGCATACGGTGCTGAGTTCCTGGGAACGTTCTGGCTCGTTCTTGGCGGTTGCGGCAGTGCCGTGCTGGCGGCCGCCTTTCCCGACGTCGGCATCGGCCTGCTGGGCGTCTCGCTGGCCTTCGGGTTGACTGTCCTGACGATGGCGTTCGCCATCGGGCACATCTCGGGCTGCCATCTCAATCCGGCAGTCTCCGTGGGGCTCTGGGCCGGCGGTCGCTTCCCGGCCTCGAAGCTCGCTCCCTACATCCTGGCCCAGGTGCTCGGCGCCGTGGCGGCGGGTGGGGTCCTGTACGTGATCGCCAGCGGGGCGCCCGGGTTCGACGTTTCGAAGGGCTTCGCCTCGAATGGCTACGGGGCGCACTCGCCTGGTGGCTATTCCTTGCTGGCTGCCCTGGTCACCGAGGTGGTCATGACCATGTTCTTCCTCCTGGTCATCCTGGGTGCCACCGACAAGCGCGCGCCCGCTGGCTTCGCCCCCATCGCCATCGGCCTGGCGCTGACGCTGATTCACCTCATCAGCATCCCGGTGACCAACACCTCGGTCAACCCCGCGCGCAGCACCGGGGTCGCCGTCTTCGTCGGTGATTGGGCCGTGGGCCAGCTGTGGCTGTTCTGGCTTGCTCCCATTGCCGGCGCGCTTCTCGGAGCGGCGGCTTACCGGGTCATCGGCAGCGACGATCGCTGACGGCGCCCGTCGATCGGCTGCGCGCCCCGTCTCACAAGACCGGCCTGGTCGTCCAGCCCTCCGCCGGGGGCGCCTCGCGCCCGAGCAACTCCGCGCGCGGCTGCCGGACAGCGTCGAGCAAGGCCGGATTCGTCGATGCGGCTACCGACAGGCCCAGCGACCGGGCCACGCCAGCCGCGTGGATGTCCCTGGTCAGCGCTGACTCGCTTGCGCTTCGATCCATGGCTTCGGCCAGGAACTCCGGCCTCAGGTTCACGGGCACGGAGTCTTCCGCGCCCGTCGCTCCGTGCCTCTCGAAGTGGTCGCGCGTGATCGCTTCGGCCGGCCTCGTGAGTGCGGCCAAGGCGCCTGTTCGATCCGCCGTCTCGACAAGATGGGCGATCACGTCTCGCATCCACGCCGTGGCCGGACCGTTGGGCAACTCGGCGCGTGTCTCGGTGGCGGCACTGGCGCAATGCGAGTCCTCGCGCAGGTGGGCCGGCGTCCTCATCCAGGCGTCCATGATCACGTCGTCGTCGCGAAGCTGGTTCGCCGATGACAGCGCCTCGGCCCACGCATGGTCTATGCCTTCGGAGCGCGCGATGCGCTGCGGCACGGGGGTGCCGGGAAGGCGCAACCGCGCGTCGGCCACGACGCGTGCATGCTCGCCGCAGTTCCCCGCTCCGAACAG
>CAMLGG010000041.1 GCA_946479475.1 uncultured Ideonella sp. | reverse complement strand
CAACCCGCACAACCTGGTGCGCGACAAGATGTACTGGTGGTTCGTCGTCCACCTGTGGGTCGAGGGCGTGTGGGAGCTGATCCTCGGCGCGCTGCTGGCCTACGTGCTGGTGAAGACGACCGGCGTCGACCGCGAGGTGATCGACAAGTGGCTCTACGTGATCATCGCCTTCGCGCTGATGACCGGCATCCTGGGCACCGGCCACCACTTCTACTTCATCGGCCTGCCCGGCTACTGGCAGTGGATAGGCAGCGTGTTCTCCGCGCTCGAGCCCATCCCCTTCTTCATGATGACGGTCTTCGCCTTCAACATGGTGCAGCGCCGCCGGCGCGACCATCCGAACCAGGCCGCCGTGCTGTGGGCCGTGGGCACCTCGGTGATGGGCTTCCTCGGCGCGGGCCTGTGGGGCTTCATCCACACCCTGAGCCCGGTGAACTACTACACCCACGGCACGCAGGTGACGGCGGCCCACGGGCACCTGGCCTTCTACGGCGCCTACGTGCTGGTGGTGATCACCCTCATCAGCTACGCCATGCCCACGCTGCGCGGGCGCATCGCCAACAGCCCGAAGGCGCAGGCGGCGGAGATGTGGAGCTTCTGGATCATGACCATCGGCATGGCGATCATGGTGCTCTCGCTCACCGGCGCCGGCATCCTGCAGGTCTGGCTGCAGCGCCTGCCCACCGAGGGCGCGATGGGCTTCATGGCCACGCAGGACCAGCTTCGCTTCTTCTACTGGACGCGCATGGGCGGCGGCGTCGTGTTCCTGCTCGGCCAGCTGCTCTACTTCGCGAGCTTCTTCATCGGCGGCGAGCCGGTGGTGACGGTGGCCGAGACGACCCGCGAAGGCGGCGGCTTCCTGAAGGCGCAGCCGGCGCAGCGCGCCTGAGCCCATGGACCAGAGCGAGCAGCATGGACTGGCCCAGGCGCCCTTCTACGCGGCGCAGGCCGGCGAGGTCGCGCTGTTCGAGCACGCCTGGCGCCGGCAGCTGCCGCTGCTGATCAAGGGCCCGACGGGCTGCGGCAAGACGCGCTTCGTCGAGCACATGGCCGCGCGGCTGGGCCGGCCGCTGGTCACGGTCAGCTGCCACGACGACCTCGCGGCCGCCGATCTCGTGGGCCGCCACCTCATCGGCCCGAACGGCACGGTCTGGTCCGACGGGCCGCTCGCACGTGCGGTGCGCAGCGGCGCCATCTGCTACCTCGACGAGGTGGTGGAGGCCCGCAAGGACACCACCGTCGTGCTGCACCCACTGGCCGACGACCGGCGCGTGCTGCCCATCGAGCGCACCGGCGAGCTGCTCGCCGCGCCGCCGGGCTTCATGCTCGTCGTCTCCTACAACCCCGGCTACCAGAGCATCCTCAAGAGCCTCAAGCCGAGCACGCGGCAGCGCTTCATTGCGCTGACGCTCGGCTATCCGGCGGCCGAGGTCGAGCAGGCGATCCTGGCGGCGGAAGCGGCTGCGTCCCCCGAGCTCGCGGCCACCCTGGTTCGCCTCGGCAGCGCCTTGCGCCGCTTGACGGAGCACGACCTCGAAGAGACCGCGAGCACGCGGCTGCTCGTCATGGCCGCGCGCCTGGCCGTCTCGGGACTGCCGCTGCGCGAGGCCTGCCGCGCCGCGATCGTCGACGCCCTGACCGACGACGCCGACACCGCCGCTGCCCTCGAAGAGGTGGTGGCCGCCGTGATCGGCTGAGGGCCGCGAACATGGCCACGCAGCGCCAGCGCCGCGCCTTCCAGCTGGCGTTCTTCGCGCTCTTCGTCACCGCGCCGGCACTGAACCTGCTGCGCTTCGACCTGCACGAGGCGCAGCTGTGGGTGCTCGGCATGCGCTGGACGCTGGGCATCGACGCCTTCCGGGCCGGCGAGATCACCGCCAACGACATGGCGCTGCGCATCGTGCTGCGCGCCTTCGTGCCGGCGCTGCTGCTGATCGCCGCGTTCCTCGCCGTGGCCTGGCGCTACGGGCGGCTCTATTGCGGCTGGCTGTGCCCGCACTTCTCGCTGGTCGAGATGCTGAACGACCTGCTCCAGCGAGCCTGCGGCCGCCTGAGCCTGTGGGAGCGCGAGGCGACCCCGCGGCCCGATGGCCGGGCGCCCGACGCTCGCTGGTGGCCGGTCTTCGTGCTCTCGTGCGTCCTGTTCGGCTTCACCTGGGCGATCACTCTCCTGACCTACCTGCTGCCGCCCGCGCAGATCTGGGGCAACCTCGTGCACGGCACCCTCACCGGCAACCAGGCGCGCTTCCTCGGCATCGGCACGCTGGTCTTCAGCGCTGAGTTCCTGCTGGCGCGGCACTTCTTCTGCCGCTTCGGCTGCGCAGTGGGCCTGTTCCAGAGCCTGGTGTGGATGGCCAATCCCAAGGGCCGCGTGGTGGCCTTCCCGCGCAGCGGCATGCCGCGCCCACGGGGCCTGACGCGCGGGATGACGATGAGCCTGGAGCGCGCCCATCCCTCGCACTGCCGCACCTGCGACCCGCCGCATGGCAACGCCTGCGACCGGGCCTGCCCGATGCGGCTGAACCCGCGCAACTTCAAGCGCCGCAAGTTCTCTTGCGTGCAGTGCGGCCTGTGCGTGCAGGCCTGCGAGGATTCGCAGGGCGCGCAACGCCGCGAGCCGCTGCTGCAATGGGCCGTCGGCGTCGATGCGCTGCGCGAGACGATGCGCGAAGGCGGCAAGGGCCGCGTGCTGGCGCAGGCTCAGGCCACCCAGCCGGCCGAGGCAGGCTGATGGAAGAGTGGGTCGGCTGGCAGTGGCACCGGGCGATCACGCGCCTGGCCTCGCCAGCCCGGCCGGCGGCCGCGACCGTGCGGCTGGAGGAGATGCAGCGCGCGATCGGCATGCTGTTTCGCGCCGGCGGCGGTGCACCGGTGGTGCGGCTGGCCGTGGCCGGCGAGCAGGCCACCGGCGGCCCGCGCCGCTGGCTGCAGCGGCTGGGCGGGACGGGGCAGCGCAACACCCTCGCCGGTCTGCAGGACGATGTCTTCGCGCTGCCGGCAGAGCTGGCCGTCTTCGACACCGCGCAGCAGAACCGCGAGCTCTACCTCTGGCTCGCCGCCCTCGCTTCGCACTGGGTGCCCGCCGCGGACTGGATCGGCGCCAACGTCGCCGCCACCCGCTCGGCGCTCGCCGCGTTCCCGGGCCTCGCATCGCGCCACGAGCACCTGCTCGAAGCGCATCTCGCCACGCGGCCCGATGTGGCGCGCCTGCGCGGCTCGGCCGCCGAGGCCGAGAGTGCGGTGCGGGCCGCCTTGCGCGGCGAGCCGCCTTCGTCCGCCGGCATCGCTCCCGCGGACGTCGCGCCCGTGTGGCTGTGGCTCGACGCGACGGGCCGCGTGGCCCCCGGCCAGGCCAGGGACCGGCTCGATCCCGCGGACGCTCCGTCGGCGGGGTCCGCCAAGCCTGAGCAGGATCACAAGCGCCGCCGCGCAGAGCGCGTCCAGGACGATCGCCATCGCGCCCCGCTGATGATGTTCTTCCGCGCCGAGTCCATCCTCAGCTGGGGCGAGTTCGTGCACGTGAACCGTGCCGACGACGACAGCGACGACGGCCAGGCCCGCACCGTGGCCGACGACATGGACCGGCTCGCCATCGCGAACGGCGGCGAGCGCGCGGCCTCCCGCGTTCGCTTCGACCTCGACCTGCCCAGCGCCGCCGCCGACGACCGTCCGCTCGGGCCCGGCCAGCGCCTGCCCGAGTGGGACTGGCGCGCGCGCCGCCTCATCGAGAACCACTGCTGCGCGCAGACCCTCGTCGCCACGCCCGCCGAGGCCTACTCGCCGCCATCCGCGCTGCGGGCCGTCGCCCGGCGCGTGCGGCGCCGGATGGAGCTTCTGCGCGCCGCCCCCCGCCGGCTGCACGGCCAGCGCGACGGCGACCAGCTCGACCTCGACGCCTGGGTGCGCCACCGCAGCGATGCGGCCGCCCGCGAGCCCGCGCTCGATTCGCCGCCGGTCTGGTGCCGCCACCAGCGCATCGAGCGCAGCCTCGCGACGCTGCTGCTGGCGGACCTCTCGCTTTCCACCGATGCCTACGCGACGCCGCACGCGAGGGTGATCGACCTCATCCGCGAGGCCCTCTTCGTCTTCGGCGAGGCCCTGGCCGCCAGCGGCGACCCCTTCGAGATGCTGGGCTTCTCGTCCGTGCGCCGCCAGCACGTGCGCATGCAGCACCTCAAGGGCTTCGACGAGGCCTGGAGCGCCACCGCGCGCGACCGCGTCGGCGCCATCAAGCCCGGCTACTACACCCGCATGGGCGCCGCCATCCGCCATGCCACGCTGCGGCTCGCTGCTCGTCCCGAGCGCCAGCGCCTGCTGCTCATCCTGACCGACGGCAAGCCCAACGACCTCGATGTCTACGAGGGCCGCTACGGCCTGGAGGACACGCGCCACGCCGTTCAGGCCGCCCGCGCCGCCGGCCTGACGCCCTTCGCCGTGACCATCGACGAGCACGCCCACGACTACCTGCCACTACTCTTCGGCCGCCAGGGCTATGCGCTTGTGCACCGGCCGCAGGACCTGGTGCAGCGGCTGGCGGGCTTGTACGCCACGCTCACCCGCGCCGGTTGACGACGGTCAATCGCGACGAGCGGGTCGCTTCCCACAATCGCGCCGTGGAGCGCACCTTCGACCTGCCGCGTTATCTTTCGGTGCTGCCGCTGTTCCAGGAGATGTCGCCCGAGGAACTGCAGCGGCTGGCCGAGGGCTGCCGCCTGAAGCGGCTGGCCCGCGGCGACCACGTGTTCCGCGTCGGCGAGCCCTGCGAGCAGTTCCACGTCACCGTGATCGGCCAGGTGAAGCTCTACGCCATCTCGCCCCAGGGGCAGGAGAAGGTAATCGAGCTCGTCGGCCCCGGCAACACCTTCGCCGAGGCGCTGATGTTCACCGGCAAGCCCTACATCGTGAACGCGCAAGCCCTGACCGACACCCTGCTGCTCACGGTCGACAAGCTGGCCGTGATCGGCGAGATCGAACGCGACGCGCGATTTGCCATGCGCATGCTCGCCGGCATCTCGCGCCGCCTGCACGGGCTGGTGCACGACGTGCAGGCCTACGCCCTGCACAGCGGAATGCAGCGGGTGATCGGCTACTTGCTGCGCGACCTGCCCGAAGAAGCCGACGATGCCGCCAGCTTCAGCCTCGCCGATGCCGGCTGCACGCCAGACTCACCACCCACCCGCCGCGAGTGGAACGTCTGCCTGCCCGTGAGCAAGGCCACCATCGCATCGCGCCTTTCGCTGACGCCGGAGTACTTCTCGCGAGTGCTCCACGAGCTCGAGGCCGAGGGGCTCATCGCCATCGACAAGCGGGATATCCGCATCCTCGACGCACAGAGGCTGGCTCGGCATACGTTGCAGTAAGGCGGGCCGCGAACTAGGCGTCCATCGAACGCTTAAGACTGATCTCTGGCATTCGGTAGAGGCTTTGAGCCGACCAGTTGGCGCCACAAAGTGGACGACCCTGCGAGGCAGCGCTCGAGGAGGCCGCTTCCTGAAACCAGGGATGAAGATTCCTGCGCTCAACGGATTGCTGATCCCGGCTGCGGAAGCCGCGAAGGCTTACGTCGCGGGCGCCGCTGCAGACTGCGGAGGCGTTAGCAGCATCGCCGGCGCGAAGACCTCTTCCCTCCAACCCGTCAGAGAGTTCCATCTGCAGCGAATCATGCCAAGCGGCTGTGCAGCGTCCCGCAGAATGATGTTGTTGTCTCGTAGTCCTCGATCAACGGCGGCCTCGCGCCCGCGTGACGATGTGCGGACGGCTGGCGCCGTCTGATAGAGGCGGCTAGTCAGACCGCTCAATCGCACGACGTCAGCTGCCGTCGGAAGCTTCCGCTCGTCCGGTAGCTTGTTGAATGGTGTGACGACGGCGACCGGACGTGGCGACAGCAGATCCGTCCACAACTCGTCGTGATGTCCGGTCACTGACCCGTGATGAGGAACCTTGAGCAGTTGCGCCGGCGCGAGCCCTGCTTCCTGCCCTGCAGCGATCGCGGCGGTCCAGCCGCGTCGCGGGTCGTGGTGAATTTCCATGTCGGCGCCTAGCAGCACGCTCAGTTCGCCGAATTGCACGTGCAAGACGATCGATACCAGGTTGGGGCTAGTCGCGGCCGCCGCTCTCTTCGGGCGTGTGTGGGTCGGCCGGGCAGCCGCGATTTCGGCGATGAAAGCGGTGTACTCGAAATCCGACGGCGAGAGCGCATTGACGACACACCGTGGAACATTCGGAAGTTCACCACTCGGGTTCCAGGCACGAAGGAGCTTATTGCCTTGCGCCCAGCGAATCGGCCTTCCGCGATCACGGAGGTGCCGGATGGCCTCGCGGAAGTCCGCCAGCTTCGCGCCGTCTGTAGACGCAGAGGCCGAGGCCATCTCCTCCGCAAAAACGATGAATTCCTCGCCGACCATCGCCTGCGCGCACGAGAACAATGCAGACGGGCAACGGTCGACAAGGCGGCCGAGGCCGCGGATGTGATCCGCGTGCCAATGACTGGCGACGATGAGGTCGACCGCACCTCCCATGTCGACGCCCAGTGCTGTTAGGTACTTCTCGGCGACCGGATGTGGGTTGGCCTTGTCGGTCGTGTCTACGCAGGAGTCCACGACGACCCAACGGCCGCCGCCGACGTGCATCACGATGCACTCGCCGTGACCTGGGCCGAAGAATGAAATCTCGAATTCGTCGGCCGCAGGCAGCGAGGCGACGACGCTATTCCAGTCGAAGGCCACGAGCAATCTGACGGCCGCGTTCGCGCGCTTCCTCGAGCTCTTCGCGCCGGTAGGCAGGAAGGCGTCGAAAGACGACCGTGGTGAACTTGCGCCGTCCGCGAGACGACTGTTCATAGGCGATGCACAAGCTGAAGAAAGCGCCTGGCTCAAGCAACTCCAAATCGTCAGGGCTGACCTCATCGCGCGGGATCAGCGCTAGCTCTTCCTTGCCTGCAACGCCCTCGCCATGTCGGCCTTTGAGCTCCGCAACAAAGGATGAGGCTAGGACTTCGGTGACTTGGCCATGCCACTCGGCCAGCAACTGCGTCGACACCTGTTCCTGCAGAGACTCCTTGGGCAGCGTCGCCGGTGGCGCGCTCGGACGCGCAGCAGAGATATCGAGCTCGGGAACGGCCTGCAACCGCCGATTCGTCGTGCGCCAACTCTGCGTACGCCAGGTATTGAAGTGCTTGGCCATGCCCTCATTGGTCGGCGCAGCGTCGGCGGTGGGCGCGCTGCGAAAGTACCCGCCGCTGTCCGCCACAGCTAGATTCAATGTCGGCATCACTCCCCTCCTACGATCGCATCACAGATTCTGAAGGACCTTTCGACCGAATTGTCGAAGCCGCCCTCGAGCATAGCGAGAAGGACTTCGCTGATAGCCCGTGGTGAGCGCAGCGACTCCGCCTCGTCCAGCGACACCTCGTAGTGGTCGTTGACGGTGATCGCGACGCCCTGATTGCCGAACAGGCGCGACGGTTCGGCCGTCACGTCGATCCAACCTTTGGTTCTATCGCCGGGCGCGGCCTGGCGCATCGTGATGCGCATCAGCCCGCCGTGCTTGTCATCTCTTTCTTTGAAGGACTTTTCCACTTCGTCACCGAACCAGCCCCACGCATTCGGGGGGGCGAGGCGAACGGCGAACGCGTCACGCGCTTCGATGCTGTCATAGCGATAGTGGGACGTGAGATTGATTCCGAACTTCGCCACCGTGGACGCCGGCGACGCGTCTCGGAGCATCTTGAGAAGCAGGTCGGAGCCACGCACGAACGGAGCATTCGCGACTTCCACGCTGAGACGATCGGTGAGCGCCTGCATCCTCCCCCACGGAAAGGTCACGCCGACAAGCTGCTCGCGAAGCAGTCCGTCGTACTGAGCTTGTTCGAGGTCGCTTTCGCTTAGGGCCTTAACCGAACGGATTTGGTAGAGCTCGAAGTCGGGGACCTTGAAGGATCCCAGGAGCACGACACTGACACCTGTTTGCGCTGGCTTCATTGCTGCGGAAGAGGGTTGGGGTTCGGTCGACGAAGTAGGGAGCAGTGCTCGGGCAGAGTATTCCTGCCCATTTGCAGCGCTCCGAGCAGGGTTTCCCAGCATTCTGGCACCCCTTGAATCGCGATCGCTTCTCTGCCGGGGAAACGAGCCGTCGAGCTCGTCGTCGGGTATGTCGGGTATCGGTCCGACTTCAAGCGTTCGCAACACCGCGCCGACAGTCCGCACCCGCTGCGAAGCGGCAGTCCGCCGGCAGGACCAATGAACGCCAGCTTTCAGCCGCCGGTGCAAGCCGCCCTCCGGTTGTGACAGAGAAAGGGGCGCAACAGCCGGCCAGCACGCCTCGACTACGATGGGCCGGTTCTCCATCGGCAAAGGCCCACCCATGCGATGCCTCGGCATCACGACCCTCCTCACGCTTGCGGCCACGACTCATGCGGGCGAGCAGGAGTGCGACCGACGCCGCCACTCCCAGGCGCACGCCTGCTCCGGCCAGGACGGCAGGCCATGACCCCGATTCAGCAATGGCATGCCACGCGCAGCCTGCGCCTGCTGCTGCAGACGCTTCGCGACATGGTGGTCTCGATGGGGCCTCTGCTGCTGCTCGGCGGAGGCCTGCTGGTCGCGGCCTACTGGTGGCTGGATCCGCAGCCGCCGCGGCAGGTGAGGCTGGCCACCGGCCCGGCCGGGAGTGCCTATGCCGGCTTCGGCGAGGGCTATGCGAAGGCGCTGGCGCGCGAGGGCATCCAGGTGGAACTGATCGCCAGCGAAGGCGCGCAGGACGATCTGGCCCACCTGCGCGCGGGCACGGCCGATGTGGGCTTCGTGCGCGGCGGCATGGCCGATCCGGCGGCCGATACCGAGGCCGGCATCGTCTCGCTCGGCAGCCTGTTCTACGAGGCGATCTGGATCTTCTATCGCCGCGATCTCGGCATCGCGCGGCGCCAGCCCGGCGGCGAACTGCAGCGCCTGGCGCAGCTGCGCGGCTTGCGAGTCAATGTGGATCAGGACGGCAGCGGCGTACCGCAGATCGTCGAGAAGCTGCTGGCGCTGAACCAGCTGAAGCCGACCGATCTGCGGCTGTCCAATCTCGCGCCTGACGCCGCCGGCGAGGCCCTGCGCCAAGGCCGGTTGGACGCCGCGGTGCTGATCTCGGCGCCGCAGTCCGGCCTGATCCGCGCGCTGCTGCGCGACCCGGCCATTGCGCTGATGGCCTTCGAGCAGGATGAGGCCTATTCGCGCCACCTGCCCTTCCTGTCCACCGTGAGGCTGCCGCGCGGTGTGGTGGACCTGGCGGCCGATTTGCCTGCCCACGACGTGCCGCTGCTGGCCACCACCACCGCACTGCTGGCGCGCGAGCAGACGCACCCTGCGCTGCGCCAGCTGTTCGCCCAGGCGGCCCTGGGCCTGCACGGCGAGGCCGGCTGGTTCAACGGCGCGCGCGACTTCCCCAACACCCGCACCAGCGAGCTGCCGGTCAGCGCCGAGGGCGACCGCGCGATCAACGGCACGCCGCCGGCCTGGGCGCGCTTCCTGCCCTTCTGGGCCGGCAATCTGCTGGAGCGCATGTGGCTGGTGGTCGGCGGCCTGCTGGTGCTGATGCTGCCGCTGTCGCGCGTGGTGCCTCCGATCTACACCTTCCGCGTGCGCTCGCGCGTGTTCCGCTGGTATGCGCGACTGCGCGAGGTGGAAGCCAAGCTGGAAACCGGCGCAGCCGAGCGCGACGCCTTGCTGGACGAGCTGGACGAGCTGGACCGTGTCACACACCGCATTGCGGTCCCCCTGTCCTATGCCGAGGAGCTTTACGCGCTGCGCAACAACATCCATGCGGTGCGCAAGCGCCTGCTGGCGCAGAGGTCCCGGCCGACGGACCGGCCGACCGACTGATCAGCGAGCGCGCGGCGGCGTGCTGCCCCTTCATCGAAGGCGTGCGGCGCCAGCTCCGGCTCAGGCTCAGGCCGCCGGGGGCAGCGGCAGGCCGAGGCGAAAGGTGCTGCCGCGGGCAGGGCCTTCGCTGAGGGCCTCGATCCAGCCGCCGTGCAGTTGCGCAATGTTCTTGGCCACGGCCAGGCCGATGCCCAGGCCGCCCTGTGCGTGCTTGCGCGCCGATTGAACCTGCGAGAACAGGTCGAAGATGTCCGCGAGCCGGTCTTCGGCGATGCCGATGCCGTCGTCGGCCACCTCCACCACCGCCCAGTCCGGTTCGACGCGAAGGCTCAGCGCGATCCGGCCGCCTGCGGGGGTGTACTTCGAGGCGTTGAGCAGGAGGTTCGAGAGGGCTTGGGTCAGCCGGCGCAGGTCCGCCTGGGCGGCCACGGTCCTGTCCGGGATGGCCTGGTGAAAGCGCTGCGACCGCACCTCCATGGACGGCCGGGCGATCTCGGCCGCATGACGGACGGCATCGCGCAGGTCGCATGGCGCCAGGTCGAGCTGCACCAGCCCACGAGCGACCCGGCCGATGTCCGCGAGGTCCGAGACGAGCTCCGCCATGTGCGCGATCTGGCGGTCCAGGATTTCCAGCGGCCTGGCCACATCCTCCAGTCGGGTCGCCATGCGCGCGAGATGAACCGCCGTGCGCATCGGCGCGAGCGGATTGCGCAGCTCGTGTGCCAGGATGGCGATGAACTCATCCTTGCGTCGTTCTGCTGCTCCCAACGCGACCCGCGCACGCACGCGCAGGGAGATGTCCTGGAAGAGGATGGCGACCTTCCGCTCGGCCGGCGCGCCCACCCGGAAGGCAAAGACGTCGTACCAGCGGCCGAGGGCTTCGGCCGCATGTTCGAAGCGGACAGGCTGGCCGGTCTCTGCCACCTGGCCGTAGGTCTCTGCCCAGAAGCTTTCATGATCGGGGGCCAGGTCGCGCATGCGTTTGCCGACGGGGTCAAGCAGGCCGGTCTGGCTCTCGAAGACCCGATTGACCTCGAGAAAGCGGTAGTCGACGGGATGCCCGGCGTCGTCGACGACGATCTCGACGACGCAGAAGCCCTCGTCGATCGAATCCGCCAGGGTGCGGAACTTCGAGGCTTCGTCCCAATCCGGCGCTTGCTTCAAGGTGCGGGCTCCATCTGCCGCATTCTCGCGCCCCGCCTTCATCCCGCCCGCCGCGCCTCGCGCAGCATCTTCACCGCCTGCGTGATCGCCTGCCGGTGCCGCCAGTACCCCGCCCAGGGATCGACCTTGCGGAAGCTGAGGTGGTCCCGCGCGGTGGCCACGGTCCACTGCGCACCGCTTTCGAGCGACTGGATCTCCTCCCAAGCCAGCGGGATGGAGACGCCCATGCCCGGGCGCGCTCGCGCCGAGTAGGCGCAGGCGGTGGTCGCGCCCTCGGCGTTGCGGATGAAGTCGACGAAGATCTTGCCCACGCGGTTGCGCGGGCCGGTCTTGGCGACGAAGCGGGAGGGCAGGGTGCGGGCCATGTGCTCCACCACCGAGCGCGAGAAGGCGAGCACGTCCTTCGTCCTGGCCTTCGGCTCGAGCGGGACGACCACATGCAGCCCATTGCCGCCGCTCGTCTTCAGCCAGCTCTTCAGGCCCAGGTCCTCGAGGAAGGATCGAGTGACCAGCGCCGCCTCGATGACCTTGTCGAAGACGACACCCTCGCCCGGGTCCAGGTCGAAGATCACGCGGTCGGGCTTGTCGACCTGCGAGGCGGTGTAGTTCCAGTCGTGCAACTCCACCGCGTTCATCTGCACGGCCGAGAGCAGCGCCTGCTCGGTCTCGATCGCGAACATGGGTTCGTGCTCGGGCCACACCGAAGCGTCCAGCACGCGAAGCAGGGGGATGGGCGTCTCGGGGTGGCGCTGGAAGAACAGCTTGCCCTGGATGCCCTGCGGCGCACGCACCAGCATCACCGGCCGGTTCTTCAGGTGCGGCAGGATCCAGCCGGCCACGGATTCGTAATAGCGGAACAGGTCCAGCTTCGTCAGGCCGGTGGTGCTGTCGATCACGCGCTCCGGGTGGGTCAGCCGGACGTGCGATTGCTCCCGCGCCTTGCCGCGCGCCTTCGGCCCCGGCGCCGTCACCACAGGCTCGCGCGTGATCTCGCTCGCCGCCTTGTCGGTCCGCACGCCCTTGAAGCTGGCATGCCGCACGTGGCCGTCCGGTGTCCATTCGCCGAAAGAGACCTCGACCACCACCTCCGGCCGCACCCAGTGTTCGCTGCCCTTTTCGCGGCGTGACCAGCGCCCGGGCCGCACCGGCTCGTCCAGCGCCGGCTTGTCGATCTCCAGCGGGGCCAGCAGCTGGCGCAGCTCCTTGCCCGTCTTCGCGCTCCAGCCGGTGCCTACCCCTCCGGCATGGCGAAGCTTCCCCTTCTCGTGATAGGCCAGCAGCAGGCCGCCGACCTGCGAGGCCGCGCCGGTACGGTCGTTGAAGCCCACCACGACGAACTCCTGCCGGATCGAGCACTTGAGCTTGAGCCAGGTCTTGCTGCGCTCGGTGACGTACGGCGAATCCTCGCGCTTGAGCATCACGCCTTCGAGGCCGAGCTGGCAGGCGGCCTGCAGCACCTCGCTGCCGGCGGCATCCAGGCTCTCGCTGAAGCGCACGTTGTCCGGCACCTCGCCCCCCAGCAGATGCTTGAGCACCAGCTTGCGAGACCACAGCGGCACGCGGCGCAGGTCATAGGCGCCGACGAAGGGCGCATCGAAGAGGAAGTAGATGACCGCCTTGCTGCGACGCGAATCCATCGCGTTCTGCAGGGCGTTGAAGTTCGGCACGCCGTTGTCGTCGAGCACCACGATCTCGCCGTCGAGCCAGGCGCGCTCGATGCCGAGCGAGCGCAGGGATTCGGCCAGCGCCGGCAGCCTGGCCGTCCAGTCCAGGCCGCTGCGGGTGAGCAGGCGCACGTCCTCGCCATCGATGCGGCACAGCATCCGGTAGCCGTCGAACTTGCTTTCGGCGATCCAGCCGGGCTCCGTGGGCGGCGCGTCGACCAGCGTGGCGAGCTGGGGCGAAAGCGTCTTCGGCAGGGCCGCCTTGCGGGCGTTCGCCAGGTCGGGCTCGTCATTCGCGCGGTGCGACGAGGCGACTGCGGCCGCCACGGGCTCGCGCTCCTCCACAGGCCCCAGGGGATGCGCGATGACCGAGTCCGGCAGGGCGGTGAGCACGTCGTACTCGGCCAGCGGCCGCGCCCATTCGTCGCGGCGCTTGAACAGCATCCACTGGTCCTGCTTGCGCTCGCCGCGCTTGGCGATGCGGATCAGCTCCCATTCGCCGGCGAGCTTCTCGCCATGCAGGCGGAACTTGAGCTTGCCTTCGCGCAGGCCTTCATGCGGCTCGCCCACCGGCTCCCACTGGCCGCGGTCCCACACGATCACCTCGCCCGCGCCGTACTGCCGGGGCGGAATGGTGCCCTCGAAGCCGCCGTAGGAGACGGGGTGGTCCTCCACGTGGATGGCCATGCGCTTCTCGCGCGGGTCCAGGCTCGGCCCCTTGGGCACGGCCCAGCTGAGCAGCACGCCATCGAGCTCCAGGCGGAAGTCGTAGTGCAGCCGCGAGGCCCAGTGCTTCTGGATCACGAACGAGAGACCTCGGCGGCGCGTGCGCGCGCGGCGGGCAGGCGGCTCGGCCGTGATCGAGAAATCACGCTTCTCGACGTAGCGCTTCAGCGGGTGCTGGCGAGCCGGGGATGGAGGCTGGGCACGTGGCATGGCGTTGAGCTTGCGACGATGGATTGGCCGCCCTCGCGGGCCGCCCGCTGCCTGCAAACGGCTTGCCCGCCGGTGTGCGTGGGAATGTTCCCGGGCGCGGGGACTGCCGCAGGAACGCAGATTGCCCGGCGGCTTGCCCCCACGCCGAAGTTCGCTGGAAGCGGCAACGGGTCGTAAGAGTCACCCCCCTGCCTTGACCCGTCGTCCGCTTGTTGCGCAACATGCCCTTTCCACCATGTCGGCGCCGAACTCTTGCTCCCCTCGAAACCGGCCCGTGCGCCTGGGAGTCCGCCTGTGCGCCGGCAGCCTGGCCGCCGTGCTTGCCTTGCTGGCCGGCTGCGCCAGCGACCGCACGATGCAACGCCGCGATCTTCCGGCCGCCTCTTCGGTGCTCAAGCCGGTGGGCACGATCGCGCCGATCGACGACGGCTGCCGGGCCCACGTGCCGACACGGCAGGAGCTCGCCAAGCAGCGCTTCGCCATCGATCCGCTGAGGGTGCCGGGGCTCTACACCGAACTGTTCTACGGCCAGCGGCCGGATGCCTCGGCCTCCATCGAGGCGGGCGGGATGAGCTTTCGCCCCTACAGGCGGTTCGAGGACCCGGGCAGCGGCCTTTCCGGCTTCGTGCTGCTGGACGAAGCGAGCGGCCACGCGATCGTGCTGTTCAAGGGCATGGACAGGCCCTTTGCCGAGCGCGACGGCCTGGGCGGCGTGTTCACCGACCTGGGCGGCGTGCTCGCGGCCAAGTTCGGCACGGGCAACGGCCAGTTCCCCCTCGCCGAGGACGCCTACACCGAGACCTTGTGCGAGGACCTGGTCAGCTCCGTCGAGCTGGTGGGCTACTCCATGGGCTCGCAGATCGCCAACTATCTTTCGGCGAAGTACGGAGCCTATGCGGTGGTCTTCGGCGACATGGGCCTGGATGCGAAGCTTCTCGAGCGCTACTCCGGGGGCGACGTGAAGGCGGCTCGCGCGCGGGTGCGCGAGCACGTCGTCTCGCTGTCCCTGGGGGGCGACATGGTCGTCAGGATGTTCGGCGTGGGCGAGGTGGTGGGCACGGTCGTGCAACTGCCCGGCGGCCTGGCGGGCGTCTTCCACCAGCCGGAGATCTACGCCAACGCGGCGAGCGCCGCGATCCGCGAACGCGAGGCCCAGCGCAGCCCCGCGCAGGGCGGGCCCGTCCGTGCGGCCGCCTCACGCATGGACGCGCAGGCCAGACGCAGCAGCCATTGAGCGGTGCCAGCGGGTCGCGGTGCAGGGGCCAACCAAGGGTCCGGCGCGGCCGATCTTGCGCATTTGGTTGCATCCCTAGGATCGGCCGGGGGGCCTTGCCCGGCAGGGCTTTCGCATATCCTTCGCCGGTTTTGCACGACTGCGCCCGCTCCCCGCGCCCGTTCCCATGACATTCGACCTTCCGTTCGCGATCACCGGCCTGCTGGTGGGCACCATAGTCGGCGCGACGGGCGTCGCCGGCGGTGCGTTGATGACGCCTATCCTGGTGATGATGTTCGGGATAGCCCCCACCACGGCGGTCGGCACCGACCTGCTTTATGCCTCGGCCACCAAGCTCTTCGGCACGGCCGTGCACCAGAAGCACGGCACCATCGACTGGGAGGTGGTGCGCCGCCTCGCGATGGGCAGCCTGCCGGCGGCCGCGCTGACGCTGTGGTGGATGGAATCCAACGGCATGGGCACCGTCAAGGACGGCGTCATCATCGTCGCCATCGGCGTCGCGCTGGGCATCACCGCGCTGGGCATGTTCTTCAAGGAGCAGCTGCATTCCTTCGGCAGCCGGCTCCGGTCGGTCGACCTGGAGCACTTCCGGTCCATCCAGCCCGTGTTGACCATGCTCGCAGGCGCGGTCCTGGGCGTGATGGTGACGCTGACCTCGGTCGGCGCCGGCGCCATCGGCACGGTGATGCTGGTCTACCTGTACCCGGTGCGCATGACCGGCGGCCGCCTGGTCGGCACGGGCCTGGCCCATGCGATCCCGCTGACCCTGCTGGCCGGCCTCGGCCACTTCTCGCTGGGCAACGTGAACCTGCCGCTGATGCTCAACCTGCTCATCGGCTCCATCCCCGGCGTGCTGGTCGGCTCGCTCATCAGCGCCCGGGCGCCGGCCAAGCTGGTGCAGAACACGATCGCCGGCGTGCTGCTGGTCGTCTCGTACAAGATGCTGACGCATTAGCCCGCGCCCGGGCCGGCGGCTCAGCGCGCCAGCGAGCTCGCCGCCCGCAGCGTCTGGCTCGGCGATTCGCCGAAGCACTCGCGGTAGTCGCGTGAAAAGCGGCCGAGGTGCCCCAGGCCCCACCGGTGGGCCACGTCGGTGATGCGGGTGCCCGGCGCCGACTGCAGCAGCTGTTCATGCGCGCGGCGCAGGCGCAGCTCGTGCAGCATGCGCATGGGGCTGACGCCGCGGTAGCGCTGGAAGCCGAGGAAGAGGCTGCGGATGCTGACGCCGGCCAGGGCCGCCAGCGATTCGGGCGTCAGGGCCTCGTCGCAATGCGCGACGAGGTAGTCCTCGACCTTGCGTACCGAGTGCGGCGCCAGCGGCGGCGTCTTTCCCTCCAGCTGGGCGAGGGCGTCGTGCGGCACGCTGCCGAGCAGCGCGCCGAGCAGGCGGTACTGCAGCTGCGCGGCGCACACGCTGCTGCCTTCGCCTGCGCCGTGGTCGGCCGCCTCGATCAGCGAGAGCAGCACGTCCACCAGCATCGGCTGCGAGTCCAGCGCCAGCTGCGGCTCGAACACCGGGGCACGGGTGCAGGGCCGGCCGCTCCAGGCGGAGACGAATCGGCGGACGGTCTCGGCCTCGATGCGGACGCACAGCTGCGAATTGCCGGCGTGCCAGCGCATGCGCAGGTCGGCGGCCGGCGAGACCAGGCTGGCGCAAGCGGTGTCCGAGACGAAGCTGCGCCCCGCGGTCTCGATCCGGGCCTGGCCGGCGACAGGCATCTGCAGCAGGTAGAACGACTCCAGCGGCCCGGGCAGGATGTCCACCGTGTCCCCGTAGTGCAGCTCGATCATGCCGAGCAGGCCGGCGCCCAGGTGCCGCATGCCGGCTTGCAGGCGCGCTTCGCGCTGCGGCTCCAGCCGGTGGGGGCGGAAGACCCGGCCCACCATCGCCTGGGCGCCGTCGCGGTCGACCGTGTCGAACAGCACCCGCCGCTGCACCGAGCGCGCCCAGGCGCGCGCCAGCAGGCCGGCGGCGTTGCTGGCGGGCGCTGGCCCGGGGGAGGCGGCTTCCATCGGCGCGAATCTACAGGGCCGGTCGCGCCGGCACCACCTGATCCCCCTCAAGCCGACCCCGCTTTCTTGCACTGGATGGATAAGGCTTGCAGCGCGCGGATAGCCGCTGCCCGGCACGCCGGCCACCATGCACCGCACGGCTGCACTGCAAGCGGCCGCTGCGAAGGAGACGGCGATGCGGGGTCTGGCAGGCAAGGTGGCGCTGGTGACGGGTGGCGCGACGCTGATCGGCGAAGCGGTGGTGCAGCGGCTGGGGGCCTGCGGCGCCCGGGTGGCCGTGCTCGACATCGATGCGGCCGGCGCCGAGCGGGTGGCGGCGGCCGATGCGCAGGGGCGCCTCGCGCTGCCTTGCGACCTGACCGACGACGCCCAGCTGCGCGACGCCGTCGGCGTGGCCCGGCAGCGCTTCGGCGGTGTCGACCTGCTGGTGAACCTGGCCTGCAGCTACCTGGACAACGGCTTCGCCTCCTCGCGCCAGGAGTGGGCCCAGGCGCTGGACGTGAACGTCGTCAGCGCGGTGATGGCCGCGCAGGCCGTGCACGCCTCGATGAAGGAGCGCGGCGGCGGGGCCATCGTCAACTTCACCAGCATCTCGGCCAAGGCCGCGCAGACCGGGCGCTGGCTGTACCCGGTGTCCAAGGCGGCGCTGGTGCAGCTGACCCGCAACATGGCGATGGACCTCGCGCCCGACCGCATCCGGGTGAACTCGGTGTCGCCCGGCTGGACCTGGTGCCGGCTGATGAACGAGCTCACGCACGGCGACCGCGCCAAGACCGACCGCGTCGCCGCGCCCTACCACCTGCTGGGTCGCGTGGGTGACCCGGAGGAGGTGGCCGAGGTGGTCGCCTTCCTCTGCTCGGACCATGCGAGCTTCGTCACCGGCGCCGACTACGCGGTCGACGGCGGCTATTCCGCGATGGGGCCGGAGCAGGCTTCGCCGGCCATTGCCCGCTTGATGGACTGAAGGCCAAGAGGAGACAGACATGAGCAGAAAGATCGCCATCGTCGGCGCCGGCCAGTCGGGCCTGCCGCTCGCCCTGAGCCTGCAGGCCCGCGGGGACCAGGTCACGCTGCTGACCAACCGCTCGCCGGACGACATCCGCCGCGGCAAGGTCATGTCCAGCCAGTGCATGTTCGGCGCCTCGCTGCAGATCGAGCGCGACTTCGGCCTCGACCAGTGGGCGCGTGATTGCCCGGACGTCGAGGGTATCGGCTTGTGCGTGCCTCATCCCGCGCAACCCGGCGCGAAGCTCATCGACTGGGCCGCGCGGCTGAATCGCCCGGCGCAGGCGGTGGACCAGCGGCTGAAGATGCCCGCCTGGATCGAGGCCTTCCGCGAGCGGGGTGGCACCCTGGTGCTCAAGGATGCGGGCATCGAAGACCTGGAGCAGCTCGCCGCCGGCCACGACCTCACCGTGGTCGCGGCCGGCAAGGGCGAGATCGTCAAGCTCTTCGAGCGGGATGCGGCCGAGAGCCCGTTCACCCAGCCGATGCGCGCGCTCGCGCTGACCTACGTGACCGGCATGCTGCCGCGCGAGCCCTTCTCGCGCGTGTGCTTCAACCTCATTCCGGGCGTCGGCGAGTATTTCGTGTTCCCCGCGCTGACGACCACGGGGCCGTGCGAAATCATGGTCTTCGAGGGCGTGCCCGGCGGCCCCATGGACTGCTGGGCGGACGTGGCGTCGCCGGCCGACCACCTGGCGCGCAGCCTCGAGATCCTCGACACCTTCCTGCCGTGGGAGGCCGAGCGCTGCCGCCGCGTGGAGCTGACCGACGACAACGGCATCCTCGCCGGCCGCTTCACGCCGACCGTGCGCAAGCCGGTGGGCCGCCTGCCCTCGGGCCGCGCGGTGCTCGGCATGGCCGACGCGGTGTGCGTCAACGACCCCATCACCGGCCAGGGCTCGAACAATGCGACCAAGGCCTTCAAGGCCTACCACGACAGCATCGTCGCGCGGGGCGACGCCGCCTTCGACGAGGCCTGGATGCAGCAGACCTTCGACAGCGCGTGGGCCTATGCGCAGCATGTGGTGCGCTGGACGAACACGCTGCTGCTGCCGCCGCCGGAGCACATCCTGAAGCTGCTCTCGGTGGCCGGCGAATGCCCGCCCATCGCCAGCGCCATCGCCAACAACTTCGACAACCCGCCGGACTTCTTCCCCTGGTGGACCGATCCCGCCGCCTGCGATCGCTTCATCGAAAGCCAGATCAAGGTGGCCGCATGAATGCGCCCGCCACCCTCGAGAGGGTTGCCGTCGTCGACGCGGCCCGCCCGTTGCGCCAGGCCATGGGCAGCTATCCCACCGGCGTCACCATCGTCACGGCGCGCGCGCCGGACGGCCGGCCCGTGGGCCTGACGGTCAACTCCTTCGCCTCGCTGTCGCTCGATCCGCCGCTGCTGCTGTGGAGCCTGGCCAACCGCTCGCCCAACCTGCGCGCCTTCCGCACCGCCAGCCACTTCGCGATCAACGTGCTGGCGAGCGAGCAGGCGTCGCTCGCCCGCCGCTTCGCCTCGCCCGCGGTCGCCGACAAGTTCGAAGGTGTGCGCCTGCTCGACAGCACGCATCCCGCGCCCCTGCTCGAAGGCACGGCGGCGCATTTCGTCTGCGCCTCGCGCGATGCGCTGGAGGCGGGCGACCACACGCTGTTCATCGGCCGCATCGAGCACCACCACTGCGATGGCCGCGCGCCGCTGGTCTTCCACGGGGGCGCCTTCGTCGGCCTCGCGTCGCATTAGGAGAGCATCCATGTCCCAGTCCTTCGAGATCGAAGTCGCCGCCGCCGACGGCAGCGGCCGCTTCGGCGCCTACCTCTCGCTGCCGGCCGCCGGCCAGGGCCCCGGCCTCGTGCTCGCGCAGGAGATCTTCGGCGTGAACCGCACGATGCGCGAGCTGGCCGACGACTTCGCCGAGGAGGGCTACGTCGTGCTCGTGCCCGACCTGTTCTGGCGGCAGCAGCCCGGCGTGCAGCTCGGCAGCTCGCCCGAGGACTTCCAGCGCGCGATGGCGCTGTACCAGGGCTTCGACGAGGCCCGCGGCGTGCAGGACCTGCAATCGGCCATCACCGCGTTGCGGGCGAGGCCCGAGGTTCGAGAAGCCAAGGTCGGTGTCGTGGGCTGGTGCCTCGGCGGCAAGCTGGCTTACCTGGCTGCGTGCCGCACCGACTGCAATGTCGCGGTGGGCTATTACGGCGTCGGCATCGAGGCCGCGCTGGACGAGGCGAAGAGCCTGCGCTGCCCGCTGACCCTGCACATCGCCGAGCTGGACAAGTTCTGCCCGCCCGCGGCGCGCGAGCAGATCCTCGGCGCGCTGCGCGGCCAGCCGGGCGTCGAGCTGCACGTCTACCCGGGTGTTGAGCATGCGTTTGCACGTCGGCATGGCGACCACTATCACAAGCCCTCGGCCTGGATGGCCCACCAGCGCACCATGGCCACGCTCAAGTCGGCGATCGGGCCGCACCCCGACCTTTCGGCGCTGTGGGACAAGCACTGCGAGCACGAATTCGCCACGCGCGACGTCGACGCGACCATGGCGACGATGGTGGCCGAGCCCTACGTGAACCACATCCCGACCATGACCGGCGGCGTGGGCTACCGCGACCTGCGCCGCTTCTACGCCGACTTCTTCGTGGCCAGCAACCCGGAGGACACCTCGCTCATCCCGGTTTCACGCACGGTGGGCGCGACGCAGATCGTCGACGAGCTGCTCTTCTGCTTCACCCACACCCGCGAGATCCCGTGGATGCTGCCGGGCATCGCGCCGACCGGCCGGCGCGTCGAGATCCCGCTGGTGGCCGTCGTCCAGTTCCGCGGCGACAAGCTCTGCCACGAGCACATCTACTGGGACCAGGCCAGCGTGCTGGTGCAGATCGGCCTGCTCGACCCCAAGGGCCTGCCGGTGGCGGGCATCGAGACGGCGCGCAAGCTGCTGGACGAGACGCTGCCCTCGAACGGGCTGATGGAGGCCTGGCGCGGCGGCTGATCCCTGGTCACTGCCCGGCCGGGGGCTCCCACAGCTCGACCTTGTTGCCCTCCGGGTCGATGACCCAGCCGAACTTGCCGAAGTCGGACTCGTCGGTCTTGTCGAGCACCTGGCAGCCTTCGCTGCGCAGAGCCTCGAGCAGGCTCTTCAGATCCGCCACGCGGTAGTTGATCATGAAGGGCGCGGTGCTCGGGGCGAAGGTGTCGCTGTCGAGCCCGTTCACGCTCCACACCGTCATGCCGCCGGCGGGCTGTCCCGCCTCGTCGGCCCAGGGCAGCACAGCGCCTCCCCACTCCAGCACGTCCAGCCCGAGGTGGGCCTTGTACCAGGCCCGCAGGGCGACCGGGTCCTTCGCCTTGAAGAAGATGCCGCCTATGCCGGTGACTCTGCGCATGGTGAGCTCCAGGGGTGAGGGGCCGAAGAATACAGCGGCGGCGAAGCCGACCGCTCGTGCCGCCCTGCCGCGCCGATCAGATATATTTTGACAAATCCACTTGGCGGCATCCCCTGGTCCACCGCCCGCGGAAGCAGGAGATGGATCCACACATCGGCAAGGCAGTCAGGCGCGAATTCGGCGATCCGGGGCTCTGGCGGACCCGGGTCGCCGTGCTGGCCGCCGCGGCGCTGGCCGGCCTGACGGTCGTCGCGTTCACCTGGGTCACCGAACATGCGCTGAAGGCCTTCGTGCAACTGCGCCAGTGGAGCCCGTGGTGGCCCCTGGTATGGACGCCCGCGGGCGCCGCGGCGATCGTCTGGTTCACGGGCCGGTTCGTCCCCGGGGCGGCGGGCTCCGGCATTCCGCAGGTGATGGCCGCGCTCGATTCGGGCGTGGACGACCGGCAGCGAGGCCTGTTCGTTTCGCTCAAGCTCTCGGCGGCCAAGTTCATCCTCACGGCCACCGGCCTGCTGTGCGGCCTTTCGCTGGGTCGGGAGGGCCCGTCGGTCCAGCTGGCGGCAGGGGTCATGCAGCAGGCGCGGCCCTGGCTCCCGGCTCGCACGACGGTGAGCGAGCACGGCCTGCTCGTGGCGGGCGGGGCGGCGGGCATCGCCGCCGCCTTCAACACCCCGCTGGCGGGAATCATGTTCGCGATCGAGGAGCTCTCCCGAAAGCCCGAGCAGCGCAGCAGCGGCCTGATCATCGCGGCCATCGTCCTGGCCGGCCTGATGTCGGTCTCGGTGTACGGCAACGTCACCTACTTCGGCATCATCCCTTCGGCGGCGCCCGGCTTCGACCTGCTGCTGCCGGGGGTCCTGGTGGCGCTCGCGTCCGGCCTGGCCGGCGGATTGTTCGCGCGGCTGCTGGTGAGCTCCCTCGCCGGACACTCGCAGGACCGGTTCAGCCGCTGGCGCCGCCAGCATCCGGTCCGGTTCGCGGCCGGCTGCGGCCTGGCGGTCGCGGTGATCGGCATCGTCACGGGCGGCACCGCATTCGGCAGCGGATACACCCATTCCCGGGAGATCCTGGCCGGCGCGAGCGACACGCCGGGCGTGTTCGTCTTCTTCAAGTTCCTGGCCACCTGGCTGACCGCCTGGTCCGGCGTGCCCGGCGGCATCTTCGCCCCCTCGCTGTCCATCGGCGGCTCGCTGGGCCACGACATCGCGGTGCTGACGGGCTACGAGCACGCGCCGACGCTGGTCGCGCTGGGCATGGTCGGCTTCCTCGCGGCGGCGACCCAGGCTCCGCTGACCTCCTTCATCATCGTGATGGAGATGGTCGACGGACACGGGATGGTGCTCAGCCTCATGGCTTGCGCGCTCGTCGCGGGCGGGGTCTCCCGCGTGCTGAGCCGGCCCCTGTACGGGGCGCTGGCGCAGCTTCAGCTGCAACGCCTGGGGGTGCCGGCTTCGATCGCGCCTGCCCGGCGCGGCGAGCCGGAGGCAGGGCCGGCGACGCAGGTCGGCCGGGCCGCCGATCACCAGGCCGGGCCGTGAGCCGGGCCCGCGCGCCCGGGCCCCGGCCCTTGCCGGCAGCCCGGGCGGGCTTCATGGCGGCTTGACGGCCTCGGCCTGCGCGCCGGCCGGGGCCGTGAAGGAAACGCGCAGCCTCGCGACCTGCGACGCGTTCGCCAACACGTGCTCCCGCAGGAAGCCTTGGGCGGATTGAGGCTCGAGCGCGGCCGCCACGAGAGTGGCCCGAGGCTGGGCCATCGAGACGTGGAAGCTGCCCGGCGGCATGTCGACGAGCGCGTCGACGAGCTCGCCGGGTGTTCCATCCTGCTGCTGGTAAAGCGACCCCAGCGCGCTGGCCGGCTCGCTCAGCTGCCGGACCTCGACGCCCAGCAGGCGCAGGCGCTCGGCCGCCTGCGCCGCCTCGGCCGCGATCCAGTAGCCACAGGGCCGCGGCAGATGCTGCGGGGCGTCGATCGCCAGGTCGCCGTGGCAGGCGCGGGCGGCGACCTCCTCGTCGACGTAGCGACGCAGCTTCAGCAGATCGTCGGCGCGCTCGGCCGCGAGGCGCAGCGCCGTCGACAGCAACTGCGCCGCCGCCTGTGGGCCGTTGCCCGCCGGCTCGACGCCCACGCGCAAGGTGACGGCGTTGCCGAGGCTGCCCACCTCGAGCAGCGAGCCGGGCTGGTCAAAGGGCAGGCCCGGCAGGCCCCGAGCATCGGCCGGCTTCCCGAGCGCCTGCCCCTGCCGCAGCATCGGGTCGCGCAACCATTCCTTCGCCGCCCGCGCAATGAACTCGGCGACGCCGGCCGATGCGCCGGCTTCGACCGAGAACTCGCCGGGCGCGTTGGCCGGCAGATCGCGCAGGCTGACGATCACCGTCGGCTCGTGGCGGCGCATCAGCGCGGCCAGGGAGCGTGCCTCGGCGGTCTTCAGGGCGAGGTGATCGGTGTCGATGCGGGGACCGGCAGGGGCCGCCCGCGGCATCTGCGCGCCATCCGGGTCCAGCCGGGGGACGAGCAGGACATCGATGCGGTCCAGCAGCGGGCTCGGGCCCTGCTGCACCAGCCGTCGTGCCAGGTCGAGCAGGACCTGGGCGCTGAAGCCTTCTTCGCCCCGCGGCTGGCCGACGAGCAGGACCGAGGGCCGGGGGCTGGCCGGATTCGCGCGGCCGAGCCACAGCGCCATCAGGGGCTGCCCTGACGCGGACTGGCCGAAGTCGACGCGCTCTGCCACGGTGCCGGCCATGGAAGGCGGAACCTGCGCGAGCCGGCTCAGCTCGGCGGCCAGGGTCGGGTTGTCCGGGCCGATCGGGCGACTGGCGGCGGCCGCGGCAGGCGGGGTCGTCGGGGGCTGCGCGGGCGGGGCGGCCGGCGCGCGCGCAGGTGCAGTGGCGGGGGCCGTCGGCCTGGATGCCGGCGCCGGCGCGGCCACGGGCAGCGGCCTCGAGGCGCACGCGGCCAGCGTTCCGGCCAATGCCAGCGAGTGCAAGAGAACAGCGCGGGAGAGCAATGGGGGCACGTTGCGTGGCATGGGCCTTGCCTCGGCGTGGGCCGATGACGGAACTGTCTGCACCAATGTACAACGGGGCAACGCCGCGAACGCCCGGACTCGTGCCGGCCGCCGGCGGCACGGCTGCACGCCGTGCAGGGCCGAGCAACCCGACGCGCGGCATTGTCGTGAATGCTTGTGTACAAAAGCAGTTGGCAAGGACGCCATCCGCCGCCCTGCGCGCAGGGCGGCTTGCCGACACCGGCCGCGGATGGACATGACAGGAGACCGAAGACATGCAACGCCGACTTCACCAGCTCGAGACCTTCATCGCATCCGGCTCGGACGGCGCGGCCTACAAGGTGCGCGGCTACGAGCTCATGGCGCTCGACGAGTCGCTGCCCGGCGCCGACGAGCGCTGGCTGCCCACCGGCCAGGCCGAGTACCGGCTCGACGACGGCCGCCCGGTCGAGGTCCTCGGAGACGGATCGATGCAGATCGCGGGCGCCGGCGTCCGGCTCACTCCAGCGAGCTGAACCCCCACGGGGTGGCTAAGCACGATCGCGCCGTCGGTGCGGAGCCCGTCGCCGCACCCGTTGTATATTTGCCCAAATGTACAACGGGCCTCGCATGCCGATGAGCTTGGGCGAGCGATGAAGAGTTCGACGCGCGCCATGGCGCTGTTCTTTGCCGCGGCGTCCCTGGGCGCCGCGCTTTGGTGGTGGTGGAGCACGAGGGCGCCTGTTCCGAATCCGGCGCCTGCCGCCGTCGCGCCCGCCGCGGCCGAGATTGCGGCGAGCACGCCGTCGATGCCTGCGCCGGCCGCAGTCTCGGGGCCGCCCGTCGAAGCGCCTGTCGCCGAGGGTTCGCCGGTCGACGAGGCCGACATCGGCGCAGCGCTCGCGAGTCTGGTCGGCAGCAAGGCGGCCAGGACCTTCCTGCGGACGGACGACTTCGCGCGCCGCTTCGTCGCCACCGTGGACAACCTGGGGCGCTCGCACGCTCCCGCGAGCATGTGGCCGGTCAACGCCACCGAGGGCCGCTTCACGATCGAGACGCGCGGGGACGAGACTCTCATCGCCGCGGACAACGGCATGCGCTATTCGGCGTTCGTGCTCTTCGTCGAGTCGCTGCCCGTCAGCCGAACCGTCGACCTTTATGCGCGGATGTATCCGGTGCTGCAGCGGGCCTACGAAGAGATCGGCTATCCCGGCCGCTCCTTCAACGCGCGCCTGATCGAGGTCATCGACCTGCTGCTGGAGACACCCGACGTGCCCTATCCGGTCGGGGTCCGCCTCACCGAGGTCCGCGGCCCCATCCCGTCCACGCGCCCCTGGGTGCGCTACGAGTTCGCCGATCCCGCGCTGGAGGACCTGACGGCCGGGCAGAAGGTCCTGCTGCGTGCAGGGTCCGTGAACGCCAGGCGCCTCAAGGCGAGGCTGGCGCAGATGCGCAAGGAGCTGGTCGGCCGGGCCGGCCGATAGCCTGGCGCCTGACCGTCAGTGCGAAGTGCCCTCGGAGCGCGTGATCTTGTTCCACACGTTGTACTTGCCCACCGGCTTGCTCATGGGCAGGCGCTTGACTTCCTTCAGGGTGGTCGCGTCGTAGACGACGATGGCGCCGTCGAGCTCCCAGACGCTCGCCAGCGCATAGCGGCCGTCGCGGGTGAACTCGACGTGGGCCAGGGTCTTGCCCGGCTCGCGCACGGTGGCGGCGGGTCGCAGGGTGTGCTTGTCGATCAGAGTCAGCGTGTCCCTGGCCTGCGGGCTCATCATCGAGTCGGCCCAGGCGTAGGGCGTGGCCTCGTGGCTGCGGATGAAGAAGCCCGGGCCGGGCGTGGGCACGGTGGCGACGGTCTTCCAGGTCTTCAGGTCGACCACGTCGATCGCGCCGGTCTTCAGGTTCGGGCTGGCGAGCACGGTGCTGCCCTGGTACGTGAAGGTGATGCCCGAGCCCAGGTGCGGCATGCCCGCGATGGGCAGCTCGGCGATCTTGCGACGGATGTCCAGGTTGACCACCTGCGCCGTCGGCGCGGCCTCGGGGCTGCGCGGGCGCGCCGTGCCGATCACGTGGCGGTAGGCCGGGTCGAAGAAGAAGTCGTCCAGCGGCTCCTGCAGCGGGGTGCGGCGCACGCCGAGGTAGCCCGGCTTGGCGATCGCCTCGCCCATCCGGTAGTCGTGCACGTAGCCGTCGTGGATGGGCTCGGCCTGCGGGTCGTACGAGATCTCCCACAGCTCGGGGATGTCCTTGAGCGCGACCACGAAGCTCTTGCGCGGCGCGGCGTCGTAGACGGCCGAAACGCGCGAGCGCACCTTGCCGTCCAGCGTGGACGCGTCGTAGGTCTTCTGCAGCTTGAGGTCGGCGTCGAACAGGGCGAGCGTGCGCGGCAGGTAGTTGGCCGCCATCACCCACTTGCCGTCGCTGCTCACGGCGACGTTGCGCATGTTCAGGCCGGCGCGCACTTCTGCGGCGACCTTCAGGTTGTACAGGTCGAACTTGGTGATCCAGCCGTCACGCGAGCCGAAGAAGACGTAGCGGCCGTCGGGCGTGAACTTGGGGCCGCCGTGCAGCGCATAGCGGCTCGCGAAGCGGTGCATGACTTCGAAGCGGTCGCCGTCGACGATCGAGACGTGGTGGTCGCCGCCCTCGACCACCACGAAGAGATTCATGGGGTCGGCCTTCCACTGCGGCTTGCCTGGCCAGTCGGCCCAGCCGGCGGTCTCGACGCGGGAGGCGCGGATGTCGGCCTCCGTCCAGCCGGGCGCCGGCTCGACGGGCTGGTAGGCCCAGCGCGCGAGCGCATCGATCTCGGCAGCGCTCAGCGTGGCGCCGAAGGCCGGCATCTGCGTGGCCGCGCGCCCCTTGTCGATCACCGTGCGGGCATCGGCCTGGCGCAGGCGCTCCAGGCTCTCGGGCAGCAGCGCCGGGCCCATGCCGCCGGTGCGCCGGGTGCCGTGGCAGGTGGCGCAGTGCTGGCCATAGAGCCGCGCGGCATCGGGCAGATCCTCGGCGCGTGCCAGGTCGCTGCCCATCCACACCAGGCCCGCGGCGAGAAGCAGTTTCGTCAGACGGGCGCCCAGCTCAGGCATGAACGGCCTCCGCAGTCGTGGACAGGCCGATCTCCTCGTCGCTGAGGTAGCAGCCCGGGTCCGATGCCCAAGGATCGCCGGTGAGCTGCTGGGCCCGCACGCGGGTGTTGCCTCCGCAGATCGCGAGGTGCGCGCAGGACCCGCAGCGGCCGGTGACCGGGCGCGGCTGGCGCTTGAGGCCGGCCATCAGCGGGTCGCTCGTGTCCGTCCAGATCGCCGAGAACGGGCGCTGGCGCACATTGCCCAGGGCGTGGTGCCACCACATGGTGTC